>DASYRF010000433.1:0-11015 GCA_036004705.1 Myxococcota bacterium
ACCAACGCACCGCCGCGCGCGGCGGCGCCGCCCTCGGCCTGGGCGTCCTCGTACAACCGATTCAAGCTCTGCTCAATGCTCTGTACCTTCTCCAGCGTGGTGTTCATGACCTCTCCTGTTGAGTCCGGGTTGCTCGGCGCCCGGTCACCATGACCGCGCGTCCTTGCAGGGGGAGAGTGCAGCCGCGGTGCCAGGCGCGGGGGGCGCGTGCGGGGCGGGGGATTCGCGGGGTTAGGGGCGCGCCGGGGGGAGGACTGCAAGCCGTTGCAGGGGGGGACTGCAAGCGCTTGCAGGCGCGGGCGGGGCCGAAACGGGGCGCGCGCCGGGTGGTTGCGATCGACTGCAAGGGCTTGCAGGGCGCGACTGCAACGGCTTGCAGTCGAAAAGGGGGCAGCAGCGGCGAAGGAGGGGGCTGGACGCGGCGGGGCGGGGGTGAGGGTGGCGCGAGGTCGTGGTAGGCGGGGCGCCCCGGCGGCGGGGGGCCGCGGCGAGGGCGGAGGGCGCCCTGAGTCTGTGGTGGTGCGGGCGCGGGGAGGTGGAAGGCGGACCGCATCTGCGGCGGGGCGAGCGCGGCGGTGCGCCTCGCGGACCGCAAGTGCGGCGGGGCGAGCGCGGCGGCGCGCCTCGCGGACTGCAAGTGCGGCGGGGCGAGCGCGGGGGCGCGCCCGGCGGACCGCAAGTGCGGCGGGGCGAGCGCGGCGTGGTGGAAGGCGGACCGCAAGTGCGGTGGAGCGAGCGCGGCGGCGCGCCAGGCGGATCGCATCTGCGGCGGGGCGAGCGCGGCGGTGCGCCCGGGGGATCGCAAGTGCGGCGGGGCGAGCGCGGCGGCGCGCCCGGCGGACCGCAGGTGCGGCGGCGCGGGCGCGGCGTGGTGGGAGGCGGACCGCAAGTGCGGTGGGGTGAGCGCGCCGGCGCGCCTGGCGCACCGCGGATGCGGGATGCCTTCCACCAGATCGCGGCGACTGCGACGCAGGCGCCAGGGGGTCGCGGGGCCGTGGCGCTCGGCCGCTGCGGTCGGGACGGGGCGTGCGGGGCGCCGCGCTGCGCCGTACGGGCGCGCGCCGCGGACTACTGCGGGGCGAGTCTGCAGTCGGGGCCGCGGTCCTTGAGCTCGTGGTGGAGGCCGCCGGTGCGCGGCGCTCGACTCCGGCGTCGTGGTCGTGGTCGTCGTCGTCGTCGTGGTCGTCGTCATGGTCGTGGTCGTGGTCGTCGTCGTCGTCGTGGTCGTCGTCGTGCACGACGACCCGGAGGCCGACGGCCTGAGCGCGGGCCTGGGCGCGCGCGCCTTCACGCTCGGCGAGGACGTGTTCTTCCTCGCCGGCGCGTACGAGCCCGCACCGCCGTGCTGGAGCGTGGCTGCTGGCGCACGAGCGCACGCACGTGGCGCAGCAGGGCGACGCGGGGCAGGGCGCCGCCGGGGCGGGCGCGGGCGTCCTGCGGCGCACGTGCGCGTGCGGCGCCGGTGCCGGAGGCTCGGGAAGCTGCGAGGCGTGCGACGGTGGCCGGCCCGCCGCCCTGAGGCACCGGCGCGGTCCGCGGCAGGACCCGTAGGACTTAGTGCGTGGGTAGACCGGGCCCGGCGAGGCGGACCTGGTAGAGGCTCGTCCGCGCCGTGATGTACAGCGTCCGCGCGTCGGCGTCGCCGAACGCGCAGTTGGCGGGCTGCTCGGGCACGGCGAGGGTCCCCCAGGTGGCGCCGTCGGGGGAGAGCGCGCGGATGCCCGCGGAGGTCGCGACGAAGAGGTTGCCGGCGGCGTCCACGGCAAGCCCGTCCGCGCCGGGCACGTCGGCGGAGAGGACGCGCTCGACGCCGAGCGCGCCGCCGGCGGCGACGTCGAACGCGCGCACCACCCCGGCGTCGGTGTCGGAGACGTAGAGCACGCTCTCGTCGGGCGAGAGCCCGATGCCGTTCGGACGCGCGAGGAGGTCGCCCATCCATTCGGCCACCGGGTCGGGCACCGGGGCGCCCGGGGCGGGCACGCGGAAGACGCCCATGAAGGACAGCTCGCGCTGCGCGTCGGTGATGCCGTAGGGCGGATCGGTGAAGTAGACCGTGCCGTCGCTGCGGGCGACGACGTCGTTGGGCGAGTTGAGGGCCGCCCCCATGTAAGCGTCGGCGAGCGCCGCCGGCGGGCCGCCGAGATCGCTCACCGACACGCGCCGGTTGCCGTGCTCGGCCGCCAGCAAGCGGCCGTCGGGCGTCAGCCCCAGTCCGTTGGAGTTGCCGCTCGGCGTACGGAAGGGCGCCACCGCCCCGGTGCCTGGAGTCAACTCGTAGATGGTATCGCCGGGGATGTCGGAGAAGAGCAGCGTCCCGCGCGACGCCACCCACTGCGGCCCCTCGACGAACATGAAGCCGCCTGCGACGAGCGTCACGGCGCCCGCCCCGGCGAGCGGGTCCGCGGCGGGCCCGGCGTCCGCGGCCGCAGTCGCGTCGGCAGCCGCGGCGTCGAGCGCGCCGGCCGCATCGCTCGCCCCCGCGGCGTCGCCGCTCGTCCCCGCGTCGGGCGCGGCACCGCGGTGGCACGACCCTGCGAGCAGCAGGCAAGCCCCCAGTGCGAGCGCGCGGCGGCGCACGCTACGGCAGGCGAACGTTCAGCGAGAGGTCGGCGTAGACCGTGGAGAAGTCACCGGGGAGCGACACCATGGCCGACGTCCCCGCGACCGGGTCGCCCGTGTCGGGCAGCGTCGCCGGCGGGGCGGCGTTGCCGTCGTCGTCCATGAAGCCGTTGACGTAGTGGTCGCCGCACGGCGCCGGGTCCATCTCGTACTGCACCATCATGCCGCCCGACAGGTTGGCGGCCGTGAGCGGGTAGGCGACGGCCACGGGGAGGGCCGTCGGGTTCGTCGCCGGGTCCACGTCGAAGAGCGCCACGTAGACGTCGCCGATGCAGTCATCGGCGGCGGTGGCGCCGCACGTGACGGCACCGCCGACGGTGACGTTTCCGCGCAGGATCGCGCTGCCCGTGCAGGGCGCGGCGTCGGTGCCGGGAACGGCGTCGGTGCCGGGCGTCGCGTCGGTGCCGGGCGTGGCGTCGCTGCCGGGCGCGCCGTCGCTCTCGGGCGTGGCGGAGTCGGTCGCGTCGTGGTGGCAGCCGCCCGCCGCCAGGGCGGCGAGCGCGAGGGCCAAGGCGAACGACGACAGGCGAAGGCGGCGAGCGGGTCGCTTCAAGGGCTCTCCTCTTGAGTTGCGCGTGCGACGCATCATAGCAGGACCGGGGGGCCCCCGAGCGGCCGATTCAATGGCGCGCGCCGCGCCCTCGCGCGCTGCCTCCCCGCTCGATGTTTCCTAGAGCGCCGAATACCCCTCAATGGGGGTGATCGCCGCTCTAGCCGCCGCTCTGGCCCGCCGCTCTGGCCGACGTTCGCGCCGTGCACGAGCGTGCCGCGGAACGCGCCGCGGCGCTTCCCAGCCCGCGACGTTCCTAGCCGAGGTTCGCGCCGTGCACGAGCGTGCTGCGGAAGCGCGCCGCGCCGGTGGGGCCGAGGAAGGCGGCCCGCTGGGCGCGCCAGGCGTCCACGGCGGCGTCGCCGTGCATCTGCCGCACGCGCGGCTCGGTGTACTCGCCCGTCTGGCCCCAGTGCTGCGTGAACGGGATCTTCTTCGCGCGCAGCCGATCGAAGATCCGCGCATAGAGCTTCGGCGTCTTCTTGGTGCGCACGCTCGGCAGCTCGATGGTGCACGTCATCGGAAAGCGCGTGAAGGCGAGGGTCGCCGCCGAGCCTTTCACGAAGCGCACGCCCATGAGCCCTGGATAGGCCACCAGCGGCTGGCGCACGACGTGGAGGCAGGCCTCCAGGGCGGCCTTGGCGTTGCGCACGTCCACGCCGATCTCGATGCTGTCGCCGCCCGAGCGGAACTCCACGCGCGGGAAGAGCTCGCCCAGCACCCCGACCTCGGGGGTCATTCCGGTGTCGGGATAACGCTGCTTCTCGAGCTTCTTGATGGTGGCCTGGACCTCGGGATTGGTGAACGCCTGGAGCGTCTCGATGAGATGCGAGACGACGCCCAGGACGTCGTCGCCCTTGCCCAGGTTCTTCGCGGCCTGGTCGTCGTAGTGGTAGTCGGCCACGGTGCCGGACCGGTAGATCGTCTGGACGATCGCGCCCTTCTTGGCCACGTCGTTGGGATTGATCAGCAGGTCGAAGTGGAACAGCTGATCGCGGCCGCGCGGCAGCGCCTGCGCGGGGAAGACCAGGCCGCCGCCCGGCGACCAGGCGATCCCGTCCATCACCTCGTCGAGCGGCACGCGCTGGCGGTAGCGCTTGAGCAGGAAGAGCGGGTCGGTCTCGACGAGGACCGCGTGGATGAGCCCGAAGGCGCCGAAGCTGACGACCGCGGCGTTGAAGAGGTCGTCGCTCTCGCGCCGCAGCTGCGCCTCGACGAGCGTGGCGAACGCCTGGCTCACCACGGGGCGGCTCTTGCGCTCGATCCAGAACACCCGGCCGTCCTCGCCGACGACGTGCAGCCCGACGATGGTGTCGTGCAGCGCACCCACGTCGAACGCCGACCCGTGCGTGCCGGTGGCGGTGGCGCCGGCGATGGTCTGGCCGCAGCTCGCGCCGGACGTACGCAGGGATCGGCCCTTGCGGGCGAGCTCCAGATGCAGGCGCGCGACGGTGTTGCCGCACTGGGCGAACAGCAGGCCCGCCGGATCGCCGGCGTAACCGGGCTCGACGTGCGGCGCGGCCAGGCCGATGGCGGGGATCTCGTTCAGGAACTTCGTCTCGACCAGCCAGCCGGTCGGGTCGTGGGCGGGCGAGAGGGACCAGGCGCTGCCGAGCGGCGTGAGGCTCGTGCCGGCCGTGCGCGCTTCCTGCACGAGCTTGCGCAGCGCCGCCAGCCCCGCCTTCCAGGGCTGCTGCGCCGGGGTCTGCCCGTTGTCGTCGAGGTTCGTGGGAACGGCGACCCGCGGCAAGGTGCGCTTGATGGTGCCGTGCTCGTTCTGGAAGGCGACGTTGTCGCGGTAGCTGAGCATGTGACCCCTGCGTTGCTGGAGGTTGGTGCGGCTAGTCGGCCGGCGGAACGGGTGCGGCGCGCCCCGTGCCCGGGGACGGGGCCGGCGCCGGCGCCGGCGTCGGCGCGGGTCCGACCGCCGGAGGGGGCTCCAGTCCGCCCGGACGCGGGCCCTCCAGCCCGCCGGGGGCGGCGGCCGTCGCGGCGCAGTTGTACTCGACGGTGACGCTCCCGCCCTTGTAGGTCACGACGACGTCCTTGGCGAACGGAAGGGGCGCCGTGCATTTGAGCTTCACGTCGGCCCGACCGCCCGGCTTCACGCTCACCGACTCGGTGTACTTGGTCGCCGCGCCGTCCGCGACCGGCGCGTACACGTGTACCGACCGTCCTCCGCAGCCGACCGCCGCCACCGCCACCACGACCACCGACGCCACCAGCACCGCGGCGAGCGCCGCCCCGGCCGTGAAGCCGCGCTGCGGCGTCCTGCGTCCATCACGTTCCTTCACGTCCCCTCCGTCGCCCCCCGCCTGGCCACGGCGGCCGCGCGCCGCCGTGGCACGCCCGCCGCGTCGTTTTCGGACGAGCGATCGTAAGGCCGCCGGCGGCGCCGATGCAAGCGTGGGCCCATCGCGGGCCCGTCGCCCTCACTCGAAGCGGCCGTGCGCCAGCTCCAGCCAGTAGGACTCCGGAAGCTCCACCCAGTAGGCGACGCCGATCGCGCCGTCGGGCGCGAGATCCAGCGACGGGTAGAACACGTGATGGTCCCCGCCGTCGCCGACCGTCTGCACGTGCCAGCCGTCGCCGGCGAGCCACGCGATCTTCACGGCGTCTTCCAGCGAGTAGCACGACGCAGCACAGCCGCCGCCAGAGCCGCAGCGCTTGTAGGCGACCACGGGCCGGCCGTCGGCCGTCAAGCGCATCGACGGGTCGAGGCCGGTGGCGCCGTCCTCGTCGACCACGGTCTCGGTCCAGGAGCCGCCGCCGTCGGTCGAGCTCAGGACGACGAGCCGCAGCGGGCACGACGTGCCGAGCGCCACGTAGATGGCGCCGTCGGGCGCGACGGTCATCTCCAGCGTTCGCGCCGCCGGCGAAGGAAGGGCGCGCGTCTCCCAGGTGGCTCCGAGCTGCCGCGAGAGGTGCGCGCTCCCATCCACGTCCAGATGCGCGACGACCGCGCGGCCCGTCGGGTCGAATGCCAGCGCCGCGTCGAGCCCGCCGCCGGCTGTCCCCGCCACGGCCGCGGACGTCCAGGTCGCGTCCGCCGCGGGCGCCGACGCGAGCTCCAGCCAGCCCGCCCCCGGCGCCGTCCCGCGCCACCCATCCGGCTGCGCGCGGTAGGCCACCACCAGAGCACCGTCGGGGCCGAGCTCGAGCGCCGGCGTGATGCCCTTCACGGCGGCGGGGGCGCACGCCGGATCGCACGGGTCGGCCGGGTCGATCCCGGCCGCCGCAATCGTCGGCGCGCCCCAGCCGGAGGCGTCCCGACAGCGCACCAGCAGGTCATGGTCGCCGCACGTCGGCAGCGGGTCGTAGATCTGTGGATAGTTGCCGAGGTAGGCGACGCACGGCGCGCCGCTGCCGGGGTCGATGGTGAGCGCCATCCAGGGATCGCCCACGAAGCTGCGATGGAAGCGCTCGCCGAGCTCTTCGCTCGTCCAGCTCCCGGCGCCGTCCGGCGTGACGAAGTAGACGCGGGAATCGAGCGCCGCGCCGCCCGCGCTGCACGCGCCGAACCACGCCGGCCCGTCGTAGGCGAGAATGACGGGCGTGCCGTCGGGCCTGAAACGCAGGCGGGTGTGCAGCAGGTAGCCCAGATAGATCTGCTCTGGCGCGGACCACGCGATGCCGGCGCCGGGGGCAGGGCAGGCGCCGTCCGTCGAGGTCGGCGCGCAGGCCGCGTCTCCGGCGCCCGGGCCCGCCTCCGCGTCGCCGCGCGCTCCGGCGCGGCATGCACACGCCGAGAGGCAAGCGACAGCCAGGCCGGCGATCACCAAGCGGCGCCCGCGCTCGTGCCACCACCCTGTCATATCCGCGATCCTCTCAGATCCCGCGGGCCGCCGCCACGCCGTGGCGCCAAGCGGGCGCCCTGTGCACCGGAGCGCGGACCGGCGTCAGTCGCAGTGCGGCGGAATCGTGCAGGACGCCTCCCGGTACGCCCTCGCCGCGTGCTTCGGGAGGGCGAACGCGAACCGCGTCTCGATGGGCATGGGCAGCGGATCGGACGGGCACGGCGAGCGGAACCGCGAGACGAACGTGACCGCCTTGCCGTCGTCGACGACGGCGCCGCCCGCGTAGGCGGGCGAGAGCGAATGCGCGACCACGAGAAGATCGTTCGTCGCTCCGGCGGAGCCGTCTACGATCCCGCGCTCGACGTCTGGCGGCCGATGGCATTCGACGGGAGCCCCCCGATCAACTCGCCCGCCGCGGCGGTGTGGACTGGTTCGGAGCTCCCGCAGCGGTCCTCGCGGGACGCCTAGGGGGAGAAGAAGTGGTGGAGCTGACCGGGATCGAACCGGTGGCCTCTAGAGTGCGATTCTAGCGCTCTCCCAGCTGAGCTACAGCCCCACAGCGGCCGCGCGCGCGGGGGCGCGGCCGGGGCGATGAATAGCGGAGCGGGGATGGGGTGTCAAGGAAGGTGGCGCGCGGCCGGTGGGCGGTGCGGTGGTGCTGGGCCTGGTCGGGCAGGCGCAGCGGCCGTGAAGGCCGCGCTAGGCGGGCGGCGCGCCGCCCGTGGCGCCGGGGGCCTTCGACGGATCGAAGTCGCCGACGTTGGTGGCGAACGTCCAGCGGTAGCCCTCGGGGTCGGTGCACACGCACATCCGGTCGCCCCAGTACTCCGTCCTGGGCGCGACGGTGCCCTGCGCCCCGCCGCCGCAGGCGCGCGCATGAAACGCGTCCACGTCGTCCACGTACACGTACAGCGAGAGCGGGCAGCCGCCCGACTCGGCGGGCGTCTTGACGGCCGTGTCCATCGGGCGGCCGACCATGATCACGGCGTCCTTGTAGGTGAGCTCGGCGTGGGCGAGCTTGCCGTCGGGGCCGGGGATGCCGCTGCGCCGCTTGAAGCCGAACGCGCGCTCGTAGAACGAGACGACGCCGTCCACGTCGCGCGCGATGAGGTAGGGCGCGACCCAGGTCATGTTGGGCGGCTTGGCCGGGCGCTTCGCCGGCGCCTTGGGGGCCGCGCGTCGCGCCGCCGGCTTCGACCGCGCCTTCGGCTTTGGGCTCGTCTTCTTCGCCTTCTTCTTGCTCGCCATGACGCCTCCTGGGGGTGGGGTGGAAACGGCTGCGATACTGCATCGGACCGCCCCCAGTTGACAACTCCGCCCGCCGCGACAAGGATGGGCGTGCGCCCACAGGAGAAGATCGATGCCAGACCTGCGTGACGGACGGCGGCCGCGTTGCGCGGCGCGCCGCGCTGCTGCGGTGCTTGCCGCTGCCGCCCTGCCGCTGCTCGCGACCGCGGCGGGCTGTGGGGCGCGCAACAACGCCGACCCGATGCTCATCCCCGGCGGCGGCGTCGGCTCGGGGGAGATCGCGCGCTTCGCCAACGTCTACGTGGTCGACGACGCGACGGGCGACCCGGTGCCGGGCGCCTACGTGTTCCTGGAGGGCGACGGCACGACGTTCTCCGGGTTCACCGATCAGACGGGGCTGGCGCGCTTCGAGGACCGCCACCTGCGCGGCCCGCAGAACGTGACCGCGGCGGCCTCAGGCTTTGCCAACACGACCTGGTTCGGCGTGAACGGCGCGAACGTGACGGTTCCGCTGCGCTACGACGACGGCGGCGCCGGCAACGTCGAGACCGCCGACGTACGCGGAACGATCGACGCCTGGGACGCGCTTCCCGCCCTGCCCGCCAACCACATCTGGCTCGCCCTCGTCCTGTACTCGTGGACGGAGAGCTTCGGCGACGCGGGCAACAACATCCAGCAGCCGACCCTGCCCGGCGGGCTGCCGGAGAACGCCTGCGTGAAGGGGCTGCCGATCGACCCGCCCTGCGCGTGGCACATGATCGCGCGCACCGGCCCGCAAGCGCACTACTATTTGTTATTCGACCTGGACACGATGGGGAACCTCGACCCGTCCGACGACGTGCCGGTGATGATGGGCTGGGGGCTCCTGCCGGGGCTCGACCTGACGAACGGCGCGGCCGTGACGAACGAGACCCTGCCGGCGCCGACGATGGACGTGGTGTCCGCGGACCTGACGGTGCCGGGCGCGCCGCCGGGGCTCGACGCGCTGGCGCTGCTGCCTTTCGTTGAGCTCGGCACGGACGAAGGCTGGCTCTACGCGTTCCAGAGTCTCGACACGGCCGCGCCGGTGGCGGCGTTCCCGGCCTTGAGCGGGCCGCTCAGCGGAGCGAGCTACCGGGTGCTGGCGGTGGCGGCGCAGTCGATGCCGAGCGGCGGGCGTCCGAGCTCGACGATCAACGTGGGCGGCATCACCGACGCCGAAGCCGCCGCGGGGATCGTGCTGCCCGACTTCCTCGACCCGCCCACCGGCATCAGCGCGATGGGGAACCAGTTCGGCTTCGCCGGCGACCCTGACGCCAGCGTGCTGGCGGCGGAGCTCCGCGACCCGAGCAACCTGCTTCTGTGGAACGTGGCGTTCTTGGACACGACCTACGCGTCGGACTTCGCGTTCCCGGACCTGCCGCCGGAAGCCGGGGGAATGGCGCTCCCGGTCGGCGACATCCAGCTGGGCGCGCTGGCGCTGGACATCCCCGGCTTCGACCCCGCCAATTTCTCGCGCGACGAGCTCGACGCCTCGAACATCGAGCGCGTTTCGTCGAACACGCCGACCCTCACGCGCTGACCCGCGGCGGGCCGGGCCGGCCCCGCCTATTGAATAATCGTCCCGCAGCCGAAGGCGACTTCGACGACGCCGCCGGGGTCGTTCATCAGGACGGTGCAGGTGGCCGGACAGGCGATGAGCATCGTCGGCATGACGGGGTCGTCGTAGTACCAGCCGCCGGTGGGCCCGCAGGCGGCCATGGAGGCGACGCGCGGGATGTAGGCGGCCGTGCCGCCGCTGGGCGTGTAGGAAAAGTTCACGGCGTCGTAGTCGATCGTCATGCCCATGGGCGCGGGCGGGATCTCGAAGTTGCAGGGGAGCATCGTGTTGGCCATCGTCGCCGCCGCCAGCGCCGAGAACACCGGCCCCCACGACGTGCTCGACAGCGCGCAGAGCGAGTTGAACACGCCGCCGGTCATCGTCTGCAACGTGATGTACTCCTGGCCGCGTGCCGCGGCCGTGAATATGCAGGCGCAGCCGGCCGCCGTGCACGGACACGGGAAGCCGCTGGCGTTGCAGAGGGGATCGTCCTCCGCGACGATCGCGTGGAAGATGAAGCCGTAGGGCTCGGTCGCCGTGGCCGGGAAGCCGGGCATCGTCAGCGCGCCCAGCATGGTGAGGAAGCTCGAGGCGCTGAGGTCGGTGGACTCGTCGTCGGACACCTCGACGAAGTGGCGCACGGCGCCGGGGCGCAGGAAGTCCTGCCACAGCGGGTAGGTCGACAGGATCAGCACCAGGGAGTTGTTGGAGTCGACGTTCTGGTTGACGAAGCGGAAACGCGTGGGGTCGGTGGGCGTGATGCTGATGTGGCTCGTGTCGGTGATGACGACGACGTGGTAGTCGATGCCGAACCCCCCCACCATGGTGGCGAAGGTGTCCATGTTCGCCTGGACCTGGCCCTCCTCGTAGTCCATCGACCCCGAGTTGTCGATGATCCAGATGATGTCGACGGGGCGCGTCGCCGTCGTGGCGCCGACGTTGGTGGCGACGCAGGGCGCCGCGTCGGTGGAGCTGCCGCCGCCGCCGTCCACGCCGCCGCCGCCGCCGTCGCCGCCGCCGTTGCTGCCGCCGTCGCCGCCGCCGCCGCCGGAATCCGAGCCGCGGCCGGTGGCGCCGCACAGACAGCCGCTGCCGGGCGCCGCCAGCGCCACGGCAAGCGCCAGCGTGCCGAGAATTGGTCGAGCGCGCATCCGCCTCCTCCCGCGCGGCCCTGCCCGGTGCCCTTTCGCCGCGAGTCGATTTGTGGCGATTAAAGCGGCCG
>DASYRF010000434.1:0-10903 GCA_036004705.1 Myxococcota bacterium
CAACGGCCACCTGAACCACTGGGCGCCGAAGGGGCAGGTGACCTGGGAAGCGAAGAACATCGAGATCAACGTCGGCGGCGACGTGACCTTCAGCGTCGGCAAGACCCACACGGTGCAGGCCGGCTCGACGATGAGCATCGAGGCCGGGCCGAAGATGACCTGGAAGGCGCCCAAGATCCAGCTCAACCCCTCCGGCGCGACGGCCGGATCGGTGGGCGGCATCAGCGTCGGCGCCGGCACCGCGCAGGAGCGCACCGACAGCGAAGCCGTCGAGTGGGTGGAGTACAGCGCCGCGGCGGCGGCCGCCGCCGGCGAGGTCACGACAGCGGAGCTTCCCGCGGTGCAGGAGCCTCCGCCCGTGGTCGTATCGGCCGCCTGGAGCGGCAGCCACGCGGTGCTGGGCGAGGGCGACGCCACGCTGTCGGCGCAGGTGGGCAACATCCCCGACGGCACGAGCGCGTCGTTCGAGGTCAAGGACCGCGACGGCAAAACGCTAGCGACCGTGAGCGGCACGGTGAGCGGCGGCAAGGCGACGGCGCAGTGGACGCCGGAGCTGCCTGCCGGCTCGCCGCCCGAGTTCGAGTTCGAGGTGACCGCCCAGGGCAAGACCTCCAAGAGCGGTGTGCTGAAGCTCGTCACCTGGGTCGATCTGACGATCACCGACCCGGACGGGAAGGCGCTTCCCGGCGCCGAGTACGAGCTGGCGCTGGACGACGGCTCGCACGTCACGGGCAAGGCCGATGCCGACGGCCACGCGCGCCACGAAGGCGTCTACCCGGGGAACGTCAAGGCGGTGCGCGTCTCCTACAAGGCGGCGCCGGGCGGCGGCGGGGCGGGCGGCGGCGGCGGTGGAGCCGGCGGAAGCGGCGGCGCCGGCGGCGGCGGCGGTGGAGCCACCGGCACCGCGTGAGCTGTTGAACCCACACTTCCCCACCTTCTCGCTCTCGAACCGGGGTGCTAGGCTCGAAGATCCATGAGTCGGCAGGGCGCGACGTGGGTGTGGGCGGTGGCGGCGGTGGGCGTGGCGGGCCTCGCCTCCTGCCAGGCCACCGAGTCGACCCACTTTCTCTGGCAGCCTGCCGGCCCCGGCGCACTGGTCGCCACCGACCACTTCGCCTGGACGGAGACGCCGGGCGCGACGGTTCTGTTCGTCGTCGACGCGCCCGTCGGGACGTGCGGCCTGCAGTCGGCGCTGTGGAGCGGCGTGCCATCTTTCGTCGACGGCCTGCGCTCGCTGGCGCCCGACCTGGCGTTCCACGTGGGCGTCGTTTCGGCCGACGTCTCGGACCCGCACCGCACCGGCGAGCTGCGGCGCGCGCCGGCCGACGACGCGCGCGACGCCTGTCCGGACATCGCGCACCCCGATTGCAAGGCGCTGGCCGGCACGCTCGAGCCCGTCGTCACGGCGTCGACGCCGTCGGCCGCCCTGGCGCTGGAGTGCTTGATGGACGTCGGCACGACGCTCACGAGCGACCCGTTCGGAGCCGCGCGGGCCGCGCTGTCGCCTGAACGGCTCGCGGCGTCGGGCCTGCTCTTGCCCGGCTCGGTGCTGGCCGTCGTCGTCATCTCCGCGTCGGAAACCAGCCAGAGCGCCTGCGGCGATCCCGTGCCGGGCACGTCGGTGTTCAAGTGCACGCTGTCGCCGGACAGCGCGCTCGACGGCCCGGCGCTGCTGGCGGAGGCCGCCGCGGCGATCCCCGGCGTCGCCGACGTCTACGTGGCGCGCCTGCCCGTGCCCGTCGGGGACGCCGGCACCGGCAGCGACAGCACTTCGGGCGGCAGCGGCCCCATCCTGCAGCCCGACGAAGGCGGCCTCTCGCCGATCTGCTCCATCCCGGACCCGCGCGTGCTGACGATCGCAGGCACCACGACCGTTTCGGGCACCGCCTGCACCGACACGCTCGGCCCCGAGCTCTACGGCGTGGCGCGCGACCTGGCCTCGGCGATGGTGCCCGGGTGCCTGGAGGCGTCGCCCTGCCCGGGCGTGGGAACGGCCGACGTCGAGGTGATGATCGAGAGCACGGCGACAGGGACGGACGGCACCGGCGAGTTGGTGGACCTGGCGCCGTTCGAGGACTACGCGCTGGTGCGCGATCCCTCCTGCACCGGCGGCTACCGCGTCGACTTCGCCGAGGACCCGATGGCGGGCGCCGAGATCACCATCGACTACCCGGCGGGCGACTCGGTCAGCTGCGGCCTGTAGCGGCCCGCGTCAGCGTTCGTCGCCGCGCGCGCGCCGTCGCGACGGCGGCCCCGCCAGCACCCGCCCCGCGTCCTTCAGCGCGCGCCGCAGCAGGAACTCGATCTGGCCGTTGAGGCTGCGCAGGTCGTCGTTCGCCCAGCGGCGCAGCGCCTCCAAGACCTCCCCGTCGATCCGCAGGATGAACGGCTTGCGCTCCGCCACGACCGCCGCCGCCGCTACTGGTAGATGGTGCCGGTGTTGATGATCGGCTGCGTGGCGCGCTCGCCGCACAGCACCACCAGCAGGTTCGACACCATCGCCGCCCGGCGCTCCTCGTCGAGCTCGACGACCTTGCGCCGCGACAGCATCTCCAGCGCATGCTCCACCATGCCGACCGCGCCCTCGACGATGAGGCGCCGCGCCGCGATGATGGCGCCCGCCTGCTGCCGCTGCAGCATCGCCTGGGCGATCTCGGGCGCGTAGGCGAGGTGGCTGAGACGCGCTTCGATCACCTGCACGCCCGCCTGCGCCAGCCGTTCCTGGATCTCGCGCTTCAGCTCCTCGGCGATGGCCTTCGTCTGCCCGCGCAGCGACGGCTGCGCGTCGTCGTGCGCGTCGTAGGCGTACTGCGTGGCGAGGTTACGCACCGCCCCCTCCGCCTGCACGTGCACGAACTTCTCGTAGGCGTCGACCTGGAAGCTGGCCTCGGCCGTGTCGACGACGTTCCACACCACCACCGCGGCGATCTCGATGGGGTTGCCGTCCTTGTCGTTCACCTTCAGCTTGCCGCTCTCGAAGCTGCGCACGCGCACCGACAGCTTGCGCTTCGTGTAGAACGGGCTCGCCCAGGCCAGGCCCGGCACCTTCGCCGTCCCCACGTACTTTCCGAAAAGCTGCAGCACGCGCGCCTCGTTGGGGTTCACCACGAACAGGCCCGCCAGGCCCAGCACGCAGGCGAGCTCCAGCAACAGGAGCCCCGCCACCACGGCCGGCTCGCCGGCCTTCCCCGCCGCCGCCATCCCCCAGATGCCGGCGATGGACAGCGCCAGCGACCCCAGCAGCACCGGCAACCCCGCCACCGTCCGAAGCTCCTTCTCCCGTATCATCGCTCCTCCCTTTCCGGCCACCCGACGCCTGGCCACCTGATGCCAATATGATATCACTTTGCCATCATGTCAAGAGGGGACGCCGGCGCGCGTCGCGCACGCGCGCGGCTGCACCGCGTTGACAGCCCGCGCCGGCCGGCGTAGCTTGCGCCGCGTTTCTTCCAAGGGAGAGGCGGATGCGCCACCAGATCCACTACAAGCCCTCGTTCGCCATGGCCGAGGTCGACCTCGAGCCCACCGAGTCCCTCACGGTGGAATCGGGCTCGATGGTCGCCATGACCGACAACATGCAGATCCGGACGACGATGGGGAACACGAAGGCCGGCTTCTTCGGCAAGCTCTTCGGGTTCTTCGCCGCGCTCATCCGCAAGATGTTCGGCGGCGAGTCTTTCTTCGTGAACCACTACACGCCCACCGGCGCGGCCGGGAAGGTGTTCGTCGCCCCGGCCATGGCCGGCGACATCCTCCACTGGAACATGCAGCCGACCACCACGCTCATGGTCGAGGCGTCGAGCTACCTCGCCAGCACGCCCGGCATCGAAATCAAGACGGTGTGGGGCGGGCTGCGCTCGCTGTTCAGCGGCGAGGGCGCGTTCTGGCTGCGCATCACCGGCACCGGCGACCTTTGGCTGAACTGCTACGGGGCCATGAAGGAGATCCAGGTGCAGGGCGGCTACATCATCGACACCGGCCACGTCGTCTGCTTCGAGTCGACGCTCAACTACAAGATCAAGGGCGCCGGCGGCCTGAAGAGCACGCTGTTCAGCGGCGAGGGGCTCGTCATGCACTTCGAGGGCAACGGCAGGCTGTGGATCCAGACGCGCAACCTCGGTGCGCTGGTGCAGTGGCTCACGCCGCTGCTGCCGGCCTGAGGCCAGGCGTTCGGATCCGACGGAGCGATTCGCTCAAGTCCTTCCGGCGCGGCGGGCGCGCCCAGGAGACGACCATGCAGGTCAACATCGAATACGGCCCGACCTACGCCCTGGCGATCGTCCAGCTGCAGCCCAACGAGACCATCCGGGCCGAGTCGGGCGCGCTCGTCAGCATGGACACCAACGTGAAGATGGAGACCTCCGCCACGCAGGGCGGCGGGGTGAAGGGCCTCCTCAAGGGTCTCGCCCGCAAGTTCCTCGCCGGCGAGAGCTTCTTCCAGAACACGTTCACCGCGCAGGGCACGCCGGGCACGGTGACGTTCGCGCCCACGCTGGTGGGCGACATCATGACCCACCATCTGGAGTCCGGGGACATGATGATCACGTCGTCGTCCTACGTGGCGGCGACGCCGGGCATCACCATCGACACGAAGTGGGGCGGCGCGCGCACGTTCTTCGGCGGCGAGGGGCTCTTCATGATGAAGGCCCACGGCACCGGCGAGATCATCTGCAACGCGTTCGGGGCGATTCACCCCGTGCAGATCGCCGGCAAGTTCATCGTCGACACCGGCCACATCGTCGCCTTCGAGAGCTCGCTGACGTTCAAGGTGCGGCGCGTGGGCGGCTGGTTCTCGACGATCTTCAGCGGCGAGGGGCTGGTGTGTGAGTTCAGCGGCAACGGCCGCCTGTGGATGCAGTCGCGCAACCCGAAAGAGTTCGGCGCGCTCGTGGGGTCGAGGCTCCCCCCGCGCGAGGGCTAGGCACGACGACGGCCGGGACGACCGCCACGACGACCCAAGGAGACGCCATGCACTCCGAGATCTACGCTTCGCCCGACTTCGCGATGGTCGACGTCACGCTGCAGCCCGGCGAGTCGCTCGTGGCGGAGAGCGGCGCCATGGTGGGGATGACGACGAACATCCAGCTCAAGACCGCGGCGCGCGGCGGCGTGCTCGCCGGCTTGAAGCGCAAGCTGCTCGGCGGCGAGAGCTTCTTCATCAACACGTTCACCGCCGTCAACACGCCCGGGATGGTTCACATCGCCCCGGCGGTGCCCGGCGACGTCATGCGCCAGAACCTCAACAACGAGACGCTGATGATCCAGTCGTCGTGCTTCTTGGCGTCGGCGCCGACCGTGAACCTCGACACGAAGTGGGGCGGGGCGAAGGGCTTCTTCAGCGGCACAGGCATGTTCCTGCTAAAGGCTAGCGGCGTCGGCGACCTCTACATCTCCAGCTACGGCGCCGTGCATCCGGTGCAAGTGCAGGGGAAGTACATCGTCGACACCGGCCACATCGTCGCGTTCCAGGACTCGCTCACCTACAGCATCCGCAAGGTGGGCGGCCTGAAGTCGCTGTTCTTCAGCGGCGAGGGCCTGGTGTGCGAGTTCAGCGGCAACGGCATGCTCTGGCTGCAGACGCGCAACGCGTCGTCGTTCGCCTCGTGGATCCATCCGTTCCGTCCGGTGAAGGCCAAGTCGAACTAGGCCCGTTCCCGCCTGGATCCGTCCGTTCCGTCCGGTGAAGGCCAAGTCGAACTAGGCCCGTTCCCGCGCTCCCCGCCTGCTACAATCGGGGCCGTGAACGACGGTCCGCGCGATGCGGCGCTGCGGCGTGCCGGCGAGCTGGAAGGCCAGCTCGCGGAGCTGCGCGCCGGTGCCTCCGACGCCGCCCAGCTGAGCGCTCGGCTCGCCACGCTGCAGGGCGCCCTGGCGGAGCTCCGCGCCTCCGCCCGCGGGAGCGACGAGCGGCTGGCCGGAGCCGGCGCCGAGATCGATTCGCTCGCCGCTCGGCTGGGCGCCGCGCCCCCGCGCGCCTCCGCGCGGGCCGGCCGCCCTGGCCGCGGCCCCGCCCGGACGTGGCTGCGCGCCGCGGTGGCCGCGCTGCTGCTCGGCGGGCTGGCGCTGGCCGCCTGGCTGGCGGCGCACCTCGCCCTGTGACTCCGGCTCGGCCACGCCGTATGCTAGGGCATGGACCGCAATGATCATGAAGCGGCGCTCCGGCTCGCCGAGGCGCTAGAGAAAGAGCTGCAGGACCTGCGCGCGCAGGCCTCCCAGACGGCCGAGATGCGCGGGCGCGTGGCGGAGCTGGAGCGGGACGTCGCCGAGGCCCGCGCCCGGCTGGGCACGGACGCGCGGCGCCTCGACTACCTGGAGGGGCGGACGCGCGGCTTGCGCGCCCGCATGATGGCCACCGAGACGGGAGAGGAGACGGCTCCCTCCTTGCGCCTGCCGTCCGCGCGCGACCGGATCGCCGCGTGGCGCCGGCGCGCCGGCCCGGCCGTCGCCACGACGGTCACGCTGGCGGCCGTGGGGGTGGCCGCCTGGTTCGCCTGGCAGGAGCCCACCATCCTTCGTTACCCGAAGCTCGTGTTGCCCGAGACGGCGGCGCCCGCGCCCGACGGGGCGCCCGCGCGGCCGCCCGCCGACGCGCCCCACGACGAGTTCGTGTTCGAAGCCGCCGACGAAACGGCGGACCACCAGCCCGGCCTGATCCCCGCCGAAGTGCTGGAGCACGCCAAGGCCGAGTACACGAAGGGGCTGCGCCTCTTCGCCGCTTCCCACGAGCCCGAGGCGATGGCCGCGTTCCACCGGTCCCTCCACATCGAGCCGCGCTTCCCCGATCCGCACCGGGCGCTCGGCACGCTCTACGCGCGCAGCGGTGACCTCGACGCGATGTGCGAGGAGCTCGCGCTCTACGTCATGCTCAGCCCCCACGCGGGCGACACCGCCAAGATCAAGGCGGAGATGGCCAAGTACGCCGCCACTGTCCCGGCGTGCGACGCCGCGTCGGTCGCTCCGGCCCCGTAGCGGGAATTCGCCGGCGCGCTATCATGAAGGCGGATGTACCGCGACGACACCGAGGCGGCGTTGCGCCGTGCGGAGATCCTGGAGCAGGAGCTGGCGCAGGCCCGGGCCGGCGCCGCCGCGACCGACGCGGCGCGCGCGCGCCTGACGGTGCTCGAGGATGAGCTCGCTGCCGTGCACCAGGGCCTGGCGGCGAGCGTACGCCGCGCCGGCGAGCTGCAGACGCATCTGGCGGCGCTGCGCCGCCTGACCGGCGGGGCGCACGCCGACGACCCGTTGCCGCGGGCGCCGCAACGCATGTGGATCGGCATGCTGCTGGCGGTGGTGCTCACGGCCGCGCTCCTGATGCTGTTCGTCACATCGCTGTCCGTCGCCGGCGACGCGCTGCGCCTGTTCCGTCGCGACACCACGCCGCACGCCCCGCCGGCTCCGCCGCCGCCGCTGACCGAGCGAGAGATCCCCGGCTTCCCTGCGTCGGTCGACGCCGACGCCGTGCTGTACGCCGTCTTCCGCGACTACCCCGGCGCGCGCCCCGTCTTCATCGAGGCCACCGGCGTGGCGGTCGACGGCTTCGTCGACCTCGGCGCCGGCACCGGCCACGTCTTCCGACTGGAGCTGCGTGACACGCGCGGCCGCGCCGTTTGGGTGGCGCTCGACGCCGCCGGTCTGGCGCGCCACGACGGACCCGCCGATCCCGCTGACGCTGCCGGCGAGATGCCGCTCTGCACCACGCGCGTGCTGTGGGATGCCGCCCTCGCCTCCGGCGCACCCGCCGACGCGACCGGCAGCTTCGACTACGACGCCGCCGACAACGACGCTCCCTGGACGCTGGAGCTCGACACCGGCGAGCGGTTCCGCCTCGGCGCCGACTGCCGCGCGCGGCCCGACGAAAGGGACCGCGTCTACAACGACTTCCCCGACCCGGAGGGTCTCGAGCTCTAGAACCGTCCCGAGCTCCGGCGGCGGGGTCGACGCGGAGTCCCGGCGGACGATGGTCACGGGACCGGCACGCAGAGGCGGAGCGCGCGCGACCCCGCGACGGCGCGCGCGCGCCGTTTTCGGTCCACGCGCCCGGCCGTGATATCCTGCGCCGATGAGCGAAGAGAGTCTGGCGCGGCGCCCCATCGTCGAGGTCGCCGCGGAGCTCGGCCTGCCCGCCGACCTGCTGGAGCCCTACGGCCGCTACAAGGCGAAGATCGATCCGCGTGCTTGCGAAGCGGCGCCGCCCGGCCCCGGCGGCCGGCTGATCCTCGTGTCGGCCATCAACCCCACGCCCGCCGGCGAGGGGAAGACTACCGTCTCCATCGGCCTGTCGCAGGGCCTGCGCCGCCTCGGCAAGAAGGTGTGCGTGTGCCTGCGCGAGCCCTCGCTCGGCCCCGTCTTCGGCGTCAAGGGCGGCGGCACCGGCGGCGGCCGCTCGCAGCTGTTTCCCATGGAGGACATCAACCTCCACTTCAACGGCGACATCCACGCCGTGGGCGCGGCGCACAACCTGCTCGCCGCGCTGGTCGACAACGCCATCTATTTCCGCGACAAGCTCGACCTCGACCACCGCCGCATCACCTGGCGCCGCGTCATGGACATGAACGACCGCGCCCTGCGCAAGATGGTCGTCGGGCTGGGCGGCCGCACGTTCGGCGTCCCGCGCGAAGACTCGTTCGACATCACCGCCGCCTCGGAAGTCATGGCGGTGCTGTGCCTGTCGAGCGACCTCGCCGACCTCAAAGCCCGCCTCGGGCGCATCCTGGTCGGCTACACGCACGCCGGCGCGCCCGTCACCGCCGCGGATCTCGGCGCGGTCGGATCCATGGCGGTGCTGCTGCGCGACGCCATGAAGCCCAACCTCGTGCAGACGTCGGAGGGCGGCCCGGCGATCGTGCACGGCGGGCCCTTCGGCAACATCGCCCACGGCTGCAACTCCATCATCGCCACGCGCATGGGGCTCGCCTGGTCCGACTACGTCGTCACCGAGGCGGGCTTCGGGTTCGACCTCGGCGCCGAGAAGTTCTTCGACATCAAGTGCCGCGTCGCCGGGCTGTGGCCCAACGCCGTGGTGCTGGTGGTGACGCTGCGCGCCCTGCGCGTGCACGGCGGCGCCAGCGCCGACGAGGCCGCCCAGCCCCACCCGGTCGCCCTGCGCAACGGCATCGCCAACCTCGAGAAGCACATCGAGAGCGTGCGCCTGTTCGGCTTCGACCCCATCGTCGCCATCAACGTCCGCGCCGACGACCCGGCCGGCGAGCTGTCGTACCTCGACGTGGAGCTGCAGGCGCGCGGCATGACCACGGTGCGCGCCGACGTCTACGGCCAGGGCGGCGCCGGCGCCGAGAAGCTGGCGGCGGCGGTCCTCGACGCGTGCGAGCGCAAGAAGCCCGACCCGCGCTACGTGTACTCGCTCGACGACAGCGTCGAGGAGAAAATCCTGCGCGTCGCGCGCGACATCTACGGCGCACGCGGCGTGGAGTACACCGTCTCGGCGCGGCGCGACCTCAGCGAAATCCGCAAGCTCGGCAACGACAAGCTGCCCATCTGCATCGCCAAGACGCAGACGTCGCTCAGCGACGACGCGCGCGTCGTGGGGCGCCCGAGCGACTTCGCCATCACGGTGCGCGAGGTGCGCACCGCCGCCGGGGCCGGGTTCCTCGTGCCCATCACCGGCGAGATCCTCACGATGCCGGGGCTGCCGCGCGACCCGGCCGCGGCGCGCATCGACCTCGCCGCCGACGGCACCATCGTGGGGCTGAGGTAGCGCCGCCGCCTCCCGCGGGCTGAAGTAGCGCCGCCGCCTCCCCGATGGTAAGAGACCGCGGATGATTCCCCCCTGGCGGGCCGCGGCGCCGGCGCTGGTAGCGCTCCTCGCGCTCGCGGGGCTGGGGGCGGGCGCCGGCGGTTGCCCCGGCAAGCACAAGCCGGTCTCCAAGATGGACTGGCGGCCCGAGCTGGGCGTGTACTTCGACGACCAGATCGACCTCGTGCGCGTGCGCATGAAGGGCGTCAAGGGCAAGTGGAACCGCGAGTTCGAGGAGCGCTACCTCGGCCGCGTGGGCTATTCCGACGCCATCGCCGTGGGGAAGGTGAAGACGCTGTATTTCGACACGCGCTGGGACAAGACGCGCGGGCTCATCTACGACTTCGAGCTGTCGGGCACGCTGAAGGGCGTGCTCGGCGACGAGAAGCTCATGACGCTGGCAGTCGCCGAGGGGGAGCTGAGCGGCGACTCCGACAGCACGAAGGACGAGATTGTCGGGCAGGAGTTCTTCCTGTTCCTCAAGTGGGAGGACGTCGACAAGGGCGTCTTCCACTGGCACCTGTCGCCCAAGACCGCCGACACCCTGGAGGAGGTCACCGCCCTCATCAAGAGCGCCGAGAAGGGCTCGAAGGACCTGGGGGCGGGCGGCGAGAGGACCATCGACGCAACCCCGCCGGAAAGCGGGAGCAGCGGCTCGGAGTCGGCGCCCAAGAGCGCGGCGCCGGCGCACTAGGACGCGCGCGACCATGACCGGCACGATCAGCCCCGACGGGTCCCGCCGGGGACAGGGGACCGCGCGGCGCGCCGCCGCGGTCGCGCGCCACCTGGCGCTGCTGGCGGTGATGGCCGGGCTGGCGGGCCTGGCGCTGCGCGCCGCCGACGGGGCGGTGGCGCCCGACCTCGCCACGCTGCTGCGCGCGCGCTACGGCCTGGCGCTGGTGGGCGATGCGCTGGAGGCGGCCGGGCGGACGGTCTTCCTGGCCGCCCCCGCCGAGACGCCGGCGGAGCCGTCGGACGTGTACGTGCTGAACGTGGCCCGCGGCGCCGACGGGCGCATCACCAGCGCCCGCGCCCTGCGCAACCTCACGCGCAGCCGCTACGGCGACGAGACGAACCTCGCCGGCGACGGCGCGCGCGTGGCGTTCGGCACGCGCATCTACGGGCGCGTGGAGACGCTCACGGTGATGG
>DASYRF010000435.1:0-8356 GCA_036004705.1 Myxococcota bacterium
CGACGCCCCGGTGTGTGGCGCGGGCGCGCCGCTGCCGCTGCCGGCGGCGGTCGCCGCGCCGTCGCCGGTGCTCGGGCCGGAGGCCGCGGTCGTGGAGGCGCCGGTCGCGGCGCCGGGGCCGCCGTCGCCCACGCCGAGCACGAGCACGAGCACCGCGGCCAGGCCGGCAAGCACCGCGACCCCGGCCGCGGCCAGCGGCCACCAGCGCGGCAACAGCGCGGTGCCGGCTGCGCCAGCGCCAGCGCCCGCGCCCGCGCCCACGCCGGCGCCCGCACCGCGCGTCCCGCCCGCCCCGGTCCCCGCTGCCGTGGCGCCGGCGCCGGCCCGACCGCGCGCGGCCAGCGGGATGGCGCCCGTCTCCTCGGCCAGCCCGGGGACGCGGCGAATCGTGATCGACGCCGACTTCTCCCAGCTGGCCGCGCGCTCGGGGAGCAACGACGCCGCTTTGGCCAGGTCGGGCTCGACCTGCACCGTGGGCGCACGCGTGCGGCGGGCGCGGTCGGTGCGGGCCAGGTCGCGCGTCAGGTCGGCGGCGAAGAGCCCGCGCATGAAGCCGCCCACCGTCTCCTCGTTCATCCGCGGAGCCACTTCGGCCAGCAGCTGCGAAAGGTCGTCGCGCATCTCCTCGGCGAAGCGGTAGCGCTTGTCGGCGTCCGGCGCGGTGGCCTTCAGCACGACGTGGTCGAGCGCCGGCGGGAGCGGGCTGCCCGACAGCGCGCGCGAGGGCGGACGGGGGCGCGGGCTACGCACCGCCGCCGCCACCTCGTCGAAGTCGGTGCCGGGGAACATCGGTTGCCCGACCAGCAGCTCGTAGAGCAGCACGCCGGCGCTGTAGAGGTCGCTGCGGCGGTCGACCGCCTCGCCGCGCGCCTGCTCCGGGGAGAGGTAGCGCAGCTTGCCCAGCACCATTCCGCTGCGCGTGTGACGTTCTTGCGCCGACCGCAGCGCCAGCCCGAAGTCGACGAGCTTCACGTCGCCCGCATAGCTGACCATCACGTTGTGCGGCGAGACGTCGCGGTGCACCAGCCCCACCGGCCGTCCCTCGTCGTCGGTGAGGCGGTGCGCGTAGGAAAGCGCCGACAGGAGCGCGCGCGTGATCCACGCCGCCACTTCGACCGGCAGGTGCACGCGCTCCTCCCAGGCGCGCGCCAGCACCTCGCGGAGGTTCTTGCCCTCCACGTATTCCATCGCCACGTAGTAGCTCTCGCCGACGCGCCCCATGTCGAACACCTGGGCGATGTTGGAGTGCTCCAGCCGCGCGGCGAGACGGATCTCGTCGACGAAGCGCGCCACGAACTCCGCGTCTTGCGACAGCTCGGGGATGATGCGCTTGATGACGCACGGCTTCGCCAGCCCCTTCAGCGCGCCCGAGCGCGCCAGGAACACCTCACCCATCCCGCCGCGCGCGAGCCGCTCGATGAGGACGTAGCGGCCGAAGATCGTGGGCGCGTCCTCCGCGTCGCTGGCCGCGGTGACCTCGGCGGCAGCGGCAGGCGCGATCTCGCTGCTGGTCGGCCCGCTAGCGCCCGCGCTGCCCGCGGGCGGCGCACCCGGCCCCGGCGCGCCACTGGCCGGCGCGCGCGCCGCGGCGGGCGCCGGCGTGGCGTCGCCCCCGATGATGCGCCACCCCTGTTTCGCGGCGGCGCCGTGCAGCGCCGCGTGCATGTCGCGCGCCGTCTGCCAGCGTTCGCCGGGCGCCTTGGCCAGCGACCGCTCGATGACCTCGGCCACCTCTGCCGGCACACTCGGCACCGCGCGCCGCACCGACGGCACCTTGGCACGCACGTGCTGCGTGAGCACCTCGACCGACGTCTTGCCCTGGTAGGGGAGCACGCCCGTCACCATCTGGTAGAGGATGACGCCGAGCGAATAGAGGTCGCTGCGATGGTCGACGTCCTCGCCGCGCGCCTGTTCCGGGGACATGTACTCCGGCGTGCCGTAGACCATGCCGCGCTCGGTGAGGCGGCGACGAGTCTCGCGGCGCGCCTGCTCCTCTGCGGCGGTCAGCGGCGCGCTCCCCCGCGCCGCCCCCGACGGCGAGGCGTCCTCGTCGGGCTCGTCGCCGTACTCGACCACGACCTCGGCGGGCTCGGCCGGCGCCACCGGGCGGCGCGACACGTCGGACCCGATGTCGAAGTCCGCGTCCAGCTCGTCGTCGTCGCCCCCGCGCAACATCGTCGCCAGCCCGAAGTCGAGGAGCTTCAGGAACTCTTGCTGGTCGCGATAATGCACCAGCATCATGTTCTCGGGCTTGAGGTCGCGGTGCACCACGCCGCGCCGGTGCGCTTCGTCCAGCGCGTCGAGCGTCTGTAGGGCGATGCGCGTGGCCCGCTCGGACTCGAGCGCGGCGCCGCCCTTCATCAGGCGATGGACGTCGGTGCCCTCCAGGTACTCCATCACTAGATAGAGGATGCCCTCGGGCGTCTCGCCGAAGTCGGTGATGCGCACGATGTTGGGGTGGTCGAGCTTCGCCGAAGAGCGCGCCTCGCGGTGGAAGCGCTCCACCATCACCGGCTCGGCGCTCAGCTCGCCGTGCAGGAGCTTCAGCGCCAGCGTCTTGCGCATGAGCACGTGCTCGGCCTGGTACACGCGCCCCATCCCGCCGCGCCCGACCAGCCGCGTGATGCGGTAGCGCTCCCCGATGATCGTTCCCAGAAGCGGGTCGTCGGCGCGATAAGTCAGCGCCTCGCCGTCCGCCGGACAGAACTGGATCCTCGTGCGGAAGGCGCGCAGACAGCGCGGGCAATACAGCGTCTGGGTGGCCTTGGGCTTCTGCGTCAAGACCTCCATCTTGCAGCATCCGCGCGCCCTTGCCAAAGCGCTTCAGGCGCGCGCGCCGGGCGTGCCGCGCTGCGTCGCGGCTGAATAGCGCGGGACGCCGGCGCGTCCGTACGACACCCCGGCGAACGTGCGCGCACCACGGGGGCCTGCGGCGTTGGCGCTTGATCCGCGGGGCCATTGAGCGGTAACCAGCAGGTCGGGCGACCGAAAGGACGACAGCGATGCGCAAGGTGGCGGTGATGATGGGCGCGGGAACGAGTGCGCTGCTGGTGGCGGGGGCGCTGGGGCTTGCGCTCACGGCGGCGCCGCGCGCGAGTCGAGCGGCGGGCGGCGCGGCGGTCAAGGGAAAGGTCACGACGACGGCGCCGGCCTCGACCGGCGCGCACACCATCACCAAGAATCCCGAGGTGTGCGGCGCGCCCGCGCCGAAGGTCGAGGAGGTCGTGGTGGGCGCCGGCGGCGCGCTGGCCAACGTCGTGGTGGCGGTCGCCGCGCCGACGCCGACGCCGTTGAAGACGATGACGGTCAGCGTCGACCAGAAGGGCTGCCGCTACGACCCGCACGTGCAGGCGTCGACAGTGGGCTCCGACCTGGTGCTGAAGAACTCCGACACGGTGCTGCATAACGTGCACACGTTCCTCGACGGCAAGCTGACGCTCTTCAACGTGGGCATGCCGATGAAGGACATGACGGTGAAGAAGAAGCTCAAGGGGCCGGGCGTGGTGTCGTTCAAGTGCGACGCCGGCCACACGTGGATGAGCGCCTACATCGTGACGTTCAACCATCCCTACTTCGCGGTGACGGGCGCCGACGGCACGTTCAAGATCGACGGCGTGCCCGCCGGTACGTACACGGCGAGCTTCTGGCACGAGAAGCTCGGCGCCAAGACCGCCAGCGTGACGGTGCCCGCCAGCGGCGAAGTCGTATCCAACGTCAGCTTCTGACCGCCGCCTCGATTCCCTGTAAGATGGCGCGATGAGCGCGCGGCGCGTGGCGGCGGCGGCGCTGGCCCTCGGGCTGGTGGCGGCGGCCGGGTGCGGCCCCAAGGCGGGCGCCGGCGCGCCGGGCGGGGGCGGTGCCGGCGGGGGCGGTGCCGGCGGCGGCGGCGGCGCGGGCGATCCGCGGGGACGTGCGATCGAAGCGGAGCTTCTGCCGGACGACGCCGACGACGACCCGCTCGCGTCCACGCTCAGCGGCATCAAGGACGAAGTCGGCGCCATCAAGTCGGGTAAGCACGCCCTCATGCCCAAGGCCGTCAAGGCGAAGGGCAAGGTCGCCGACCCCGTCGTGGACGTGCGCAACCTCACGCGCGCGCCGCTGACGGTGTGGTTCAGCGGCGAGTGCGCGCGGAAGATCACCGTCCCGCCAGACTCGCGCGCCCGCGCCGTTCTGTGCCCGGGTGACTACGTGACCGCCGCGCGCATCGAGAATCCCGACATCCTGCCGTTCATCGGCGACCAGCACCTCGACTTCGGCGCCGTCTACACGCTGTCCTTCTACATCGCCAAGGAACCCATCATTGAGAAGAAGAAGGGTGGCGCGAAGTAGCGCGGCGGCGGCGGCCCTGGCGGTGGTCCGCGCCGCCGCGATGGTCGGTGCGCTGGGGCTCAGCACCGCCGGCGGCGCGGCCGCGCGCGCCGCCGCCCCCGCGGGGGAGGCGATGAAGCTGAAGCCGCACGTGCCCGCCGTGGGCAACGTGGCCGTGATCGTGCTGCCGACGGCGGGCGCGGACCGCTTCAGCGCCGACTACGTCGCCGAGCTGGTGCTGGCCGGCGCCGGCAGCGGCGGCGTCTACCGCCCCGTGCCACCGGAGGTGCTGGCCGAACAGCTGGCGAAGGCCGGGCGGGCCGCGCCCGAATGCGCCGTCGACGACGAGTGCCTGCGCGCCCTCGCGGCGGCGCTCGACCTGCACCACGTGATGGTCGCCACCCTCTCGGGCGCGGCCGCCAAGTCGAGCCTCGCGCCGGTCGTGGTGACGCCCGGAACGCTGGCGGTGGTGCGCACGCCACTCGACCCGATCGCCGGCGGGGACGACGCCATCATCGGCGCGGCGCCGGCGCTAGGCGAGAAGCTCAGCGCCGTACCGCCGGTGGGTGTGGTGCGGCTCGACGGTGCCGACGGCGTGACGGTGACGGTCGACGGCGTGGTCGTGGGAACGACGCCGCTGGGCGCACCCAACAAGGTGCTGCGCCTCCCCGCGGGCGCCCACGATCTGAAGCTCGAGCGCAAAGGATGGGCCTCGTGGTCGAGGCACGCGAACCTCCTGGGCGGCAAGCGCTACGTGTTGCGCTGGAGGTCGTAGTGGCGCGCCTCGCCGCGCGCGCCCCCGCCCCCGCCCCCGCCCGCGCCCCCGCCCCCGCCCGCGCCCGCGCCGCGCTGGCGGCGGCGGCGTTGGCCCTGGCGGCGACCGCTGTCGCTGGCTGCGCCGTTGCCCCGACACGGCTGAAGCGCGCGGTCGACGGACATCCCGCGCCGCCGGTGGCCGATGCGGTGCTTGTGTTCGGCTGCAACTCCACGCCCGAGGGCGCGCTGTCGCCGTGCCTGTACAGCCGCATGGCCCACGCCGTGGCGATGTGGAAGGCCGGACGCGTGCGCGCGCTGGTCGTCTCGGGAGGGCGCACGCTCCCCGTGTGGGCGAACGAAGCGCGCCTGATGGGCGACTTCGCGCGCGCCGCCGGCGTGCCCGGCGCCGACGTCGTCGAGGAGGGACGCGCGCAGACGACCTGGGACAACCTCGTCTTGTCGGCGCCACTGCTGCGCGCGATTGGCGCCCGCACCGTCGTCATGCTCAGCCACGCGCGCCACTTGCTGCGCATCGCCGCTTATGTCCACGAGCTCCACCTCGACGAGGACTTCGCCGTCTCCTATGAGGCCGTGGCCCCGCCGCCGTTGCACTAGCCTGCGCTATCCATGGAGCGGCCGGCCAGGCGCGCAATCAGCGCAGCTAGGGCACGCGCGCGGTGCGAGAGGAGATTCTTCTCCTCGGGTAGCAGCTGGGCCATCGTCACGCCCAGCTCGGGAAGCACGAACACCGGGTCGTAGCCGAAGCCACCCTCGCCGGCGGGCGCGGCACCGATGGCGCCCTCGCAGGTTCCGCGCACGACGATCTCCTCGGCGACCGCCGCGCCGGGCGCCGGGCAATACGCCAGGGCGCAGATGAAGCGCGCGCCGCGCCGCGCCGCGGGGACGTCGCGCAACCGCTCCAGCAGTAGGCGCACGTTGGCGGCGTCCCCCACGCCGCGTCCGGCGTCGGCGGCGAAGCGCGCGCTGCGCACGCCCGGCGCGCCGTCCAGCGCGTCGACGCACAGGCCGCTGTCGTCGCCGACGGCGGCGAGCCCCGTGCCGGCAGCGGCGGCGAGCGCTTTCGCCCGCGCGTTGCCCTCGAACGTCGCCTCCGTCTCCGCCACCGCCGCCAGCGCAGGGAAGTCGGCCAGCGAGCGCACGTCGGCGAAGCCCACCGCCGCGAGCAGCGCGCGTGCCTCCGCCAGCTTGCCGGCGTTGTGCGTGGCGAACACGATCGCCCCGCGCTGCCCGCGCGACACCGCGCCTAACCCAAGACGGCGCGCTGCAGCGTACACAGCTGCGCCACGCCCTCGAGCGCGAGCGCCACCATGCGGTCGAGCCCGCCCACCGAGCGAAACGGCTGCCCCTCGGCCGTGCCCTGCACTTCCACCAGCTCGCCCGCGTCGGTGCCGACGACGTTCAGGTCCACGGCGGCGTGCGCGTCCTCTTCGTAGCAGAGGTCGAGGCGCGCCTCGCCGTCGACCAGCCCCACGCTCACGGCCGCCACGGCGCGCCGCAGCGCCGCCGCCGCGCCCACCGCCCGCAGCGCCAGCGCCAGCGCCACGTATCCGCCCGTGACGGCCGCCGTGCGCGTGCCTCCGTCGGCTTCGAGCACGTCGCAGTCGATCGTCACCTGCCGCTCCCCGAGCGCGCCCAGGTCCACGCCGGCGCGCAGCGCCCGCCCCACCAGGCGCTGGATCTCCACGGCGCGCCCGTCCTGCGGGCGCCCGCGCACTCCGGCCCGCTCGTTGCGCGTGCTGGTCGCGCGCGGCAGCATCCCGTACTCCGCCGTCACCCAGCCGCCGCCCGAGCCCTTGCGGTGCGGCGGCACGCGGTCCTCCACGCTGGCCGTGCAGACGACGCGCGTGCGCCCGAACGCCACCAGCACGCTCCCCTCGGCGTGCCCGATGAAACCCGGCTCGAAGCGCACCGCGCGCAGCTGGCCCGTGGCCCGCCCGTCGGGGCGCGCCGCGCTCACGGCCAGGTACAGGTGGCGCCGTTCACCACCATGTGGTCGATGTACACGCCGGCCCCGTCGTTGAAGATGCCGTCGATGGTGTCGAACGCGAAGACGAGGTCCACCGTCATGCCGGCGAACGCCGACAGGTCGACGACCTGCGGCACGAAGACGCCGCCGGTGCTGCCGGCGAACCCCTGCGGGAAGTCGGCGCGGCTCCACACCTGCGTCCCGCCCGGCTCTACCGTCAGCGTCAGCGTATCGAACGTCGCGAACCCTTCGACGTCGAGCCAGACGTAGAAGGTCACCGTCGGCGCGGCGACCCCGAGCGTCACGCCGGGGAACGTCGCCGTCCCCGAGTTGGCGGCCGCCCCGGTGCTGTAGCCCATGCCGCTCGGATCGCCGTAGTGCAGCGCGGTGGCCGAGCCGAACGCACCCATCGGCGCGGCGTTCCAGCCCACGACCCCGTCGGTGTTGACCGCGGTCCAGGGCTCGAGCGGCCCGAGCTCGAAGTCGTCGCCGCAGCCGGTCTCGTCGGGGTCGCTGGCGGCGCTGCAGGCCCGGTCCGCCGGGAAGTCGGCCGCGCCGTCACCGTCGTCGTCGCCGCCGTTCGCGCAGGCCGGCGCCGTCGCCGGATCCACCTCCGAGGTGTCGCCGGGCGTCGCGCAGCCCGGGTCGTCGGGGAAGTCCACCAGCGCGTCGCCGTCGTTGTCGAACGTGTCGCGGCAAGCGCCCTCGTTGCAGATCGGCATGCCGCTGCCGGGGTCGGAGCAGAGCTGTCCGCTCGGGCAGTCGATGAAGGCATGGCCCGGCTGGCAGGCGCCGAACGCCGGCCAGTGGCCGCTGACGCTCACGGTGTAGGGGCCCGTGGCTCCCATGTCGCCGTCGACGAAAAGGAAGTACGTGCCGCCCGCCTGCGCGCCGAAGAACAGCGTCGCCGTCATGCCGAAGGCGTTGCAGGCGATCTCGCTGGCGGGGTCGTCGCAGGTCGTGCGCACGTACAGCGCCGAGTTCAGCGAGCCGCCCGAGTCGATGGTCAGGTCGGCGACGTCGAACGGCAGCGCGTAAACGTAAACGTCCTCCGGCGCGGTGGCGCCGGCGCAGGTTCCGGCGAAGTCGGACATGCCGGACGTGGTGCCGGCGGCGACGCCAGTGACGCTCAGGTCGCCGGCGAACGGCACGCCGCCGCAGTCGGCCGGCAAGTCGGTCTCGTCGGCGTCGCCCGCCGACGTGCAGCCGGGGTCGGCCGGGAAGTCGGTCAGCGCGTCGCCGTCGTTGTCGAGCCCGTCGGAACAGGCCGGCGTCACCACGTCCGTCTCGTCCGGATCGGCCGGC
>DASYRF010000436.1:0-7219 GCA_036004705.1 Myxococcota bacterium
CGAGCGGCAGCGGCGCGAGCGTCGCCTCGGCCGCCAGGTCCATGAGCGCCCCCGGAGGCGCCTCCGCCGCGCGCGCCACGGTCCCGGTCCCCGGCGCAACCGCCGACGACGCCGCCGCCACCACCAGCAGCGCCGCGGCGCCCTGGATCGCCCGTGCCCGAGTCCCGTTCTTCATGCGGATCGCCAACGCCCGTCGCCCTTAGACGCTTACACCTCGCCGTCGTTTTCGCATTTCGGCGCGGGCGCGATCACTCTTCTACGGCGCGCGCCGGCGCCGAGTTCCCCCGGCGCACGAACCGCGCTACACTTGCGCGGTCCGTGCAGTTCGGGTTCGTCCAAGGCGGCTCGCGTCGCAGCGCGTCGATACGCGCGCGGCCTCCGTCCAACGCTGGAGATCGCATGACCTCGCTTTCCGCTCGCGGCTCGTTGCTTCCCGTCATAGGCGCGCTCGCCGCCGTCACGCTGGCCGCCTGCGGCGGCAACGTCAAGTACGTCGCCGTCGCCGTCACGTCTGGACCGGGCGTGACGGCGCTCGCGGTCGACACCCTGCACGTGACCATGACCGTGGGCACCCGACCCTCCGTGCAAGACATTACCGTGGAAGCGGGGTCGCTCCCCATGTTCTTCGACTTCGGCGGAATCATCCCTGCGAACCTCACCGGCAGCCTGGTGGTCGCCGTCGAGGCGCGCGAGGGCACCGTCGCGGTCGCCGCCGGCGTCTCGGCGGCCACCCCGCTGTCCGCCCACGGCAACACGTCGGTGACCGTGACCCTCCTGCGCAGCGCCCCGCAGAACTGCGGCGACTGCAACATCGACACGGCCGACGGGGAGGAGTGCGACGACTGCGACGGCAACAACGCCGACGACCGCGATTGCACGTCCATCTGCACCATCAACGTCTGCGGCGACCTCCGCCTGCACGCCACTCAAGAACAGTGCGACGACGGCAACACCACCCCCGGCGACGGCTGCGACGAGAATTGCGTGATCGAGGCGCCTGTCACCTGCGGCGACGGCACCCTCGACCCGCCGCTCGAAGAGTGCGACGACGGCGCCGCCGGCAACTCCAACACGATCCCCGACGCTTGCCGTACCAACTGCCAGCTCCCTTCTTGCGGCGACGGCGTGACCGACACGGGGGAGCAGTGCGACGACGCCAACTTCATCCCGGGTGACGGCTGCGACGCGGCCTGCCTGCTCGAGGCCGTGTGCGGCGACGGCATGGTGGGCGGCACCGAGGAATGCGACGACGCCAACCCCGTCAACAGCGACGCGTGCCTGACGACGTGCCTGTTCGCCTTCTGCGGCGACGGATATCTCCAGACCGGGGTGGAAGCGTGCGAAGACCCCGACCCGTCGAACAACCTGGACGGCTGCTTCGCCGACTGCACCACCCTCACACCGACGCCCGCGGTCGGCTTCCTGAACGACGAGTACGCGAGCGCGACCGTGCACGGGAGCAACTTCTACGACAACCTCGCCTTCCGTTACGACTACCAGATGACCCGCAGCCCAATCGCCAGCGGCGACTTCAACGGCGACGGCGTGGCGGACTTGCTCGTCGGGGATCCATACGCCGACGGTCCGGCGGACGTACGGTACGAGTGCGGCGAGGCGCACGTCGTCTTCGGCGGCGACCACGTGCCCGGTGCCCAGTGGGACGTCGCCGGCTCGGACTTTCCCGTCGTCGACCTGACCATCTACGGGCGCGGCACCTCCGAGTACCTCGGCGCCAGCGTCGCCGCCGGCGACGTCAACGGCGACGGCATCGACGACATCGTCGTCGGCGCGCCACTGCACGACAAGACGGGTGTTATCGACGCAGGCGAGGTCGACGTGATCCTCGGCTCGGCCACGCTCGGCGGCACGATCGACCTCACGGTGGACGCGGCCTATCTACAGATCCTCGGGAAGGACTCGGGCGACTGGCTCGGTTACCTGGTGGCCGTGAGCAACGACGTCGCGCCGGTCCTTGCGATGGGCGTGCCTTACGGGGACGGGCCGCTCAACAGCCGGATGGACGGCGGCGAAGCCTATCTACTGGTGGCTCCTGCCGGCGGGACGCGGGATCTCGCCGCGGCACCGCCGGACTTCACGTTCTACGGGGCCGACGCCTTCGACCACTTCGGCACCGGCGCCACCGGCGGAGACTTCAACGGCGACGGCCTGGGGGACCTCTTCCTCAGCGCGCCGAATGCCAACGGCCCTTCCAACGCCCGTAGCGGCTGCGGCGAGGTGTACGGCTTCTTCCAGCCCTTCGGCGCGGTGCAAGACGTCGCGGTGAACGACCACGACGTGATCATCTACGGCGCCGGCTTCTTCGACAACCTGGGCGCGCTGGCCGCCGCCGACTTCAACTTCGACGGCTACACCGACATCGTCGCCGGAGCGCCGGGCAACGCCGGACGCGTCATCGTCGTCGCCGGCCGAACTTGGTTCTCTCCGCCGCCGTTGGTGGTCGACACCGCCACGGCCGCCCCGGAGATAGTGTTCAATGGCGTGTTCAACCCTACGAGCGGCCCCAGCTACCTCGGCCGCGAGGTGACCGTCGCGGACGTGGACGGCAACGGCACGCCCGACGTCATCGCCGCGGCGGAGAACTGGCCAAACCCGGTGGGAGGCTTCGGCGCGGTCTTCGGGTTGTTGAACCCGTTCGTCTCGCTGGGGTCGTCGACCACCTACCGGCTCGACACCGCCATGCCCGGCTTTCCGCCCGACCTGACGATGCTGCCGCCGCCGAGCGACAGCACGCCGCTCGGTGTCGCAGGGATCGGAGATTTCAACCACGACGGCTTCTTCGACCTGGCCGTCGCGGGTCCGTACCTCGACTCCGGCGCGATGGGCAGCCGCCCCGACGGCGGAAGGGTGATCGTCTATACGCCAGGCCCCGGGGCGCTCGTCCCGCCGGGCGCCTGCTACGACGGCGCGGACAACGACGGCGACGGATACGTCGACTTCGCGGACGCCGGTTGCACGTCCTTGAGCGACCCCAGCGAGTACCTGGGGACGCAGTGCGATGACGCCGCGGACAACGACGGCGACGGACGCGTCGACTATCCGACCGAGCCGGGCTGCACGTCGATCGCCGACGACGACGAGACCGACCCGCCGATGCCGCCGGTGTGCGCCGACGGCGTCGACAACGACGGCGACGGCAACGTCGACTGGCCCTTCGACCCGAGCTGCGGAAGCGCCTCCCAGCAGGACGAGTCGTGCAACCTCTTCGGCGTCGACTCGTTCGGAAACTTCGGTTGCCAGCAGACGGTCCCGGTGACGATGCTCCCCTGCCCGGACATCAGCACGACCGGCACGTTCATCTCGCTCGGAGACGACTCGTTTTCGAGCGTGCCGATCGGCTTCAGCTTCGACTTCTACGGGACGGTCTACACCGACGTGAACGTCGGGTCGAACGGCAAGCTCTTCACGGGCAGCGCTGTCTACACGAACACGTGCATCCCCACCGGCGAGGGCGCCGCCTTCTACCCCTGGTGGGACGACCTCTACCCCCCTGGCGCGGGGACGGTCCGCTACGCCACCAGCGGCGCTGCGCCGAACCGCACGTTCGAGGTGCAGTGGGTCGTTCCCCCGTGCTGCACGTCGGGGCCCGAGACGATCGACGTCCGCGTGATGTTGAACGAGACGACGAACCGGATTGACGTCTGCTACTTCGACACGACGCTCGGGCCAGGGCAAGACAACGGGCTCAGCGCCACAATCGGCATGCAGGACGGCGCCGGCTCGTCCATGCAGTTCTCCTGCGACGCGGCCGTCGTGGCGCCGGGCTTGCTGCTTCACTACAACCATCCCTAGGCGGCAGGCGGGGCGCCTGCGAGCGGCTCCGCGAAGCGGCGGCGCGTGGCCGAAGCGCCCGTCGCCGTTCGGGAATAGCTCGCGGCGCCCCGTGTTGTGCAAGCGCCGGGGACCGGCTATACCTGCGCGCCCGGGCGCTCCCGGTCCCCGCGCGCAGAGGATGTGAAATGATCCCCAAGTCGAGGCGACGCTGTCGGCGTGCCTCGACTCAGCCCAAGGAGTCGACACGACGATGAGCTCCGCCCCTGCCCCTGCCGCCCCTGCCCCGGCCGCCGCCGGGCGCAGCGGAGACTTCGACGTCCGCATCATCAACGAGCTGGTCCAGAAGGAGAGCGCCTTCGTCGAGCGCCTGCTGCGCGAGGTCGGCAAGGTGATGGTCGGCCAGGCGCAGATGATCGAGCGCGTGCTGATCGGCCTGTTGTGCGGCGGACACGTGCTCCTGGAGGGCGTGCCGGGTCTGGCGAAGACGACCGCGGTCAAGGCCGTGGCCGACTCCATCCAGGCCCGCTTCCAGCGCATCCAGTTCACGCCGGACCTGCTCCCCGCCGACCTGGTGGGCACGATGATCTACAACCAGAAGACCGGCGACTTCAGCGCGCGGCGCGGCCCCATCTTCGCCAACCTCGTCCTCGCCGACGAGATCAACCGCGCCCCGGCCAAAGTGCAGAGCGCGCTGCTGGAGGCGATGCAGGAGCGGCAGGTCACGATCGGCGACCAGACGTTCCCGCTCGACGAGCCCTTCCTCGTGATGGCGACGCAAAACCCCATCGAGCAGGAAGGGACGTATCCGCTGCCGGAAGCACAGGTCGACCGCTTCATGCTGAAGATCAAGGTCGGCTACCCGGCGCGCGACGAGGAGAAGACCATCATGAACCGCGTCGCCGACGCGCGCATGGAGAAGGTGGAGGCGGTGATTGCGACGGCGGACCTGCTGCGCGCGCGCGGCGTTCTGCGCGAGATCTACATAGACGAGAAGATCAAGGACTACATCGTCGACGTGGTGATGTGCACGCGCGACCCCAAGGCGTTCGGGCTCGACATCGCCCACTACGTGCAGTACGGGGCGTCGCCGCGCGCCAGCATCTTCCTGAACCTGGCGGCGCGCGCGCACGCCTTCCTGCGCCACCGTGGCTACGTCACGCCGGAGGACGTCAAGGCCATCGGCCCCGACGTGCTGCGCCACCGCATCATCCTGACCTACGAGGCCGAAGCCGAAGAAGTGGGCAGCGAGGACCTCCTGCGCCGCATCTTCGAGGAGGTCCCCGTTCCTTGAAGCCGCACGGGAGCGCCGCGCGGGAAGCGCGCGGAGGTCAGGGTGGGAAGGCCCCCGTCAACCAACCGCCACGACCTTCCTCGGCGCCGATCTGCCTCCCCGCGCGGGAAGCGCGCGGAGGTCAGGGTGGGAAGGCCCCCGTCAACCAACCGCCACGACCTTCCTCGGCGCCGATCTGCCTCCCCGCGCGGGACGCGCGCGGAGGGGGGAGGCTCGCCCGGCTTTGCCGGGCGAGGGGGGGCGGGAAGGCCCCCCCCTAATGGAACACAGGGACCTGATACGTCGGATTCGGAAGATCGAGATCGTCACGCATGGGCTGGTGAACGACTTGATGGCGGGGCAGTACCACTCGGTGTTCAAGGGCCAGGGGATGAGCTTCGAGGAAGTGCGCGAGTACCAGCCGGGCGACGACGTGCGCATGATCGACTGGAACGTGTCGGCGCGCATGAACGGGCTGTTCGTGAAAAAGTTCGTCGAGGAGCGCGAGCTGACCGTGATGCTTTCGGTCGACATGAGCCGCTCGCAGTGGTTCGGCACGCGCGGCCAGCGCAAGAACGAGCTGGCGGCGGAGCTGGCGGCGCTGCTGGCGTTCAGCGCCATCGAGAACAACGACCGCGTGGGGCTCGTGCTGTTCACCGACCGCGTGGAGCGGTTCGTGCCGCCAAAGAAGGGGCGCACGCACGTGCTGTCGTTGGTGATGGAGATCCTGAACTTCCAGCCGGAAGGGCGCGGCACGAGCGTGGCGACCGGGCTGGAGTACCTTTCCAAGGTGACCAAACGGCGCAGCGTGGCGTTCCTGGTGAGCGACTTCCTGGATGCGCGCCCGCGCTGGGAGAAGGCCTTGAAGGTGGCGCACCGGCGGCACGACCTGATCCCGCTGGTGATGAGCGACCCGGCCGAGGAGGCGTTGCCGGCGGACATGGGCATCTTGTGGATGGAAGACCCGGAGACGGCGCAGCTGGTGGCGATCGACACGAGCGACGCCCGGGTGCGCGCGGCATGGGAGCGACAGGCCGGGCGCGAGCGCGAGGAGCGCGAAGAGCTCTTCCGGCGGCTGCGGATCGATTTCGTGAACCTGCGCACCGACCGCCCCTACGTGAAGCCGTTGGTGACGCTGTTCCGGCGGCGGGCGGCGCGGCAATGACCGTGCGGCGAACGAGGGCATGACGCGATGACGGGCGCGCTTCTGGCGATGCTGGCAGCGGCGGCGGCCACGGCGGCGCCGCGCGGCGTGTCGGCGGTCACGGCGGCGCCGCGCGGCATGGCGGCGGCAAGCGGAGCGCCCGTGTCGACCGGCGCGGCAGCGGCGGCGGCGGGGGCGACGGCGGCGGCGGCGGCGAGCGCGCCGGCGTCCATGCCGGCCAGCGCTCCCGCCTCCATGCCGGCCAGCGCTCCGGCGGAATCGGCGCCCATCATTCCGCCCGAGGTGCTGGCGCACCTGCCGGAGGTCAGCGCCACCGCCACGCCGAAGGAAGTGCTCATCGCCGACCCCGTGCGCTACGAGCTGCACGTGAAGCACCTCAAGGCCTACATCATCAACCTCCCGGCGGCGCCGGCGTTCGGCGACTTCGAGGTGCTGCCCGGCGACCGCACGCACGTGGCCAAGGATCTCGACGCCGCGAACGTCGAGGAGACGTTCGTGCTGCAGCTGGCCGCCTTCAAGACGGGCGAGCTGAGCGTCGCGTCGCTGGAGGTGCCGTTCCTCACGGCGAGCGGGGACAAGTACTTCGTCGCGACCCCGGCGCTTCCGGTGAAGGTGAAGAGCCTCGTCGCCAACGTGACGGACCCGGCGTTGAAGGACGTGCGCGCGCCGCTGCCGCTGGTGGAGGAGGACACGTTCCTGCTGCGCCTGCTGCTCGTGGTGGCGGGCGCGCTGGCGGTGGCCGGGCTCGCGCTGCTGGCGGGGTGGAAGGCGCGCGGGTTCTTCGTGAAGCCGCCGCCGCCGCCGCCGCCGCCGCGCCCGGCGCACGAGGTGGCGCTGGAGAAGCTGGGCGCCATCGAGCGCGACCAGCTCATCGAGCGCGGGCTGGCCGACGCCTTCGCGCTGCGTACGTCGGAGACGGTGCGCGAATATCTGGAGGGGCAGTTCGGTTTCCCGGCGCTGGAGTTCACCACCGACGAGCTGCTCGAGGAGCT
>DASYRF010000437.1:0-10542 GCA_036004705.1 Myxococcota bacterium
CTCGCCGAGGTCTTCCGGCAGGTGCTCGTGGCCGCGCCCGTGCCGGTGTCGGTGTTGATCACCGGCGAGAGCGGCACCGGCAAGACCGCCATCGCGCGCGCGTTGCATGCGAGCTCGCCGCGCGCCGCCGGCCCGTTCGTCGAGGTCAATTGCGCCGCCATACCCGAGACGCTCTTCGAGAGCGAGCTCTTCGGCGCGGAGAAGGGCGCGCACAGCACCGCCACGCGGCGCATCGACGGAAAGATCGACGCCGCGCGCGGCGGCACGCTTTTCCTCGACGAGGTCGGCGAGCTGCCGCTGTCGGTGCAGGGCAAGCTCCTCACCTTCTTGCAGGCCCGCCGTTACTATCGGCTGGGCGGCACCGACCCCGTCGAGGCGGACGCGCGCGTGGTGGCCGCCACGAACCGCGATCTCGAGCACGTGGTCCGCGAGAAGCGGTTCCGCGAGGATCTCTTCTACCGGCTCAACGTGCTGGAGGTGACCGTGCCGCCGCTGCGCGCGCGCCCGGAGGACGTGGGCCCGATCGCTGACGCTGTCGCCGCCGCGCTGGGCGCTCAGCACGGCCGCGCCATCCCGCTGGCCCGGGCCGCGCGCCTGGCGCTGGCCGCCGCGGAATGGCCGGGCAACGTCCGCCAGCTGGAGAACGTGCTCGCCCGCGGCTGGGCGACCGCCTTCAGCGAAGGGGCCGCGGCGATCGAGCCTCGCCACCTGTTCCCCGAGCGCGCTGCGCCCGCGGCGGCGCGGGCCCCCGCCGGCGCGCTTTCCGGCGCGGCGGGCGAAGCGGCCCCCGGCGGCGGCGCCGCGGGGGACTGCGCCGGGGAGACGTTCCAGGAGGCCACGCGCGGGTTCCAGGGGCGGCTCATCGGCGAGACGCTGGAGGATTGCGGCTGGAACGTCAGCGAGGCGTCACGACGTCTCGACGTCTCGCGGTCGCACCTGAACGACCTCATCCGTGCGCACGGCCTGGTGCGCCGCCGGCGGTGACGTCGTGGCGAAGCGCGTGGACATCGACTTATCATGATATTGGAATGAACGAGGACGGCGCCCCGCGGCGCGATGGCGCCGCCGCCCTGGCCCCCGGCAGCCTGGTGGGGGCCTATCGGATCGAGCACTGCCTCGGCGCCGGAGGGGTGGGCACCGTGTACGCGGCCGTCGAGCCGTCCATCCACAAGCGCGTCGCCATCAAAGTCCTGAAGCACGCCTACGCCGAGGACGCCGGGGCGGTGGAGCGGTTCCGGCGCGAGGCGCAGGCGGCCAATGGGGTGCGCCACCCGGGCATCGTCGACGTCATCGGCTTCGGCGCGCTGCCGGACGGGCGGCCGTATCTGGTGATGTCGTTGCTGGAAGGGCGGTCTCTGCGCGAGGAGCTGCTGGCGCGCGGGACGCTCGATCCGGCGGAGGCGTGGCGGATCACGCGCGAGGTGGCGGAGGCGCTGCTCGCGGCGCACCGCGCCGGAATCGTCCATCGCGACCTGAAGCCGGACAACGTCTTCCTGGAAGCGTTCGGCGGGAGGCCGTCGCGGCCGCGTATTCTCGACTTCGGGCTGGCCAAGGTCCTGGCACCGCCCGAGGGGGACGCCCCGCGCCTCACGCAGACAGGCATGGTGATGGGCACGCCGGCGTACATGGCGCCGGAGCAGTGGTTCAACGCGGGGGTGGACGCCGCCACCGATCAGTACGCTCTGGCGGCGATGCTGTACGAGATGCTCGCCGGAGCGCCCCCGTTTCGCGCCGTGCAGTTCGCCGCCCTGATGCAGCAACATCTGCACGAGCCGCCGCCGGCGCTGGCGGCCAGCGGCGTGACCGCCGCCGCGGGCGTGGAGGCGCTGTTGGCGCGCGCGCTGGCCAAGGCGCCAGCGGATCGCTTTGCTTCGATGGCGGAGCTGGTGCAGGCCGGTGACGCGGCGTTCGGCGCCGCCGGGCCGGCCGCCGTGGCGACGGATCCAGGGCTGGGACACGCGGCCACGTTGCAGTCGCAACCGCTCGCCGCGGCGCCGGACGCGACGGCGCGCACGTCGCCGCCCGCCTCGTCCTTGCCGTCGCCGGCGGCAGCGCCCGCTGCGAGCCCGGTGCCGCTGGCGGCGGCGGGGCTGCGGCGCTTCCTCGTGGCGATGGCGGCGGTCATCGTCGCGGGCGCCGCGGGGATCGTGGCGATCGGGTACACCGGGCCGGGTCGTCACGTCGTGTGGCACTGGATGCGCATCGCAGGCTGGTCCGGGATGTTGTGCCCAGTGTGGCTGGCCGCCGGTGCGGTGGCGCTGGGGCTGGCCGCGCGCACGCGGGCGCGCCGCGACGAACGCGCCCGGTGGACCTGGTGGTTCGTGCTGCTGCCGGCTTTCTCCGGCGCCGTCGGGACGTACACCGGCTGGGTGCTGGTCATGACCCACGCGGCGGCGGCGGAGCCGACGAAGCGGTTCGCGTTGTTCGGCGGAGGCATGTACGAGGCCAACGCGTCGCGCTTCATGGGCTTCGCTCTCGGCGCCATCCTCGGCCTGGCGGCGGTCGGTTTGGCCGGCGTCTCCACGCGCGGCGTAGCGACCGTGCAGGTGCGCATCGGACTCGCGCGGCGCGAGGCGCTCGCCGGCGCTGTGGCGCTGGTCGGGCTGGCGGCGGCGGCCCTCGCCGTCGGCGCTCCCTCGGGCGCGCTCGTGGCGGGGACGGCGGCCCTCGCCCTGGCAATGGCGATGGCGCTCCCGGCTGCACACCCCACGCTGGCGGCGCGCGACGAGCTGGAGCGTGCGCTCGCCGGCGTGCTCGCCGTGGTGCTCGCCATCGGCGCCGGCTATGCGCGGCTGGAGGCGCGCGAGGGGTACCTTTGGGGGGCCGACGAGCTGACCACGCGCGCCGCGCGCGCCGCGGAGATCCTTGCCGCCGCGGGCGAGCGCACCGCCACCGGGGTGCTGGCGTTTGCCGCGCTGGCGCTGCTGGGCGGCGTGGAGGCGGTGCGCGTGAGGCGGCTGCGCCGTCACGGAGCTCTTGCGCGCCCGCGCTGGCCCACCTGGGTGCTGGTCGCCGCGGTCGCCGGCGCCGCGATCATCGACGCCACGCTCTATGCGCGCATGCTCCGCGCGCGCGACGCCTACCGCGCCGCGCTGGCCGATCAATTCGCGCTGTTGGGGCGTCTCGACCCGCCGCTGGGCGAGCGCCTGCCGCGCGACCGTTTCACGCCGCACGACGCGCCGGCCCTACAGATCTCGCGTGACCTCGTTGCCGTCAACGCCGATCCGCTCGCGCGCCTGACGGCGGTGGAGATGGAGGCGCGCTTGCGCGAGCGCCTCACCGACGTGCTCGCCCGCACCGCCGCCTTGCGCCCGCCCGACGCGCCCGAGGGCGTGGAGCTGCTCGTCACCGTCGACCGCGAGGTGCCGTGGATCACGCTGGTGCGCGTGCTCCGCATCGCCCAGGACGCAGGCGTGCGCCGCGTGGAGATCCTGTTGGCCGCCGGCCCCGCGCGCCCGCTGGCGCCGGCCGACCCACCGGAGGCCGGTTGGCTCCTCCCGGTGGACTTCGTGGCCGTGCCGGCCACCCTGGCGGTCGCCGGATTCGCGGCGGCCGAAAGCGAGCCGTTCGGGTCCGTCGCGCCGCGTTTGGTCGATGCTGCCCTTGCCGCGCTCGCCGCCGCGCCGCCACGGACGACCGTGACGCTGGCGGTTCCAGCCGGACGCTGAAGGGTTGTCCGCCGCGCCGGCCAGCCGGACGCCGACCGTCCTCCACGCCGGACGGGGCGCCGTGCCTGCTTCCCTTTCTTCGGCCGCACGGCAGGTGCGGCGCCCCCTTGCAGGGTGGCACGCGCCTCGCAATGAGACCCTGCACGCGGCGGCGGTCGCCGCGCCCAACCAAGGAGACGGACGATGATGGACTACATGCGTAACGGCGGCTTGAACATGTGGCTGATGCTGGTGTCGGCGGTCGTGGTGGCAGGCGCCGGTTTCACGCGCGCGCCCGACAGGCGCGGGGGCGTGCTCGGCGCCGGTGCGATTCTCTTGCTGATCGAGGCCGTGTTCGGCATGGCGATGGGGATGGTGGCGGTGGCCAGCAAGTACCCGCTCTTCGCCGCGGCCGCGGCCGATCGCGCCGCACTGGTGGCCCAGGGCCTCGGCGAGCTGTCGAACAACGGCACGTTCGGCGCGTTGCTCGCCCTCGCCCTTGGCGTGGGGGCGCTCGTGACGCGTGGCCGCGCCGGCAGCGTGGCGAAGGCCGCCGCCTAGTCGCTGGGCTCAGAACGGAGAGCGTGAAGAAACCGCAGGAGGGACTCCTTCGACGCGCGGAGCCTCGGAGGCCGTCGACGCGCTTCGAGCTCCGAGTAGGCTGAGCCGGCTCCCGCCGGCGGCGTGGGGCCGGCTCAGTTCAACAGCGTCGCGCGCAGGCGCGTGGCGACGCGGCGGGCCTCGCCGGCGTCGGCGGCCGCCGGGCGCAGCTCGGCGTAGTGCTCGAGATCGGCTGCGGCGCGCCCCGGCGACCCGGCCTGCGCCAGCAGCAGTCCGCGGTCGCGGTACAGCTCCGCCGCCTCCGGAACCAACGCCAGCTGCCGGTCCATCGCGCCCAGCAGCCGCGCCGTGTCGCGGTCGCGCTGGTAGATCGCGCGCAGGTTGTGCAGCATCCGGAAGAGGATCGCCTTCTTCCCCGCCCCCGGCAGCGTGTCGCGCCGCAGCCGCAGCGCCAGCGGCGCCCCGACGCGGACCGCCAGCGCGTGCAGCGCGCCGTCGTCCAGCTCCATGCCGCGCGCGAACGGATCGAACAGCGCCCCCTCCGGCCCGCGCACCAGGAAGTGCGCGGGGAACGCCACGCCCTCGACCTTCACGCCCAGCCGGCGTCCCACCTCGATGTAGACGACCGCCAGGGTGATGGGGATGCCCAGCCGCCGCTCCAGCACGTCGTTCAGGTAGCTGTTGCGCGCGTCATAGTAGTCGTCCACGTTGCCGCGGAAATGCTCGGGCCCGCCCAGGTGGCGCGCCAGCGCGCGCACCTGCTCGTCGCCGTGGCCCGCGCCCCAGACCTCGTCGCGGGCGTTGTCGGCCACCTGGTCCAGCGCCGCCAGCGTGGCGCCGAGGTCCAGGTCGTCGTACTGCTCCTCGGCGATCATCAGCGCCGCGCCGGCGAGGTCCAGCTCGGTCTCATCGCGCGCGACAATGGCGGCGAACCGTTCGCGCGCCTTGCGGCGCCGCTCCTGGCTGCCCATCCTCTATATGGTGCCTGGTCCAGGCCGCCGCGCCAACTTCGCGCGGGCAGGAGTTACGCCAGGGCGGCGGCGGCGAGCGCGAGGCGCGGGACGCGGGGCGCGGGAGCGGCGTGGGACGAGCTGGAGCGACCGCGACCTGCTAGTAGCGGATGCCCAGGAAGCCCTGCAGCGTGAAGGCCGGCTTGGCCACGACGTCGCCCACCTCGGCCGGCCACGCGCCGCCGTAGATGGCGTCGGGGAAGTTCAGCCCCTTGAGCGGGAAGAGGATGCCTCCCTGCACCGCGCCGAAGAAGCCGTCCTTCGTGGTGTAGTTGACCTCGCCGTCGACCTCCACCCCCAGGCCGGGCTTGTTGCCGGGCGTGGACACCGGCTCGACCGCCAGCGAATAGATCGCGTCGAGCTTCAAGTTCAACCCGGGCAGCGCCTCGTACGTGCCGCCGAGGTTGAAGTAGGCCGCGCCGCTGATGGTGCCCAGGATCTGCCGGAAGAGGATGAGGTCGACGATGTAGTCGCGGTCGAAGCGGAACGCCGTGAGGCGGCTGTCGGCGGCGTGCGTCACCAGCGTTCCGACCGGCACGAGCCCTTCGCCCTCGTCACCTGTGGCCACGCCGCCGCGGAAGCGGATGGTGAGCTTGTCGTCGAGCATCTTGTAGGAGGCGTGCAGCGCGGCGCCGAACTGAATGACCTTGCAGATGCCCCGCCGGTACTCGGGTGTCCCCGGCATGCTGATATCGGCGGTGGGGTCGCCGCAGTTTGCGCCGCTCATCAGCGGGTTCGACTCGATCTTTCCGTAGATGAAGACCGCCTCGGCCTCGAGCGTCAACGGCCCCGTCACGAGCCGCCCCCACAGGTCGGGGATGTACGCCTCGGCATTCACCTTGTAGAGCGTGTAGTCGGGGTCGTTGCTGGCGCCGACCGCCGTGGCGAGCTCCGCCCCGCTGAAGCTCATGTTTCGGAAGACGAAGTAGAGGCCGTAGTTGAAGGAGGTCTCCCCCCGCAAGGCCATCGCCGCCAGCTCCTCCGGCGTGTCGCGCCGCGCCACCGCCAGGATGTACTGGTGCACGTCGTCCAGCTGGTCGAGGTCGTACGCTTGCCCGCCATAGTCGGTGACCCGCGCGCTGGTGAAGCCCGACACAGGGATGTCGATGGCCGGCACGATGACGAAGCGATTCAGCTTCGTCGCGAACATGATCCGGTCCGCCGAGTCGCCGTAGTCGCAGTCCAGGCAGTTGCCGTCGTTCGCCAGCAGCCCCAGCCCCCAGTGGCTGCCCATGCGCCCGAAGCGCAGCTCCCCGTACGGAGTGCGCACCTCCGCCCAGGCGCGCTTCACGCGGATGGAGTCGGAGAACGAGTTGCGCCCGTCGGGCGGAACTTCCGATCCGGAGAAGGCGAGGATGGGGACGTCCGCCGGGCGGAGGCTCGCCCCCGCGGCGAGCACGTAGCCGTCGGGCGTCGACCCGAGCACCACGTTGTCGAGCACGTCGATCGTCGCCTTGATGCGCAGGATCTCGCTGACGTTGATCGTGGGATCGAGGCGCAGCCGGATGTTCGTTCCGGCGAGCGTCTCCGCGCCGCGCCCGATGTCCCGGTTGCCGGGCTCCGACGCCAGGTCGGCGCTGTCGTCGCGCTCCGAGAGCGGCAGGATGACCGGGAAGCCCGTGGCGCTGAAATCGAGCGCCTGGGGGCGGTAGTTCCCGCTCGCCACCAGCGGCAGGACTTCGTGCGCGCGCAGATCGAGGTTCTGGAACAGGTCCGTGCGCCAGCGGAAGTAGCCGTGTAGCTCGAAGAACTGCAGCTTCGGCTTGGCCAGCCCCTTCGTTCCCAGCTTGAACTCGTCGACGATCTTCGAAGTGTCGCCCGCGCCGGCGCCCGCGTCGCTTCCCAACGGCGGCAAGGGGCGCAGTGTCGGCGGCAACGCCGGCGGCTTCTTCATTCCGTCGGGCCCGCTCTCCGGCGCGCTCTCCGCTCCGCCCTCGTCCGCCCACGCCGGACGCGCTGCGCCGGGCCAGGCCCCCGCCCCCGCCCCCGCGCCGGCGGCCAGCAGTGCCGCCGACACCGCCAGCGCTTTCCGCGACCTTCGAATCGCCATCCAAGCCTCCAGGGGAGCGAGTGCGTCCGCTTCCGACCGGCGGGTTCTACTACAGGCCGGACCTGCAACACCAGCGAACCCGAGCGCACGCCCGCGGCGGCGCCCGGCAAGACGGCCGTTACGGCTTGGAACCGGCGTCGTCTTCCACCAATTCCACGAGCACGCCCGTCTGCCCCCGCGGGTGCAGGAAGGCGACGCGCGTGCCGTGCGCGCCCGGGCGCGGCGCACGGTCGATGAGCTCGGCCCCCGCGCGCCCCAGTTCATCGAGCGCCCCCGCGACGTCCTCGACGGCGAAGCAAAGGTGGTGTACCCCCTCGCCGCGCTTCTCCAGGAAGCGTCCCAGCGCCGCGTTGCCCGGCAGCGGCGCCACCAGCTCCAGCCGGCTCTCGCCGACCTGCAGGAACGCGACTTCGACACCCTCGTCAGGCAACGTTTCGCGGCCGGCCACCTCGAACCCGAGCACGTCGCGCCAGCGGGCGATCGCCGCGTCGAGGTCGCGCACCGCGATGCCCACGTGATCGATTCGCCGATACGGAACCATCTCGCCACCGCCTCCGCCGCCGTTGCTCGACGCGCGCGGCGGAGCCTATAATGCTGCGGAGCCGATCGCCAGTCCGACCCGAGACCGTTGCCGGCGCCAAGCGGCGCCCGCGGGAGCACCTCATGCGCCTTTCACCGCCGGGCCGCCGCCTCCGCGCCAGGCTGCTCTTCCGCGTCCTCACGCTGGTGATCGCCGCCGTGCTCGGGCTGGGCGCCTTCAGCGCCGGCTGCGGCTCCTGCCGCTCGCGCCGCGGCACGGGCATCTATCTGGAGATCCCGCGCGAAGTCATCGTCGGCGCGAACGGCGCCCGTTCGCTCACCTTGAAGATCCGCATCCGTGCCTACGACCCCGCGGCGTTGCCGGCCGGTGTTCCCGGCGTCATCAACGACCTGCCTGAGCAGGTCATCGACCTCTGCCCCGGCACTTCGTGCACGCCGTGCGCCAGCGACGACGACTGTGCGCGCGACCAGTTCTGCGAGCCGAGCGTCCTGGAGTGCCGCGCGGCGTTCGAAGGGCGGCATGGCCGGTCCATCCTCATCGACCCCGGTACGACGCCCAGCGGCGACCCCAGTCCGTACGACGGCATCAAGGCCGTCGTGCACTTCGCCGTGTTCGCGGACACGACCGACGACGTGCGCGACGCCTTCGCCGTGATTGACGACCCGTTTCAGCAGCTGCTGACGTGCGGCAGCCTCCCTTGCAGCCACGCCCCGCTGGCCGCCTTGAACGCGCTGGGCGCCTACTCGCTGTCGGTCGACCGGCTCGGGCACGACGACGCCGACATCGTGATGTACCCGCTGAACTTCGACGGCGTGGACGTCGACCCGGACGGCGACACCATCCCCGGCCAGGGCGCCGGTCCTAGCGAGGACGGGTGCGTTCCGTTCCTGCGCAACCCCGACTACTCCTGGAACTCGCAGCGCGTGAACGCCTGCGAATCCATCTTCTTCATCGAGCCCGGCACGTCGGACCAATCGCACTTCGACTGCGACGACACGTCGATCACCGCGAACCCCTTCGAGGTGGAGTCGGGCGACGTGGCGATCGGCCGCTGCATCGACGGCATCGACGAGGACTGCCGCGGGGGCGACGGCCCCTGTCTCGACACCGACGGAGACGGGTTCCCCGGTGGCCCCGGCGCGGACTGCAACGACGCCGACCCCGACGTGCATCCCGGCGCGAGCGAGCTGCAATGCGACAACGTCGACCAGGACTGCAACGGCGCGGACGACTGTCCGGACTGCGACCTCGACGACGATGGCTACTGCGTGACGGCGGTCGGCGTGATCCCGGGGGGCGACTGCTGCGACGCCGGCACCGAGGCCGGCTGCGGTGGCGGCGTGCCGCCCTCCGCCATCCATCCGGGCGCGCCCGACGTCTGCGGCAACGGCGTGGACGAGAACTGCGACGGGACGCAGCCGATCTGCGCGGACCCCGACGCGGACGGCGACGGCTTCTGCTCGGCGGAGTACGACTGCGGCACCGATCCTACGTCGGGCATGGACGTGTGCGTCGTGGCGGGCAGCGACGGCGGCCGTCCGGTTTGCTGCCTGCGGCGCGAGACGATCGCGCCCGCCGACCTGGCGGCCTGCGCCGGCTTCGACGACTGCGAGGACTGGGACTCGAGCGTGCATCCGGGCGGCTCGGAGATCTGCGGCAACGGCGTGGACGACGACTGCGACCCGCTGACGCTGGACGCCTGTCCGCCGGGCGACGCCGACGGCGACGGCTTCCCGGCCGGCCCCGACTGCAACGACGCCAACCCCGACGTCCATCCCGGCGCCGCGGAGCGCTGTGGCAACGGCATCGACGAGGACTGTTCCGCCGGCGACGGTCTGTGCGGTCCGGCGACCGACTTCGACGGGGACACTTACGTGGTCTGCCCGCCGGGCCAGACTACCGGGTGTGACTGCGACGACGCCAATGCGATGGTGCACCCCGACGCGCCCGAGCAGTGCGACGGCGTCGACAGCGACTGCGACGGCGTCGTCAACAACGGCAACCCCGAGGCCAACGACGCCGGCGGCGACCCGCTACCCTGCTACGGCAACGACGCGGTCAATCCGCCGTACGTGGAAGTGAACAGCGAGGCGTGGCGCTGCCGCGTCGGCGATACGGTCTGCACCGCCACCGGCGACTTGGTCTGCATCCACTACGTGCGCCCTGACCTGGACGCCGCGGGCATGCCGGCCGACGCCTGCGACGACGACAACGTCTGCAACGGGCGCAACGACGTGTGCCTGCCGTGCGCGGCTCCTTCGGGCCCCGACGTGCGCACGGCGGAGCGCGACCTGGACGGCGACGGTTGCTTCCCTTGCGGGGGCGCGACGAACCTTGCGTCTCCCGTCATCACCGCCGGCGACTCCTGCACCGGTACAGATTGCTGTGACGAGGGGACCGAGACCGGCTTCCCGATGTGCTCTCCCGCCAACGCGCCCACGATGAACACGACTAGTCCGGAGCTCTGTTCGAACCAGGGCGTGGACAACAACTGCGACGGCAACGGCGCGCAGATCTGCGGCACCATCGTGGCGGGCGACGCCTGCACGACCGGCATCCCGGGAATCTGCTCGGGCGGCGTCTTCGGCTGCAACGCGGCGCTCGGCTGCTCGCCCGGCGCACCCAACACCGACGTGGGACAGGCGTGCGGGCTGTTCTGCAACCCCACGACGTGTCCCTACGTGACCCCCGAGCTGTGCGACACGCCCGGCATCGACAACGACTGCGACGGTA
>DASYRF010000438.1:0-3658 GCA_036004705.1 Myxococcota bacterium
GGCGCGCGCCCGGGCGCGCTAGCCGGAAGGGCGCACGAGCGTGGCGGCGGCGAGGGGAGCGGCGGGAGCGACGGCGGCCCCGGCGACGGGGGCGGCGGGGGCGGGGGCGACGGGGGCGGCGGCGGCGGCGCGTGCGCGGCGGGGCGTGCTCGTGGCGGCGGCGGCGAGCGGCGGGGCCGGCGTCGCCGCGAGCCTGCTGTTCCGAGCCCTCGGCGTGCAGCTGCTCCATCCCGATGCGGCGGCGCGCGCGGTCGTGGCTCGGCGCGTGCTGGACTTCGCCGGCGCCGGCATCGCGCCGCCGGGGCTGTCGTGGCCGCCGCTGCCGGCGTGGCTGGCGGCGCTGCCGGCCCAGGCGGACGCGCTCTACCGCGGCGGCTGGGCAGGGACGTTCTGGTCGGTGGCGGGGCTCGCGCTGCTCGGCGGGGCGGTGTTCGCGCTGGCACGGCGACTGGCGCGCGCACTGGGTGCGGACGACCGCGCCGCGGCGCTGGGCGCGGCGGGCGCAACGCTGGCGACCTGGACGCCGGGGATGCTCTACGTGGCGGCGACGCCGCTCGTCGAGACGCTGTATCTCGGGCTCGCGGCAGGGGCGTGCGCGCTCGTGGCGGGGCTGCAGCCAGCGGGCGGGAGCCGTGGCAGCCGCAGCGGCGAGCGGCGCAGCGGGCGGGGCGCGCTGTACGGGGCGGCGGCGCTGGTGGCGGCGGCAGGGCTCGTCCGCTACGACGCATGGCCGCTCGTGGTGTGGCTGGCGGTCGTGGCGGGCGCGGCGCGTCGCTCCGCGGCGGACGGGGCGCGCTTCGCCCTGGCGGCAGGGACGCCGCTCGCCGCGTTCTATGCGTACGCCGTGGCGCAGAGCGGCTTCCCGCCGCAGCTTCGCCCCGACGGCGCCGGGCTGGACCCGAGCCCCACGGCGGGCTCGCTGCTCGGATCCGCGCTCCATTACATGCATGCGGTGGCGGCCTGCACCGGGCCGCTGCTGCTGGTTGCGGGCGCGGCGGGCGTCATGTGGCTGGCGGTCGCGGCCGCTCGGAACGCGCGGGCGGGGGCGGCGTTGCGCGTGCCGGCGGCGGCCGCGGCCGCGCTGTGGGCGCCGTTCGCGCTCTACGTGTGGCGCTTTGCCGGCGGGCATCCGTTTCGCGGACGCTACGCGCTTCTGGCGGTGCCGGCGGTGGCGCTGGGGGCGGCGGCGCTGGCGGGACGTCTCGGCGTGGCGGCGGCGAGGCGTTGGCCACTGCGGCCGGGGCGCGCGCTGTTGCCGGCGGCTGCGATCGCGGCGCTGGCGGTGCTGCGGCTGTGCGCGCCGCTGTATGGTCCCGACGCGTGGGCGCACTGGCCGCGGTCGTTCTTGGGCAGTTACTACGGATGGTCCAGCGCGGCGGTCGCGCGCACCGCCGACACCTACGGGCTGTGGCCGCGCACGTGGTTCATGCACGACCTGATTCTGTTCGAGCTGGCGCGCGACCTCCCCGACCACGAGATGGCGCGGCTGTGCGCGGCGGAGCTCATGCGCCGCTGGGACGGGCGCCCGATCCTGACGAGCATCGCGTGGTCGGCCCCGGTGATGTTCCATACCGGCCTGGGGCTGGCCGCGGCGTTCCGCGTCGAGGGCGACCGAGGCTGGGAGCGCGCCACCGGCGATCCGGGCGATGCGGGCTGGGTGGTTGGGTGGGCGCCCGACCGTTTCACGGAGCGAATCGAGCGCGGCTCGTCCGGCGGACCGCCGGGAACCATCGGCGGCCGGGCCGCCCACGCCGAGCTGCGGCTCGAGCGCTGGCGGGTGTGGCGCGTGGACGCGCCGGGCGTGCTACGTTGACGTTTCCCATGAGGCGCAGTCGGTCGGCGGGGCTCGACGCGGTGGCCGCCGCGCTGGCGGCGTTCGGCCTCGCGGCCGGCGCGGGCTGTAACGACGGCGCCGACGCGGCGCGCGACGCGACGGTGCGCGGGATGGACGCGGTTCCGCGCGGAGTCGACGCCGCCAGCCCGACCGACGCGGGCGTAGGGCCGGTCGATGCCGGGGCCGACGGCGGCACGAAGATCGGGGACGCCGGCTCCGTCGGCGCCGATGGCGGCGGCGGTGGCGGCTCGGACTCGGGCGCCGCCGACGCTGGCCCGCCGCCGGACGCCGGCCCGCGTACCTGTCCGCCTGCCGACGCCGCGACGCTCTTTGTGGACTGCGCCATCGACCGCGGGGTCACGCACACGGCCCAGCTGCTGCCGCCGTTCCTGGTGGCGGGCGGCGTCGCGGTCGTCGATGTCGACGAGGACGACGACCTGGACCTCTTCTTCACCGGGGCGACAGCCGACAGCCACCTCTACCTGAACGACGGCACCGGCCGCTTCACCGACGGCACGCTGGCGGCCGGGCTCGGAGGCGTGACGGGCGTGCGCGGCGTGGGCGCGGCCGACTATGACAACGACGGCGACCAGGACCTGTACCTGGGGCGGCTGGGGCCGAACTACCTGTTCAAGAACCTGGGCGGCGGGACGTTCACCGAGGTCGGCGCGGCGGCCGGCGTTGACGAGACGGGGCTGACGCTGGGCGCGGTCTTCGGCGACTACGACCAGGACGGGTGGCTCGACATCTACACGGCCAACTATCTGGAGGACAAATACTCGCGCGGGTACCCCACGTACCCGGGGCCGCCTAACAATCTGTATCACAACAACGCCGACGGCACGTTCACGGACGTCGCGCCGGCGGTAGGGGTCGACTCCACCGGCGCCACGCTGGGCGTGGCGTTCGTGGACTACGACAACGACGGCGACCTCGACCTGGTGGAGGTGAACGACTACGGGATGGGGCCGGGCGCCGAGCACAACACGATCTACCGCAACGACGGCGTCGGCGGTCCGGGCGGCTGGCTGTTCGTGAACGTGGGGGACGGCATCGGCTTCGACGCCGGCATCTTCGGCATGAGCGCTTGCCCCGGCGACTACGACAACGACGGATGGATGGACGTCTACGCGGGGAACATTTGCCGCAACGTGCTGCACCACAACCTCGGTGGAACGTTCGAGGAGGTGTCCACCGCGGCGGGCATCACCGGGTACGGCTTCAGCGACCCGACTCAGTTCTTCACCGGATGGCCGTCCCCGGACCCGATGGGCAACGTCTTCGAGCAGGGGATGGTGGAATACCTCGCCCTGTACACCGACCCGACGTCGACGCTGTTGTGCACGACCAGCTTCTCGGGGGGATTCCAGGATTTCGACAACGACGGGTGGCTGGACTTCCACCTGTCCAACGGGTACGTGCGCGCGTCGCCGTACTTGCCCGAGGGTCGCAACGAGCCGGACTTCGTCTACCACAACGAAGGGGACGGGACGTTCACGGACGTGACGGCGGTGTCGGGCGCCGACGACCGCGGCGAGGGGCGCGGCTCGGCGTACGGCGACCTCGACTTCGACGGCGACGTCGACATCGTGGAGGTGAACAACGCGCTGGATCCGCCGCCGGAGCACATGGTCCTCGCCTTCAACGAATGGGCGGCGGGATCGTGGCTGCAAGTGAAGCTGGAGGGGGTGACGTCGAACCGCGACGGCATCGGCGCGCGCGTGGAGATCTGGGCGGACGGCCTCTACCAGATGCGCGTGGTGAGCGGCGGCGATGGCAGCTTCAGCCGGTCGGACCTGGCGGTGCACTTCGGGCTGGGCGCGG
>DASYRF010000439.1:0-9375 GCA_036004705.1 Myxococcota bacterium
GTAGCGCAGCGGCGCCAGCGCGCGCTCCAGCCGCTGCACTTCAGGGTCCGGCTCCCCCGACCGGTCCCACAGGTAATCGTCGTTGCGGGGGTCGCTCATGGCCCCTTCTCCACTTCCAGCTTCTCGCGCAGCATCGCCAAGCCGCGGCGGCGGGGGTCGCTCATGGCCCCTTCTCCACTTCCAGCTTCTCGCGCAGCATCGCCAAGCCGCGGCAGAGGTTCACGCGCACGGAGTCGGGCTTGAGCCCGCTCTGGGCGGCAATCTCCGGTCCGCTCATCCCCTCCACCAGCCGCATCAGCAGCGTCTCGCGGTACGCCTCGGGCAGGGCGCGGATGGCCGCCAGCGCCCGCGACGCCTCCAGCGCCGCCCCCGCCCCGGCGCCCGCGCCGCCCGCCAGCTCCTCCGGCAGCTCCGCTGTCTCGCGCCGCGCGCGCAGGAAATCGGTCGCGCGGTTGCGCGCGATCATCGCCAGCCATCCGCCGAACGCCGCGGGCTCGCGCAGCGTGTCGATCTTCCCCAGCGCGTCGACGAACACGTCCTGCACCAAGTCGTCCGCCTCTCGGCGCGGCACGCGCCCGAGCAAGATGGCGTGCACCATGCGCGCAAAGCGCGTGTGCAGCCGCCCGAACGCGGCCCGGTCCCCGCGCCGCGCCCGCTCCACCAGCGCGACGTCGAGCGACACCGGTCCCGCCGCGCCCTCCGGCGCGTCGCGGTCCCCCTCGCTGGCTCGACGCGGCGCGGTATCGCTCAAGCTGGTTCCACCCCCGGTAGACGGCGCCGCGCCCGCACCGTTAACCGCGCCGCGCCGGTCCGCCCGTCAGCAGGTCGTCCCGCACGCCATCGCTTGCGTTTGGCAGTTCGAGCCCACGCAGCTCAGGCAGCCGAATCCGGTGGGATCCATGGCGCAGAGCGCGTAGCAGTTCGCCTGGATGCAGACGAGCAGCTCCTGGAGCTGCATCTGCCCGGCCGCGCACACCATGGCGTAGCAGCCATACAGGCACGCCGTGTCCATGCAGGCCATCGCGCAGCCGAGCGCGTCCTGGCAGGTGGAGGTGCCGCAGGTGCAGTCGGAGGCGCAGCTGTCGCACGTCTCGCCGGCGAGCGGGTCGCACATCGCGTTGCCGCAGCTGATGCAGGTGCAGTCGGCCGTGCAGGTGGAGCAGTTCTCGCCCAGCTCGCAGGCGGCGTTGCCGCAGACCGCGCACGTGCCGCAGTCCGCCGCGCACGTGTCGCACGTCTCCATGATGGCGGCGTCGCACGTGCCGTCGCCGCACGCGGTGCACGGCCCGCAGTCGGCCGGGCAGACGTTGCAGTCCTCGTTCACCGCGCAGGTGCCGTCGCCGCAAGGCGGGCAGCCGCCGCAGTCGACGCCGCAGTTCGTGCAGTTCTCGCCCGTCGCCATGGCGCACACGCCGTCGCTGCAACCGGGCATGCACGGCCCGCAGTCGGCGAGGCAGGTGGCGCAATTCTCGATCTCGTCCTGCGCGCACACGCCGTCGCCGCAGGGGTTGCCGCTGTCGGTGCCCGGCCCGGGCCCGCCGTCGGTCCCCGGGTTGGCGTGGCCGCCGCACCCCGCCGCCCCGCCGCCGCCGAGCGCCGCCACTCCGATCGCCAACGCCAAGGCACACACGTTCCACGGACGTCGCCTGCTCGTCATGTCGCCTCCCTCCCGCGCGGTGCGGTGATGGCCGGGGACGCTAGCGCCGCCTGCGGCGCGAGTAAAGGGGTCGAGACGCGCGCCCGCCCGCCGCCGTCACGGCCGGACGAGATCGATCTCCATGAGGTTCGCCGGATCGTAGGTCCAGGTGGCGATGAGGTCGTCGTTGATGCCCAGCTCGGGGTTGCCGGCGGTCAGCCCCAGCCAGAACTCAGCGCGGTCCCAATCGGTGAGGATGAGGTCGACGTGCTCGGGGTCGGCGAGGATGTCGGCGTAGTCGGCCGGGTGATTCAGGCGCCCGACCTTCAGGTACAGCTCCACGTAGTACATCATCGTGAGGATGCCGTCGCGCGAGCTGATCGACGAGCCCGGAGCGAGGCGATCGCGCGTGCAATAGCTCGACGCCAGCGAGTGGACGTAGGCGTTGTACTCGTCGAGCAGGTTATTGAACCCCTGCGTGCCGGAGAAGCCCGTGAGATAGACGTCGTCGTACATGTCGGCCGTCGGGTCGGCGTGGAAGGCGAGGATCTCGCTGCGCGCGAAGTTCGTGAGCGAGGCGGTCGTGATGACGAGGTCGTCGCGCACGCGGTAGCTCCACCCGCCCGGCGGGCTGTTGGAGAAGTCCCAGATGTGCGTGCCCTCGTGCACGGCGATCTCGAAACCGTCGAGCACGTCGTTGAACGTCGCCGTGCTGAAGAACCAGTTCATGAGGTCGGTGTCGGATTGGTCCTGGATGACGACGAGCCCGATCGGATAGCGGCGCATGGCGACGCCTTCGACGGCCGGGCGCAGCCCCGCGGGCGTATAAGCCGCCGCGAGGTCCGACAGGTCCGCCAGCGGGTCCGTGCAGTAGGGCTCCGTGTACGTCCCACCGCCGCCGCCCGAGTCGGAGCCGGGCACCGCGCCCGAGTCGACCCCCGGCACGTTCCCCGCGTCCGTCCCACCGGACGCGACGCCACAGGTGCACCCACCGAGCCCCACTGCCAGCGCCAGCGCGAGCACGCCACGTGCCTTCATGTGTGCCTCCCGCGCCTGAGGATACCACCCGCGGGCGCCGTCCCGCTGCGGTTCCGGCTCCGGCTCTCACCGGCTCCGGTTGCGGCTCCCGCTCCGGTTGCGGCTCCGGCTCCGGTTGCGGTTGCGGCTCCGGTTGCGGCTCCGGCTCCGGCTCCGGTTCCGGCTCAGCCGCCGGGGACGAACGTCTCGGGGGGCGGCTCCGGCGCGCAGACGGGCACCGTCGCGACGCCCGTCGGCGCAGCCAGCACGAACGTCTCCGGGTCGAGGTCCTTGTCGACCCACACCTTCTTGATCTTGATGAGCACGTCCGACGACTCGACGGGTTGCTCGTAATACAGGCGCCGCGGCAGGCGCACGCCGGGCAGGCCCTCCACCTCCTCCCAGCTCTCATAGGAGAGGCGCGAGACCACCTTGTCGCCGCGCGTGAGCGTGCAGGCGCGCAGGCGCGGCCCGGTCGCCTCGAAGAAGCACTCCTGCTTCTCCTCGCCGCGCGCGATCTTCAGCTCGTACTCGCCGGTCTTGCCGTTGTAGCGCAGGCTATGCGTCCCGCCCTCGAGCAGCGGCGGCGCGCCCAGCATCACCTGCACCAGCTCCGCCGGTCCGAACGGCAGCGCCAGCAGCACCTCCATGCTGCACGGGCTCGGCGGCCCGTAGTAGTACGTCTTCGCGCCCATGTCATAGAGAGCGAAGCCGCCCGGCGACGTGACCGCCGACACCAGCGGCACGCCGCCGAGATCGAACACGTCGATGCGCAGCTCGTCGGGCCGGCGCAGGATGAACGACGCGTCGGCCTTCACCTTCCCTTTCACGCCGCCCTTGCGGTCGAACGAGTCCACCTTCATGTCGCCCACCAGCGTGACGACCTTCCCGGCCGCCGCCGAGGCCGCGGCCACGAGCGCGTCCGGGCTCTTGAAGACCTCCACCGGCCGCGGGTGCGGGCGGGGACAGCCGGCGGCGGCGAGCAGCGCCAAGAGCGCGAGCGGCGCGCCGGCGCGGCGGATAGCGCTCACGGCGCCTTCACCCCGATCGCCTCGATCTTGCGCGCCAGGCTGGCGCGCAGGCCGTCGTCCTCCGGCGCGAGCCCCAGCGCCTTCTCGTAGGCGGCGCGCGCGCGCGTCACGTCCTTGGCGCTCACCAGCACGTCGCCCAGGTGCTCCAGGAACTCCGGCTCGCCCGGCGACAGGCGCGTTGCCGATTCGATCAGCTTGAGCGCCTCGTCCACGCGCCCCATCGCCAGGTACACGCGCCCGAGCGAGTCGCTGCCCTCCGCGCGCGTCGGGTCGAGCTTCACCGCGGCGCGCGCCAGCCGCTCCGCCTCGGCGAGGTTCCCCTCGCCCAGGCGCAACGCCGCCATCGCTGCCAGCGCCGCCGCCTTGACCTGCGAGCGCTCCGGCACCGCCGCCCACGCCGCCAGCGCCGCTTCGTTCTGGTGCAGCGCGGCGCGCGCCGCGCCCAGGTGGAACGACGCCTCGCCGTCCGGGTCGCCGCCGGGCAGCGTGCGCGCCTCTTCCAGCAGCGACGCCGCCATCTCGGCGCGGCCGGCGTCCAGGTACACGCGCCCCAGGCGCCGCAGCAGCACCGCCGCCACCGCGTCCGGCAGCGGCTCGACGCGTAGCGCCGCCACGTGCGCGTCGGCCTCCGCGTTGCGCCCGGCGGCCAGCAGAAGGCGCACGAGCTGCACGCGCAGCTCGCCCAGGTCGGGCATCGCGCCCAGCGCGGCCTCGTACACCGCCAGCGCCCCGGCGCGGTCGCCGTGCTTCTCGTGCAGCATCCCCAGCCGGCGCGCCGCCTCGGGGAGCGCCGGCTCGCGCTCCAGCGCGTCGGCCAGGTGCTTCATAGCGGCGGTGTCGTCGCCCTCTCCGATCGCCAGCTCGGCGAGGTGGGCGAACGGCTCGTAGCTGTCCGGGAAGGCGACCGCCATTCCCAGATAGGCGCGGCGCGCCGCGGCGCGGTCGTCGCGCTGCAGATGAGCGATGGCGAGCAGCAGCCAAGCCTCGCGGATCTCGGGGTCGGCCCCCAGCGCGCGTTCCAGCGACGCGACCGCCTCGTCGAGGCGGCGGTAGGCGACGAGGATCCACCCGCGCACCACGTAGCCATAGGGCTGGGTCGGCCCAAGTTTCACGGCGCGATCGGCGTGCGAGAGCGCTTCACGCACGCGGCCCATGTGCACCAGGACGTCCGCGAGCCGCGCCTCGAGGTAGGCGCTGTCGGGGTCGTAGGCCACCGCCAGCCGCAGCTCGGTGCGCGCCTCTTCCCAGCGCTCCTCCTGGTAGGCGACGTCGGCGAGGATGAAGTGATGGTAGGCGGCCGGCGTCCCCGCCAGCACGTACACCGGCCCCCCCGCCGCCGCGCTCAGCGTCGGCTCGTAGTTCGGAGCGACGTGCGCGTCGCGCGCCGCGCACCCGGACCCAAGCACCGCCGCCGACGCCAGCGCCGGAAGGGCCAGCGCGAGCGCCGACGCCAGCGCCGGCGGCCGCAAGGGCCGCCGCGCCTGCTGCGCGGGCTCGAAGAGGATCGTCGGGGCGAGCGCCATCCGCGTTCGGGCCAATTATTGCACGGCAACGCGCGCGGTCAACGCACCGGCGCGGCGCGGCGCGCATGCCCGCGCGCGGGGCGCACCCGGTCGGCACCCGTCACCCCGTGGTCGATCACATGACAACCGCGGTTCACGCCCCCCGGGGCGCGCATGTCGTGCGCTGCCGGCGCGGCGCAACGAAATCGAAGTGCTTCAAGGCCTGGTACGACACTTGCGTTTGAGGCCGGGCGAGTCGCGGCAAGGACGCCGCGAAGCACACTCAGGAGGAATCATGAGGCGGATGGATCGGAGCCGCGTGGGCGGCGTTCTGGGAGGACTGTTCATCGCCGCCACGGCGGCGGCCGCGCCGCTGCTCGGGGGCTGCGACCCGATGTCCAGCATCGACGCCAACATCATCGTGCCGGCCGACGTACAGGCGCTCTATAGCGACGCCAATCCGGGGCAGCTGCTCGTCCGCGATCCGCTGGACAGCGGCGTGGTCTTGCGCGTCGCGACGCTCTGCGACGCCAGCACCCTCGACGTGGTGGTCCCCTACCACTCCCATGACTACGGCTGTCTGAGCGGGCCGGCAGACTTCGAGGTCTGGATCGAGCCTCTGCCGATCTCACCGGGGACGGCACCGGCGTGTGGCGAGCTCTCCACGCCGGAAGAGCTCTTCGGCAACGAGCCCGACGCGGACGAGCCCTACGCGGTGAGGCCGGTCTTCACGGATCCCGACCACGACGCGTTCCGCTGCCCGACCGCCCGGGAGTCGTTCGACGTGTCGCTCCCGCTGCCCGGCGCCGCCGGGAGCTAGCACGAGCCCCTTGTCGCCTGTGCGCGCCCTGCCCCGGCGCGTGCTTCCGACGCCAGCGCCCCTCAGCTGCCCGCGCGCCGCGCCGATTCGGGAGCGGGGCGTTGACAGGGACCGACGCGGCATCATAATGACGCGCGCAATCGGGGGCAGGAGAACCGCTGCAGATGACCCAGGAAAAACCGCCGCATGCATATGACGTACGGGTGCTCGATCGCATGGTGAAGCGCGGCGTGCTGACGCCGGAAGAGCGCGACAAGTACATCAACAAGCTGCCCGACGTCGCCGACAAGGCCGAGCGCGACGACGACGAAGAAGACGACAAGGACTGATCCGCGGAGACACGCCATGGCGGGCGAGGGCGACGAGCGCAAGGACAAGCCGACGGGCGGCGACCAGGGCGAGCCCGCGGGCGGGGAGCGCGGGTTCAAGGTGGCCGACCGGCGGCGCTTCGCGCCGGACGGGACGCCGCTCGGCGAGGACGCGGCGGCGCCGGAGGCGCGGCCTGCGCCGGGGACGAGGTCGGTGAAAGACGAGGCGCCGGAGGCGCGGCCGGCGACGGAGGCGAAGCCGGCGCCCGGGGCGAAGGCGGCGGCCGGGGCGAGGCGGGCGAAGGACGCCGCGCCGGGGCATAGGACGCTCGCGCCGATCGACTTCGGCACCCTGATCCTGTCGCTGGGAACGTCGGCCCTCATCCACATGGGCGAGGCGGGGGAGCCGGGCGAGGAGGCACCGCGGCCGAACCTGACGCTGGCCCAGCAGAGCATCGACCTGCTGGCGGTGCTGCAGGACAAGACGAAGGGCAACCTGACGCCCGAGGAAGAGGAGCTGCTGCGCTCGCTCCTGTACGACCTGCGCATGAAGTTCGTGGCGGCGCGGGGAAAGCGCCCTTGAGCGGGCGCCCGGCGCCCGCGTGGGCCCGGGCCGCGCTGCCGGCCGCGGCGGCGCTACTGGCCGCGGCGGCGACGCTCGGGGCTGCCGCGGCGACGGCGGGATGCCACGAAGCTTCGCCCGACACGGTCGCGCTTGAATCGGGGACGGGCGAGCGCGCCGCGAAGACGGCGGGCGCCTGGGGCGCGGCGACCGCGGCGCCGGTCGCTGCGGACGACGTCAAGCGGGTGCTGTACGCGCCGCCGTCGTTCGCGGCGCTGGCGGCGGCGGCAGCGCCGTCGGTGGTGAGCGTGTTCAGCGCGGCCGTGCCGGAGGGGCGCGAGCGCTTTCCTTTCGGCGAGCCCCTCGCCGGCGAGGGCGACGACGCGCGCTGGGCGCGCGGGCTGGGCAGCGGCTTCGTTATCGACGCCGACGGCGACGTGCTGACGACGGCCGGCGTGATCGAAGGCGCCGATCTCGTGCTCGTGTCGTTCCACGACGGAAGCGAGCAAGAGGCCAAGATCCTCGGGCGCGACCGCGCGACCGACCTGGCGCTGTTGCAAGTCAAGCCGCGCGCCGACGTGCGGGCGATGAAGCTGGGCGACAGCGACAAGATGGAAGTCGGCGACTGGATCATCGCCGTCGGCAACCCCTACGGGCTGACGCGCACGGTGACCGCGGGAGTGGTATCGGCCAAGGGGCGCAGTGCGCGCGACATGGACGTGGGCGACGTGCCGACGCGCGCCGATTTCTTCCAAACCGACGCCTCCATCAACGAAGGCAACGCTGGCGGACCGCTGCTGAACGTCGAAGGTGAAGTCGTGGGCGTGGCGGCCGAGGTGGACCGCGGGCGCGGCATCCACTTCGCGGTGCCGATCAACCTGGCTGCGCGCGTGGCGGCGGCGCTGCGGGCGAAGGGGCGCGTGGACCGGAGCTTCATCGGCGTGCTGACGGGCGAGGTGACGGGCGGCGTCGCCGACCACTACGGGCTGCCGGGACCGGGCGGGGCGATCGTACGCGAGGTGCTGCCGGGCTCGCCGGCGGAGAAGGCGGGGCTGCGGATGGGCGACGTGGTCCTGGAGATCGCCGGCAAGACGGTGGGCGACCCGGCGGCGCTGGCTCGCCTCATCGAGGTGGTGCCGGCCGGCAAGACCGTGGAGCTGAAGGTGGTGCGCGAGGGCAAGGCGCGCACGGTGAAGGTGGCGCCCGTGCCGCTGCCGGATCGCTTGGACTGAGGCTCCGTCTCGATTAGGCGGTCACTTCTGGAAGGTGGCGCCCGTGCCGCTGCTGGATCGCTTGGAGTGAGGCTCCGTCTCGATTAGGCCGTCACTTCTAGGCGGTCACTTCCTTTCGGTGGGGGCGCGCGACTACACTCGCGCGCCATGACCTTCGACAACTTCAGCAACGAGGCGAAGCGGGTGCTGGCCAGCGCCCGCGACGATGCGAAGCGGCGCGAGCAGCAGGTCATCAGCTGCGAGCACTTCTTGCTGGCGCTGCTCAACCCACCCGACGCGGTGGTGCCGCGCGTGCTGCGCAAGGTCCCGTTGGATATCCCGAAGATCCGCGCGGCGCTGGAGGCGGAGCTGGGGAGGTTGCCGCGCGTGAGCGGGGCGGGGGAGCCGTACCTCACCGACGAGGCGCTCGAAGCGGTGCATCTGGCGGAGGCGGAGGCGGGACGCGAGCGCTCGGACAAGGTCTCGCCGATGAACCTGCTGGTGGCGATCCTCGACGGGCCTTCGGCGGCGGCGCTGGCCCTGCGCGAGGCGGGCGCGACGGGACAGAACCTGCGCGAGGCCTACACGGCGCTGGACGCGGTGCAGGGGTCGGCGTTCCGGCGGCGACGCGGCGCGAGCGCGCCGGGCGTGGCGCCGGACGGGGTCGGCGCGGGCGGCGCGGCGGGCGCCCCGGGCACGGGCGGCGCGGGCGCGGGCGCGGGCACCGGCGCCGGCGCGGCAGGGTCGGCAGGAAGCGCAGGGGCGGCAGCGGGCGCGGCGGCCGGGCCGGAGGCGAAGCAAGTCGCCGTGGCCGCGTTCCCCGAGGGCTCCGCGCTGTGGCGCTATACGCGCGACCTGACGGCGCTGGCGAAAGGCGGCGCGCTCGACCCCGTGATCGGCCGCGACGACGAGATGCGCCGCATCATCCAGATCCTCAACCGGCGCTCCAAGAACAACCCGGTCGTCATCGGCGACCCGGGCGTGGGCAAGACGGCCATCGTCGAGGGGCTGGCGATGCGCATCGCCCGGGGCGACGTGCCGCTGGGGATGAAGGACCGCAAGCTCGCGGCGCTGGACCTGGGGGCGCTGGTAGCGGGGGCGCGCGCGCGCGGAGAATTCGAGCAGCGCGTGCGCTCGCTGCTGTCGGAGCTTGCGGACGCCGAGGGCGAGGTCATCCTCTTCATCGACGAGATTCACACGGTGGTGGGGGCGGGCGCGGGCGACGGCTCGCTCAACGCCGCCGAGATGCTGAAGCCGGCGCTGGCGCGCGGGGAGCTGACGATCATCG
>DASYRF010000440.1:0-11690 GCA_036004705.1 Myxococcota bacterium
CGCCGCGTGTTCTCCTTCTTCGTCCTCGGAGCGCTGGTGCTGCAGCAGCCCGGACACGGCTTCTTGCACGTCGGTGACATCCTCCGCGCCCTCCAACTCTTACGCGAATCCTTCAGGGCGTGAGATGTGGGGATCCTTCAGGTCCGGGTCCGGTTCCGCGTCCGGGTCCGGTTCCGGGTCCGGTTCCGCGTCCGGTTCCGGGTCCGGTTCCGGTTCCGGGTCCGGTTCCGGGTCCGGTTCCGGGTCCGGTGCGCCGGTTCTTCTGACGGTCTCTTACCGCGAGATCGACCCCGGCGCGTACACCGTCGGCGAAGCCCGCGCGGCGCGCGTCGTGGCGCGGCTGAGCTTCTCGAAAGGCGGCGCCGTGGTCGACGAGATCGAGGCGGCCGTGAAGGACGACTCCCTCCCGCCGTTCGCCAAGGGCGAGACGCCGCCCCCCGGCCGGGTCGCCGAGCTGCGCCTGCGCGCCTGCGGAGATCACCTCGGCCGCATCGCCGCCGCGTTTCTTCGCGATGCCGACCGCTGACCGCGCCGGCGCGAAACCTCACCGAAACACGCGGCGTGGTACCTGAGCCCAACCAGGCGCACAGGAGCCAAGATGCCTACGATCGACACGGGAGACACGGCGTGGCTGCTCGTCTCGACGGCCCTCGTCATGCTCATGACGCCGGGGCTGGCGCTTTTCTACGGCGGCATGGTCCAGCGCAAGAACGTCTTGTCGACGTTCATGCACAGCTTTTTCGCGCTCGGGCTCGTCACGGTGCAGTGGGCCGTCGTCGGCTACTCGCTGGCGTTCGCCCCGACGCACGGCGGCCTCGTCGGCGGCCTCGACTTCGCCTTCCTGCGCGGCGTCGGTCTCGAGCCCAAGGGCACCGTCCCGCACCTCCTGTTCGCCATGTACCAGGGGATGTTCGCCGTCATCACCCCCGCCCTCATCTCCGGCGCGTTCGCCGAGCGCATGAAGTTCAGCGCCTATTGCCTGTTCACGCTGCTGTGGGCAACCCTGGTGTACGACCCCGTCGCGCACTGGGTCTGGGGGCCGGACGGCTGGCTCATGAAGCGCGGAGCGCTCGACTTCGCCGGCGGCACGGTCGTGCATCTCACGTCGGGCGTGTCGGCGCTCGTCGCCGCCGTCGTCGTCGGCAAGCGGCTCGGCTACCCCACCACGCGTCATCAGCCGCACAACGTGACGATGACCGTCCTCGGCGCTGGAATCCTCTGGTTCGGCTGGTTCGGCTTCAATGCCGGCTCGGCGCTGACCTCCGGCGGGCTCGCCGCGCTGGCCCTGGCCAACACGCACCTCGCCGCCGCCGCCGGCGCGCTCGCCTGGGGGTTCGTAGAGATGGCGCGCATCCGCAAGGTGACGATGCTCGGCGCCGCGTCGGGCCTCGTGGCCGGCCTCGTCGCCATCACCCCCGCCGCCGGCTTCGTCGGCCCCATGGCCGCCCTCGCCATCGGCGCCGCGGCCGGCCTCGCCTGCTACGCCGGTGTGCTCATCAAGAGTCGCTTCGGCTACGACGACGCGCTCGACGCCTTCGGCGTGCACGGCGTCGGCGGCGCGCTCGGCGCCGTCCTCACCGGCGTCTTCGCGGCCAAGGCCTTCAACCCCGCCGGCGCCGACGGCCTTCTCGCCGGCCACGCCGCGCTGATGGGCACGCAGCTCCTCGGCGTCGCCGCCGCCGCCGCCTACGCCGGTGTCGCCAGCCTCGTGATCCTCAAGATTCTCGACGCCACGCTCGGCCTGCGCGTCGCGAAGGACGACGAGCGCGAGGGCCTGGACGTCGCCCTGCACGCCGAGCAAGGCTACGCCTTCGGCCTCACCGGCGGCGCCCTCTCGATGCGCCGCGACGAGCAGACCGTGCCCGCCCCCGCCGCCCGCCTGCCGCATGGCGCTCCCGTCCCCGCGCTCACGCCCGAGTCCGCCGACTGAGCCCCGACTCTAGGGAAAGACTCACGTCCTCCAAGTCGCTGGCTAGCTCAGCCGCACGACCGGGACCGCCGCGCCAATCCCCTTGAGGCGGGCCTCGTCGCGCGTGGCGCTCAGCGACGCGTCCCTCGCCACCGCCGCCGCGCCCGGCGCGTTCCACACGGCGTCCGTGCAGACGATCTCGCCGGCGCCGGCGAAGCCCTGGACGCGCGCCGCCAGGTTCACTGTCTGGCCGAAGTAGTCGAGCCGCTCGTTCAGCTCCACCGCGATGCACGCCCCGGCGTGCAACCCGACCTTCAACAGCAGATCGGCGCGCCCGCCGGCGTGGCTGACCTGGCGGATCTCGCGGTTCATCACCGCGGCGGCCTCCAGCGCCGGCGCCGGCTCGGCGAAGCTCGCCATGATGGCGTCGCCGATGGTCTTCACCACCGCCCCGCCGCGCTCCGCCACGATCCCGCGCAGCAGGTCGAAGTGGCGCCGCACCAGCGCGAAGGCCTGCAGGTCGCCGATGCGCTCGTACATCTCCGTCGAGCCCTTCAAGTCGGTGAAAAGCACCGTCAGGTTCTTGACCTGCAATCCCTCGTCGGCGGGGATGCTCTCGGCGCGGAACAGCTCGCGGAACGCCTGCGAGGTGATGAGCCGCTTGCCGGTGAAGAACGGCCGCAGGTCCTGCGGGTACGGTGTCATCGTCGCCATCTGCTCGCGCGTCGGCCACGGGTCGCCCGCCAGCAGGAGGTGCGCCGCCACGTTGGTGCGGTTGCGTACCTGGAGGCTCACCGCGCCGGCCGCCACCTCGACGTCCTCCGGGATGAACGCCCCGTCGAGCAGGTCCACGGCCAGCGCGGCGGGCGCGCCCGTCCCCTCGCGCACGGTCAAGTGCAGGACCGAATGGCTCGCCGGCGCGATCAGCACGTAGCGCCCCGCCGCCAGTGTGATCGGATGCACGTCGGGCGTGTCGCCGCGCGGCAGCCGCCACACGTCCACGATAAGCGACTGCAGCGGCTCGTGCAGGACCTGCCCGTAGCGCAAGCTGCGCGAGAACAGCATCGTCAGCACGTCGTGCCGCGCGTCGAGCGTGTCGGGGTCGTGGAAGCGCAGCCGCCGCACCGCCGGGTTGACCGTGAAAGCGACCTCGACGTTGTCGTCCACCGACCCCTGCGCGTCGATGCGGCAGAAGCCGCAATGCTTTGCCACCGCCAGCGAACGCAACCCCCCGCGCGTGGTCAGGAAGGCCGCGCATCCCGGACAGAGCACACCCCAGTCGAAGTCGAACACCCCCGCGCGCGTCGCGTGCAGCACCAGGTCGATCGCGGTGTGCTCGTCCAGGTCGTAGCGCTCCGCCAGCCGCAGCGGGCTCGTGCGGAAGAGGTCCTCGTCGGGCGCGTCCGTCAGGAACGCGCGCAGCGCGTCGAGCGCCCGTGCCTCGAATCGTCCCGCCGACCGCACCGCCTCCAGCCGCGCCGTCAGGTCCGCCGCCACCGCCGCCGCTACCGCCGTCGTCATTGGCTTCCCTCTTCCCCGCCCGCCGCGGCGCATCGCGTGCGCGCAAGGTGCCGGCGCGCCCGCCGCCGCCGCCGCCTTGGCGCTCGAGCCGGCCGTTCCGGCGCACGTCCTACGTTAGATCGACGCCCGCGCCTCCGGGATTCGACAATTCGTCGCCGCTAGCTCGGATGGTCCTCGCTCGGCGACGGCCCTGCCAGCAAGTACAGCACCGCCATGCGCACCGCCACGCCCATGCTCACCTGGTCCAGGATCACCGACCGCGCCCCATCGGCCAGCCCCGGGTCCAGCTCCACCCCCCGATTGATGGGCCCCGGGTGCATCACGATGGCGTCGGGCTTGGCCAGCGCCAGCCGCGCCGCGTTCAACCCGAAGTAACGGCTGTACTCGCGCGTGTTCGGAATCAGCCCCGCCGACATCCGCTCCTTCTGTAGCCGCAGCACCATCACCACGTCCGCGCCCTCGATCGCCGGCTCGACGCGGTCGAATACTTCCACCGGCCCTGGCCCCAGCCCCTCCAGCCCCAGCGGCAAGAGCGTGCGCGGCCCCGCGAGCCGCACCCGCGCCCCCAGCTTCCCGAGCGCCAGCACGTTGCTGCGCGCCACGCGGCTGTGGGCGATGTCTCCGAGGATCGCCACCGTCAGCCCTTCGATCCTCCCCTTGTGCTTGCGGATGGTGGCGGCGTCCAGCAGGGCCTGCGTGGGGTGCTCGTGCATGCCGTCGCCGGCGTTCACCACCGCCGCGCCCACGTTCCGGGCGATGAAGCTCGCCGCCCCCGACGCGTTGCTGCGCATGACGATGACGTCCGGATGCATCGCCATGAGGTTCTTCGCCGTATCGAGCAGCGTCTCCCCCTTCTCCGTCGACGACCCCGACGACGAGAAGTTGATGACGTCGGCGCTCAGCCGCTTGCCGGCGATCTCGAACGACGTACGCGTCCGCGTGGACGCCTCCATGAACATGTTGATGACGGTCTTGCCGCGCAGCGTCGGCACGCGCTTGATGGCGCGCTCGGAGATCTTCGCCATCTGGTCGGCGAGGTCGAGGATCGTCACCAGATCCTCGCGCCCCAGCGGCTCGATCCCCAGGAGGTGGCGGTGCGGGAAGAGCGCCTCGCCCGTCATGGCCCCTGCTCCAGCAGCACCACGCGGTCCGCCGGCGCGCCCGTCTCGCGCAGGTGCACGCGCACCGTTTGCTCGCGCGTCGTCTCCACCGCCAGCCCTACGTAGTCGGGCGCGATGGGCAGCTCGCGCCAGCCGCGGTCCACCAGCACGGCCAGCTGCACCTGGCGCGGGCGCCCGTAATCCATCAGCTCCACCAGCGCCGCGCGCGTCGTTCGCCCCGTGAACAGCACGTCGTCCACCAGCACCACCACCTGGCCTTCCAGCGTTCCCGGCAGCTCGGTCGGCCCCACCTCCGGCCGCGGCAACCCCACGAAGACGTCGTCGCGATACAGCGTGATGTCCAGTACGCCGAGCGCCGGGGCGTGCTCGGTGCGCGCCGCCACCAGCTTCTGCAGGCGCTGCGCGAGAGGCACGCCGCCCGTGCGCACGCCCACCAGCACCAGCGCGCGCGGGTCGCTCTGCCGCGCCAGGATCTCGCCCGCCATGCGCGCCAATGCGTCGCCCACGCCGCGCTCGTCCAGCAGCGTGCGCCGCTCCACCAGCCCCGCGTCGCGGGCCTTGCGCGCCTTGCCCTTCACGACGCCGCGCCTCGCGCGCCGGCGGCGCCGGGCGCACCCGCCGCGCCTGCCGTGCCGGCCGCGCCTGCGTCGGCGTACACCACGCGCCCGCCGACCACCGTCAGCACCGCCTTCCCCTGCAGCTCCCAGCCGGCGAAGGGGGTATTGCGGCTCTTCGAGCGCAGCGCTTCGGGGCGGCAAGTCCAGCGCCGCTCCGGGTCGAGGCACGTCACGTCCGCCGCCGTGCCCGGCGCCAGCGTCCCGCCCGTCAGGCCGAAGCAGCGCGCCGGCCCGCGGGTCAACCGTTCGACCGCCGCCGCCTGCGCGAGTCCGCCCGCGCGCACCAGCGCCCAGACCAGCGGCACCGCCGTCTCCAGCCCGATCATGCCGAACGCCGCCAGGTCGTACTCCACGTCCTTCTCCAGGCCCGTGTGCGGCGCGTGGTCCGTGGCCACCGCGTCGATCGTCCCGTCGGCCAGCGCGGCGCGCAGCGCCTCCACATCGGCCGCCGCGCGCAGCGGCGGGTTCACCTTGGTGGCCGTGTCGTAGCTCAGGCACGCCTCGTCGGTCAGCGTGAGGTGGTGCGGGCTCGCCTCCGCCGTCACCGGCAGCCCGCGCCGCTTCGCCTCGCGCAACAGCGCGACCGTTCCCGCCGTCGACACGTGCGCCACGTGGTAGCGCGCCCCCGTCAGCTCCACCAGCCGCAGATCGCGCGCCACCATCACCTCTTCCGCCTGGGACGGCGCCCCGCGCAGCCCGGCGCGCGTCGACACCGGCCCCTCGTTCATGACGCCGCCCGCCGACAGGTCCAGATCTTCGGCGTGCTGCACCACCGTCAGCCCGAACGTGCGCCCGTACTCCAGCGCCCGCCGCATCAGCCGCGCGTTCATCACCGGCCGGCCGTCGTCGCTGACGGCCACCACGCCCGCGTCCTTCAGCTCGCCCATCTCGGTGAGCGCCTCCCCCTTCAGCCCCACGGTGATGGCGCCGACCGGATAGACGCGCGCCGCCCCCGCCGCGCGCGCCCGCTCCAGGATGAGGTCGGTCACCGCGCGCGTGTCGTTCGGCGGCACGGTGTTCGGCATCGCGCAAACGGCGGTGAAGCCACCGGCCGCCGCGGCCGCCGCCCCGCTGGCGACGTCCTCCTTGTATTCCTGCCCCGGCTCGCGCAGGTGCGCGTGCAGGTCGATGAGCCCCGGCACCACCAGCCACCCGCGCGCGTCGATCACGCGCACGTCCGTCCCGGCGGGCGTCGTCAGCCCGCGCCCGACCGCGGCGATGCGCCCGTCTGCCACGATCACGTCGGCGTCGTCGTCCACCCCCGCCGCCGGGTCGACGACGCGCCCTCCGCGCAGATGCAGCCCGCTCATGGCGGCCGCGGACGTTACCCGTTCCGCGCCGCTCAGGCAACCGACCAGCGCCGCGCGCACGTCCGCTGCGCGCGTCCGCGCCGGTGACGCCGGCTGTGCGCGCACGTGCGGCTGGCGCGTCAGAGCCGGCGACGCCGGCCTGAGCGCGCAGGTGCGGCAGCGCTGGTCAGCGCAGGCGGCGCAGCGTGACGAGGGCGCGCTCCAGCGCGGCGCGCATCGCCGCCGCGGACGCCGCGCGCCACGGCTCGCCGTGGCCGGGGAGCACCCATTCGAAGCGTAAGTCGAGCAGCCGCTCCAGCGAGCGCAGCTGCTCCGCCCACGACCACCAGCACACCGAGCGCGAGGCGTCGAGGCGGCCGTCCTCGCTCGACCACCAGAGATGGTCGCCCGTGAACAGGAAGGTGTCGCGGTAGAGCAGCGCGGCGCTGCCGCGCGTGTGGCCCGGGACCGGCACCGCCACGAGATCGTCCGCCAGGCGCGTCGGCTCGCGCCCCGTCAGGCGGCGCTCGACTCCGCGCGTGAGCGCCGACACATCGTCCGCGTGCAGGACGCGCTCCGTGCCGAAGCGCGCATGGAGCGTCTCGTGCTCGGCCACGTCGTCGCGGTGCGTGAGGAAGTGCAGCCGCACGCCGCCGAGCGCCTCGATGCGCCGCAGCAGCGGCCCGGCCGGGCGCGGGGAGTCGACCAGCACGTTGCCGCCCGGGCGCCGCACCAGCCAGCTCCAGGCGCCGAACGACGACTCGTCGGTGAAGCCGCAGAAGAGCACGTCGCCCACGTCGGCGGCGATCGGCTCGGGGAACGCGTCTATCCCTGGGCGCACGTCGACCTTGTGCTCCGTGCCGATGGACGCCGTGGGGCATGCCACCAGTGCCATCAGCGCGCGCCGCGTCTCCTCCTCGCCGCGCGGCTGCCGCTGCACGTACGACAGCCCGCGCGCCTCGGCGTGCCCATACAGCGCCGGCGCGATCTGCCGGCACGTCGCGCAATCGATGCAGCTCTCGTCGACGTAGAACTCCCCTGCGACGTTCTCCACGAGCCGCTCGGCGAGCTTCGCCATCCACCCAGTGTAACGGACGCCGGGCCGACTACGTGGCGCCGAGCGCGTCGGTGCGGCGCGTCTCGTCGATCTCCAGCACGAAGTCGGCGCCGAAGGCACCGGCCGGGGTCACCGCGCCGGGCGGTTTCTCGGCGAGGACGCGCTCGACGAGCAGGACCGACGAGAGCGCGGTGAACGCGTAGCCGTCGCACGTCTCGAGCCAGGCCTGCGCCTCGCGCCCGTGCCCGTCGGCGGCGCGGGCCCAGACGTGGCTTCGCCCGCGCGCGCGGGCCTCGGCATTGGGCCCCTTCACGACCTGCCCGATGACCGCGAGCGCCAGACGGCGCAGCGGCCCCACCGACAGGACGCGCTCGGCGATGGGCGAGGCGGCGGCGAGCACGCGGACCTGCCGCGGCGGCAGCGCCATGTAGGTGGTGATGTCGCCGATGTTCGTGGTGCGCCAGGCCGTGGAGAGATCGCCCCACGGGATGGGCAAGACGGTGCGCTCGCCGCAAAGGAAACGGACCGTGCGCGCGCCCTGCCCCATCGGCACCCGCACGAGCGCGCCGTTGCGGCGAACGCGGTTCCCGTTCGGCATCGCCTCCAGCACCGACTTGGCGGTGCCGGCGCTCGGCGCGCCGCCGAGCGCGGCGATGGCCAGCTCCAGCTCCGTGGCGCCGGGCACGCGCTCGGCGACGTAGCGCGCCAGGCAGTCGGTCGGCACGACGTCGAAGCCTGCGCCCGGCAGGAGCGTCACGCCGCGCGTGCGCGCCGCGCGGTCGTGCGCGAACGTCCGCTCGAAGGCGGCGATCTCGCCGGTGATGTCGAGGTAGCTCGCGCCCGCGTCGAGGCAAGCGCGCAGCATCGGGCCGCCGGTGTGCACGAACGGCCCGGCGGCGTGAAGCACCGCCTCCACGCGCCCCACCGCCTCCGCCAGCGCACGCGCGTCGTCGAGGCCGACCGCCAGCCACTCCAACCCGAGCCGCTCCCCGAGCGCCGCCAGCTTCTCCACCGAGCGTCCCGCCAGCAAGGGCCGGTGGCCGCGGCGCACCGCCTCCTCGGCGATGAGCGCGCCGGTGTAACCGGTGGCGCCGTAGAGCATCCAGCGCGACGTTTCCTCGGAGGCGCGGACGGCGGAGGCGGTCACGGCGGGTGCATAGCACGCGGCCGCGCGGACCGGTGCGTCGTCTTTCCTGTGTGTGCGCTGCCTAGGTGGTCATCCGATCGGGGGCTGGACGATGTTCGGCGGGACGAGGAAGAAGACGTCGCGGCTGTCGAGGAGCGTCACGGAGTCGCCCCAGACTTCCACGGTGGCGCGGAAGAGCTGCGGCTCGCTGGTGGGCATCACCGTCGTGTTCACCTTCGGGACGACGCTCCAGCAGACCGACGTCCCGGGCGTGACGTCGACGTACTCGTCGGGGAAGCCGTTGCCGTCGGAATCCGTCTCCGTCAGCCCGGCCGTGCACGGCGCCACGCCGGTCTGCAGCGTCACCAGGTAGTCGACGAACGCCGCCACAGCGTCGATTGCGTCGGCCGGGTCGTCGACGGCCAGAGCGGACAAGTCGAGCGGCACCGAGCTCACCAGCGTCGAGATGGCCGTTTCGATCACCGGCCCGGCTGCGGCGTCGGCGCCGTCGAACACGAGCGGGTTCCCCGCTCCGTCCACCGCGCCCGTGTCCGTGGCGATGGTCTCGAGGTCCGCCGTCACCGTCGCGTCGGTCGTCGCGCCGCGCAAGCCGATCACCTTGGCGCCGATCGCCGTCGCTTCCGCTGCCGCCGAGGCGAACCCGGGGCAGACGTACTGCGTCGACGGCGGCTCGTCGGTGGCCAGCAGGATGATCGGCAGCGCCGACGGCCGGAAGCACGGATAGCCGATGCCACTCGCCCCCGCCATCGACCCCGCGCACGACGCGCGGTCGGGGTACGACGCCAGCCCGGCGCACCCCGTCGCCGCGGAGCCGAGCCCGCTGCACGTCGACCACAGCGCGGCGAGATGCGGCTCGGCACAGCAGCCGGTCGCGCCCGCGTAGTAGGCCGGAATGGCCGGTCCCACCAGCGCCGGGTCGGGCTGCACGTCGAGATGGTTCTGGTAGGGCTGGTAGCCGGAGTAGGTGAACGAGCCCGCCCCCGACCACAGATCGGCGATGCAGCTCCCCGGCGTGCCTGTCCCGAGCGGCGGGCAGGTCAGGTCGTTGAGCACGGTCTGGATGTTGCTGGCAATCGACGTCAGCTCGCCGCTCATCGACCCCGAGCGGTCGACCAGCAGGTACACGTCGGCGATCTGGATGTCGGTCGAGAAATCGAGGTCGTCGCTCGTCGGGTCGGGCGGGTCCATGTACGGGACGACGAAGACGAAGTCGCCGTTCGCCTGCGGGTTGTCGGTCGGGTCGGTGGCGTCCGTGCCGGCGGCCGTCTCCACCAGGTCCGTCACGCCGTCGCCGTCGGTGTCGGGCGCGGTCGGGTCGGTCCCGTAGACGCCCACCTCGTCGGCGTCGGTCACGCCGTCATTGTCGGAGTCCACGTCCAGGAAGTCCGGCACGCCGTCGCCGTCCGTGTCGACGGGCGAAGACGGCGTCGGCCCCGCCTCCGCGGTGTCGGACAGACCGTCGCCGTCCGAGTCGTCGTCGAGATAACTCGCCACGCCGTCGCCGTCGGGGTCGCCCGCCAGCTCGATCGCGTCGGGCACGCCGTCGTTGTCGGAGTCGGTGTCGACCCAGTCGGCGGCGCCGTCGCCGTCCGCGTCGGGCGGCGTCAGCGTGTTGCCGCGCAGCTCGTCCACGTCGGCGATGCCGTCGCCGTCGTTGTCGGTCTCGGCGTAGTCGGGCGTGCCGTCGCCGTCCGTGTCCACCGGCGCGGCCGGATCGGCCCCCGCCTCCACCGTGTCGCTCACGCCGTTGCCGTCGCTGTCCGTGTCCACGTAGTCCGGGTCGCCGTCGCCGTCGCTCGACGCCGGCGCCGCGCACGCGTCGCCCCCCGTCTGGCTCTCCACCGCGTCGGGAATGCCGTCGCCGTCGGAGTCCGCGTCCTGGAAGTCCGGCGTGCCGTCCCCGTCGCTGTCCCGGTCCGGCGCCCCTTCGATCCCGTCGGCGATGCCGTCCCCGTCCGCGTCGGGTGCGTTGCACGCGGGGCTCCCGCCGTCGTCGGGTGCCGCGTCGCCGCGGTTCGCGATGCCCCCGTTGCACAAGCACCCGCCCGCCAGGGCGGCGCCCAGTCCCAGCCACAATGCAGACGCACCCGTCGTCGCGACGCGAAAGACCGTCATGGCAGTCGCTCCTGTACGGATCGTAGCATCCGCTGCGGCCTCGCCCCAAACCAATGGGCGCGCGCGGCGCTCGCTTCACGGTCGCGCCGCTCGCGGCGGCGCGCGTGCCTCCGCGGGGCAAAGTCCGTCCATCTCGCGCAGCCCCGCCCTAAGTAGTCGACCCGCAGGTCTGGATCGCCGCGATCGCGGCGGGAGCCCGTGGCACCGAGCGCTTGCGTCCACCGCGGCCTGCGTGCGCATGCTCAGGCGGCCATGAGCACGCCCGGCGCCGGCTCCGTCGCGCAGAAGTTTCTCCACCGCGTGCGCGCCACGCCGGACCGGCTCGCCTACCGCTACCCGGCCGCCGCCGGCGCCGGCGGCTGGGCGGAGGCGACCTGGCGCCAGACCCACGCGCGCGTGGAAGCGCAGGCGCTCGGCCTGCGCGCCCTCGGTCTCGACCACGAGCAGCGCGCCGGGATCTTCGCGCAGACGCGCTTCGAATGGATCCTCGCCGACCTGGCCATCCTGTGCGCGGGCGGCGCCACCACGACCGTCTACCCGTCGAGCACGCCCGACGAGGCCGCCTTCGTGCTCAGCGACTCCGACACGCGCATCGTCTTCGCCGAGGACGACGCGCAGGTGGCCAAGCTCGCCGCCAGGCGCGACGCGCTCCCGCACCTCGCCAAGGTCGTCACGATCGACGGCCGCGCCGGCCACGACGGCTGGGTCATCACGCTCGCCGACCTCGAAGCGCTCGGGCGCGCGCGCGCCGCCGCCGCGCCCGGGGAGCTCGCCGCCGTCGCCGCCGCCGTGCGCCCCGACCACCTCGCCACGCTCATCTACACGAGCGGCACCACCGGCCGCCCCAAGGGCGTGGAGCTGACGCACGACAACTGGGTCTACACCGGCGAGGCCATCGCCTCGGTCGGCATCCT
>DASYRF010000441.1:0-14107 GCA_036004705.1 Myxococcota bacterium
CTCGCCACCAAGTACCCGTTCGCCCTGTTCCGCAAGTCGCGCGACATCGCCGCCCCCGCCGAGGTCATCGTCTTCCCGCGCGTCAGCGAGGTCGGCCACCTCACCGCCGACCAGATGGCCGCCGGCGAGGGGCTGCGCTCGCACGAGCGCGCCCGCGGCGACGAGTTCCACGGCCTGCGCGAGTTCCGCTCGGGCGACGACCCACGCGACATTCACTGGAAGGTGACCGCCAAGCTGGGCCGCACGATGGTGCGCGAGTACGAGGGGGAAGCCGTGCGCCGCGTGGTCGTCGGGCTCGACAACCGCCTCCCGGGCGGCGACGACGCCGACACCGCCGGCCCCGAGCTGCTCGACGAGATGGAGACGGCCGTCGAGCTGACCGCCAGCCTGGCGCGCCATTTCCTCGAGCGCGGCTACGCGGTGGGCATCGCCGCCCGCGGCGGCGGCGTCGACCCCGGCGCCGGCCCGGCCCAGCTCTGGCGGCTGCTGCGCTTCCTGGCAGTTCTGCGTTTCCTCTCCGCCGAGGACCGCGTGCCGCCGCCGGTGCCCGAGCCCGACGCCTACAGCGTGCTGGTGCTCCATCGGCGCGCGGGGTTGGCCGGCGTGGGGCGCTTCGCCCGCGTCTTCCAGGTGGGGCAGGCCGGCGGCCCGCCTCCGGCGCCGCCGCTGCCCGCGCCCTCTGCCGCCGACGCCCCTGAGGCCGCGCCCGCCGACCCGCCGCCGGCCCCGCCCGCGCCGGCCGCGCCGCCCGGAGCCGCCTGATGCGCTTCTCCGCGAGCCACCGCGCCACTACCTACCTGACCGTGCTGGCCGCGCACCTTTCGCTCGCCTTCTCCGGAGAGCTGCACCCCGTCGTGGTCATCGCCGCGCTGGCCGCTCTGCCTCTCTCCTGGCGCTGGGAGCCGCCCGCGGTGCGGCTGGAACGCTACGAGCGCGCCTGGCGCTGGATCTCGGTGGCGGTGCTCGGCCTCATCGTCGCCGACGTCGTGCTGCGCGACACGCCGCTCATCCTAGGCGGCGTCTACTTCGTGCTATTTCTGCAGACGAACAAGCTCTTCAACCGGCGCGCTTCGCGCGACTACCTGCAGATCTACGTCATCTCCTTCCTAGAGCTGGTCGCCGCCACCGGCTTCAACATCGACGTCTCCTACGCCGCCTGCTTCGCGCTCTACGTCGTATCGGTCACCTGGACGCTCATCCTCTTCCACCTGCGGCGCGAGATGGAGGAGAACTACCTGCTGCGCCACTCCGACGACGCTCAGTCGGAGAAGGTGGAGGTCGAGCGCATCCTCAACTCGCGCCGCATCATCGGGCCGTCGTTCCTCCTCGCCACCTCCGCCGTCACGCTGGTCGTCTTCCTGGGCACGACGCTGGTCTTCTTCCTCTTCCCGCGCATCGGCTTCGGCCTCTTCTTCCAGCGCGGCCGCCCCGGCGTTCTCATGACGGGGTTCGACGAGAGCATCGAGCTCGGGGGCTTCGGCACGCTGCGCGACAACCCCACCGTGGTGATGCGCGCCGAGGTGGCCGAGCGCGCCCCGTACACCATGCGCTGGCGCGGCATCGCGTTCGACCGTTACGACGGCAAGACCTGGACGAAGACCGCGCGCAAGAGCTTCGAGCTGGACCGCAAGGGGGACGACATCCACTGGGTGCCGGGCAAGCGCGCCGCCGACCTCTCCAAGCTGCTCGTGGAGGACATTTATCTGGAGCCCATCGAGGGGACGTCGGCGCTGTTCGAGCACGGCACCCCGGTCGCGTTCGAGGTGGCGGTGCCCGACCTGCCGGGGGCGCGCCATGCGGTGCTGCGCATGGACGACGCCGGCGACGTGAGCTGCTCGCGCAGCGGCGCCTCGTTCCGCTATCGCGCCTACACGGAGCCCGAGCGCCCTCCGGCCGCCGTGCTGCGCGCCGCCGGGAGCGACTACCCCGCCGCGGTGCGCCGCTTCTACCTCGATCAGAAGCCCGACAACCTCACCAAGGACGTCGCCGACCAGGCGCGCCGCTGGGTGGGGGCCGCGACCAACCCCTACGACATGGCAGCCGCCATCGAGTGGCACCTGCGCAACGACTTCGCCTACACCACGGAGCTCCGGCGCGTGGACGAGAAGCTCCCGCCGCTCGACGATTTCTTGTTCAACCTGCGCGCCGGCCACTGCGAGTACTTCTCCACGGCGATGGCGGTGATGCTGCGTACGCTCGGCGTCCCCACGCGCAACGTCAACGGCTTCCTCGGCGGCGTGTGGAACGACGTCGGCAGCTACTACGCCGTGCGCAGCGGCGACGCCCATTCCTGGGTGGAGGTGTACTTCCCCGGCTCCGGCTGGGTCTGGTTCGACCCGACGCCCGCGGCAGTGCTGCGGGCCCCCGACGCCGGCGTGCTCGCCACGATGGCGGAGTGGGTCGATGCCCTGCGGATGAAGTGGTTCAAGTACTTCATCGAGTACGACCTGGGAAAACAGGTCGGCGCGGTGCGTGAGATCGCTGAATGGTGGCAGCGCCTCACCGGCGGCTCGACGTCGGGCGGGACGTCACGCTCGTCGAGCGTGCGCTGGCAGCCGTGGGCGGGGGGCGCGCTGGGGGCGCTGCTTCTGCTGCTGCTGGCACTGCGCTGGCCGCGCCTGCGCCGCCTGTGGCAGCTGCGGCGGGGCGTCGAGGGGACCACGGCCGCCACCGGCTCGCGGACCACGCGCCGCGCGACGCGGCTCTACCTGCGTCTGGTGGCGGCGCTGGCGCAAGCCGGCTGGCGCAAGGACCCGCGCGCCACGCCGCGTGAGTTCGCCCGCGAGCTGTGCGCGCGCGACGCCCCTGAGGCCGAGCAGGTGGCGGCGCTCACCGAGCGCTACAACCGCGCCCGCTTCGGCGGCGAGCCGCTCGACGAAGCGGAGTACGCCGCGGCGCGCGAGCAGGTGCGCCGCCTGGAGCGCACGTTACGGGCTTGGCGCGCCGGAACAACGCGTCCGCGCGCCGCGGGTGGCGCCGCCGATCAGGTGCGATCGGGCGGCGTGGACGATCCGCCCGGACCCGGCGGCGGCGGCACGGTCGCCTCGGCGCCGAGGTTGGTCATCGCGTCGGACTCGTCCTCGTCTTCCTCGTCCTCGCCGCCCTCTGCGTCCGACCCCGCGCCGTAGCCGGTCCCGAGCAGCTCCACCGCGTGCCCGTGCGCGGCCTCGAGGCGAGCCTGCGCATCGAGCCAGCCGCCGATCAGGGGAAACACGTCGTGCGGGGCGTTGTCGCCCACCACCAGGTCGCCGTGTCCGTAGTCCACGCCGTGGCCGTGCGCCTTGCCGAGCACCACGACCTTGGCGCGCGCGCCCAGGCGCGAGGCGGCCGCTTCCACGGCCTCGGGCGGGGCCAGCGCATCGGCGGCGCCGCTCAACGCCAGCACCGGAATGCGGATCTCGCCGAGCCGCTCGCGGTAGTCGCGCCGCCGGTCCAGGCTGCGAAACGACCCCTCCTCGAACCACTCGCCGAACTGCTGCAGCGTCTCGCGGCTGATGTCGGCGGGCAGCGACACCGCCACGCGCCGCAGGAAAACGTGATCCATGTTGTCGACGGCGTGGAAGGCGCGCTGCCAGCGCGGCAGCAGCACGCCCGACAGCGGCGCCAGCACCGCGGCGAGCGTTCGCAGCGGTACGCGCGGCATGAGCCAGCGCGGCACCAGCGGGACCAGCCGCCCGAGGCTGCGCAGGCGCTTGAGGGCCGAGCCGCCCGGCGCGGCGTGCGCGCTCATCCGGCCCGGAGAGCCCACCGTACACAGCGAGCGCACGCGCGCCTGGTCGCGCGGAAGATAGGCGTACATGACCATGCCGCCCATCGAGTGGCCGACCCAGTCGACCTGGGCCGCTCCGGTGCGTCCCAGCACCAGCTCCAGCACTGCCGGCACGTCGTGCTCGACGTGCTCGTCGAAGCACCAGTCGTGGCGGGCGGCGTCGTCCGAGAAGCCCACGCCGCGCAGCTCCGGCACCCAGACGTCCCAGCCGCGGTCGCGCAGCCAGCGCGCCAGCGAGCGGTCGTCGGCATCCATGTTGAAGCGGTTGGCGCCGAGACCGTGGCAGAGCACCACCGGCACGGCGCCGGCGCGCGCCGGCGCGTCGAGGCGCGGGCGCCAGTGATGCACCGCCAGTCGCCACCTATCGCTCGTGGTGGTGTAGTGGACCTCGTCCGCCGTCTCGGGCAGCGCCCAGCGGCGGCGGTTGCGCGCCGCGTACCAGCCGGCCAGGCCGCGGACGAACAGCCCGACGACCACGATCCAGAAGAGCACCTTCGCGATCGCCCACGCGATGCCGAGGATGCCAGCGACCGCGCTGCCGCCGCCGTCGCCTCCGGGCGCAGGCGCGGTGGGCGTGCCCGGCGGGGCCGGCGTCGCGCTGGCGGCCGGCGGGCCGGCCGGCGCGGCGGTGACCGGGGGCGGCGCGAGCGGCGCTGCCGTGGCGCCGGGGGGCGGTGCGCTCCCCAGCGGCGGCGTCGGAATGGGCGGCGCGAGCGGAGCCTCGGCCGTCGCGCCGGCGCTCCCGGCGGCGCCGGTGGCGGCGGACGGCGAGGCCGCGTCGTTCCCGCACCCGGCGGCCGCCAGCGCCCCGAGGGCGGCCAAGGCCAGCGTCCCCCCGGTCCGTCGGACGCGCTGGAGCATGAGTTGGACGGCGGCCGGTATCGCGGTCAGCTAGACCGGGACAGGAGCATCGCGATTTGATCCTTCTTCGCGAGCTTGAGCTTGTGGAGACGCTTCATCTCGTACTCCTCGTCCGGCGCCAGAAAGCGCCGGCCGTTGAGCTCGGCGAGCTTCTGGTCCAGCATGCGGTGCTCTTCGCGGAGCTTCTCCACCGTCCTGGTCTCGTCGGCGTTCATGCAGTCCCACCTCCGTGGTGCAGGATCCCCGTCAGCGTCTCGCGCGAGCCTAGCGCCGGCTCCCCGGGACCGTCAAGCGAAGCGCACGCGCGCGCGCGACTGTCGTACACTGCGCGCGGCGGAGGCGGCGGCATGGCGATCGGGCGGCGGCGGGGCCGGGTATTGGCGGTGGGGGTGGCGGTGGTGGCGGCGGCCGGCGCCCTGGGGCCGGGCTGCGGCGGCGGCAGCAGCGGCAGCGGCGGCGGCGGGGGAACCGGCGCTCCCGGCAGCGGCGCTTCCGGCACGGGCGGCCCGGGCACGGGGTCGGTGGCGGACCAGGTCCAATTCTGGCTGAACGACGCTACCGCCGCGCGCCCGGAGGAGGCGCTCGTCGCGCTCGGCGCACCGGCCGAGCCGGCGCTGGTGGCGGCGCTGGGCGGCCCCACACCTGGGTCGCTGCGCGCGGCGCGCGCGCTGGCCAGCCGCTGGACCGCGCTCGCCGCGGCCACGCGTGCGCCGCTGCTGGCGGCGCTACCGGCGCTGCTGGAAGCCGGGCTCGAGACGGCGATCGCCAAGCGACTCGGCGACGCCGGGCTGCAGGCGCTGCTGCGCGCGCCCGCGCCAGGCCCCAAGACGCGCGCCACCGCAGAGGCGTTATGGAAGGACGTGCCGGCGGCGCGGCGCGGCGAGGCGCTCGGAGCGGCAGTGAGCATCGAGCTGCGCGCACGCGACCGCTACACGCTCGGCGCCACGCAGGGCGTGCTGCTGGTCGAGCATGCGCCCGCTTACCTGAGCGCCGTGGGCAAGCTCTGGTTACGCACTTCGCACGTCACCGTCACCGGCGACGGCAAAGAGGTCGCCAGCCGCGAGTGGCTCTCCGGACACAACCTCGCCGCGCCGGCGGAGGTCCAGCTCGAGCTCGGCGCGCTCTGCGGCGCCGCGCTCACCGAGGAGGGGCCACACGAGCTCGAGGCCATGTTCGACGCGCAGATCGTCGCGCCCGCGGAGGGCGGACGCATCGACGAGGCGCCCGTGCTCTGGTCGGGAAAGCTGCGCACGGCGAAGATGACCTTCGAGGTGGTGCGCCTGCCGTCGAGCGATCTGGTGGCCGCCGTGTCCGACCCGAGCGCCGATCCGGCGGCGGCGCTGACCATCCGCTTGCACGCGGGTGGTAAGGCCGTCGCCCTCTGGCCCGCCCCTGCCGCCCCCCCCGTGCTGGAAGTGCCCGCGGGCGAGCTGCGCGGCGCGCTCAAGGCCACGGCGGTGTCGCCGCTCAGCGTGGGCCTCGCCTTCGACGTGGTGGCGTCGGCCGGCAAGGCCGCCGGCGCCGTGATCGGAACGGTGAGCGTCGACCGCGTCGAAGCGCCGGATCCGTGCGACCTGGCGACGGTCGACCTCACCAAGCTCGGCGCGTCGCCGGCGGGCGTGACGGTGAAGCTGGAGCTGCGACCGTCCGCGACGGCCGCCTACCGCCACCCCGGCATCAGCCGCTACTGGGACCGGCCGATCGCCCTCGGCGCCTTCGTGCTGAAGACCGTCAAGCCCTGATCCCCCGTGTGGGTCTGGCAGCCGGCAGCGGCAAGGTGCGCGTCTACGACGTGCCGCGCGCGACCGAAGGCGGCGAGGCGCCGGGGGGAGCGGCGTGGAGCCGCTACGCGCGCGCGCGCGCGTGCAGGGCCACCTCCGCCTCGGATAGCCGGTGATAGGCGGGAAGGAGCGCGTCCACCGCGACGGCCTCGCCGCGTGCCGCCATCGCCAGCGCCAGCCGCGCCACGACGGCGGGGCTCACCTGCGACAGCGCCGTGGGGTCGGCCCGCGCCGCGCGCAATGCCGCAACCCCGTCGCACAGCGGCGCCACCAACGGCAGACCGTCACCGCACAGCAGCAGCGCATGACCCTCGCCCGCCAGCCCGATCAGCCGCGCGGCGGCGTCCGGCGGGCGCAAGGCCCCGTCGGCCAGCAGCGGCGCCCCCTCTCCGTCCGCGCGGTGCACGCCCACATAGACCTCGCCCTTGCGTGCGTCCATGAGCGCCGCGACCCAGGTCTGCGGCGATGCGCCCTGGCGCCCAGCCGCCGTCGCCGCCAGCGCGCGCAGCGTGGGCACGCCCACGGCGGGCACGCCGCGCGCTAGGCCGATGCCCTTCAGCGTCGCGACGCCCACGCGCAAGCCGGTGAACCCACCTGGCCCGATGGCGCAAGCCAGCAGCGCCACGCTCGCCAGGCCCGTGCCCGCCGCCGCCAGCGCCTCGTCGATCAGGGGCAGCAGCGGCTGACCGCCGCCTGGCCGCCGAACCGCCGTCGCACGCTCCGCCAGCACCGCGCCCCCGTCGCCGGCTACCACCGCCACTCCGGTCGACCGCCCCGAGGTGTCGATCGCCAGGCAGACCCCTACCAGACCCACTTCTCGATGTCGTTCTTCAGCACGAAGACGAGCAGCACGATGATGATGCTGAGCCCCACGAACGAGGCGATCTCGCGGAAGCGCAGCGACACGGGGCGCCGGCGCACCGCCTCCACCGCGTAGAACAGCAGATGGCCGCCGTCGAGCACCGGAATGGGCAACAGGTTGATGAGGCCGAGGTTGATGCTGATGATGGCCATGATCCACAGATAGTGGTCCCACCCGCGCTCCGCCGCCTTCGCCGCGGCCCGCACGATGGTGAGCGGCCCGCCGACGTTTCCCAACGGCCGCTTCCCGCGGAACAGCTCCGTCAGGACCTGCGCGGTGGCGCCGATGACCACGCCGGTCAGCTCGACCGAGTGCACCGCGGCATAGGCGATGCGGTTGTCGACCGGCACCATGTCCGGCTCGGGCTCCACCGGCAAGAGCCGCGTCGCCCCCAGCGTCCACATCTGCACGCCTTCGCCCATCTCGCGCTGCTCGGCGCTGACGACGACCGTCTTGGTCTCCTTGCCGCTGGCCGGCGCGAAGGTGACGCGCAGCGGCCGCCCGTCAGGGATGTTGGTGCGGAAGAAGTCCCACGCCGTCGTGAGCCCCGTGCCGCTGACCGAGACGATGCGATCGCCCGGGCCGACGCCCGCCGCGGCCGCCGGCGAGCCCGGCGTAACGTCGTGCACGTAGGTGGAGCTGTCGCGGACGCCGCTATAGGTCGGACCGTCGACCTCCCCGACCGGCACCGGCCGAACCACCGCCTCGATGTCGGGCGTGCGGTAGTGGATCTCGGCGAACGGCACGGGCGCGCGCTCGCCGCGCGAGACCGTGATCTCCAGCGGCTCGCCGCGGTTCGCCGCGAGGATACGGTCGAGGTCCACCCAGCGCTTGAGCGGCACGCCGTTCACGGCACGCACCAGATCCCAGGTGCGCAGCCCCGCGCGCGCCGCCGGCGACCCTGCGTCGACGCCGATCTGCGCCGAGAGATAGTGCTTGGCCACGCCGATGCGCCCGCTGTCGCGGCGGATGCCCACCGCGTCCACGCCCGCCGTCGACTCCGGCACGATGGGGACTTTGAGCGTGCGCGCCGCGCCGGGGCGCTCGATCTCGAAGACGACCTCGTGCCCGACGCCATCGGCCACGTGGTCCTGCAGCTCCTCGAAGTACTTGATGGGCTCGCCGTCGATGCTGACGACGCGGTCTCCGGGCAGGAGCCCCGCGGTCATGGCCGGCGTGCCGGGCTCGACGTAGCCGATGGTCGCCGCGGGCCGCGCCGCGTACGCCGACGAGAAGGCGAAAAAGATGAAGTAGAGCAGGACGGGGAAGGTCAGGTTCATCGCCGGCCCCGCGCCCATGATGCAGAAGCGCTGCCAGATGGGCTTGCCGGCGAGGGTGCGGTGGCGGTCGGCGGCCGGGACGACCTCGGAGGGGTCGTCGCCCGCCATCTTCACGAATCCGCCCAGCGGAATGTAGGAGATGCAGAACTCGGTGTCGCCGCGCTTCACCTTGAAGATCGGCGGACCGAAGCCCAGCGAGAACTTCAGCACCTTGACGCCACAGGCCTTGGCCACCAGGAAATGGCCCGACTCGTGAACGAAGATGAGGATGCCCACCAGAGCGGCGGCGAGCAGGACGTTGGCTACGGCTGCCATGCGATCGAGGCAGTCTAGCGTCGGGTCCGGGCCACGGCAAGGCGGGCAGCGGCGCGGGCAGCGGCGTCGGCGGCGAGGACGTCGTCGAGCGAGGCGGCCGCGACCGCAGGGGCGGCGGGGACGGACGCGTGGGCGGCGAGCACCTCGGCGAGGATCTCGGCGATGCGCCCGAAGCGCATCTCGCCGGCGAGAAAGGCGCGGACGACCTCTTCGTTGGCGGCGGAGAGCGCCGCCGGAGCGGTGCCGCCCATTTGGAGCGCTCGATATGCAAGGTCAATACAAGGGAAGCGCGCCCGGTCGACCGGCTCGAAATGCAGGGCGCCCACCGCGCTCAGGTCGAGCCGCGCCCCCGGCACCGGGAGGCGCGCCGGCCAGGTCAGCGCGTAGGCGATGGGCACGCGCATGTCCGAGACGCCCAGCTGCGCCACGATCGACCCGTCGACGAATTCCACCATCGAGTGCACCACGCTCTCCGGGTGGACGAGCACGTCGATACGCCCCGGCTCCACGTCGAACAGCCAGCGCGCCTCGATGACCTCCAGGCCCTTGTTCATCAGCGTGGCCGAGTCGATGGTGATCTTCGGGCCCATCCGCCAGGTCGGATGGCGCAGCGCCTCTTCGGGCGTGGCGTCGGCGATACGCGCGGCAGGCCAGGTCCGCAGCGGCCCCCCCGAAGCCGTGAGCACCAGCCGCGCCACGTCCTCGCGGCGCTGCCCGGCCAGCGCCTGGAAGATGGCGCTGTGCTCGCTGTCCACCGGCAGCAGTCGCGCCCCGCAGCGCGCCGCCTCGCGCGTGCAAAGCTCCCCCGCCGCCACCAGCGCCTCCTTGTTGGCGAGCGCTACGGTCTTCCCGGCGCGGATCGCCGCGAGCGTCGAGCGCAGCCCCGCCGCGCCCACGATGCCCGCGAGCACCACCTCGACGTCGCCGCGCGTCGCCGCCGCCTCAGCGCCCGCCTCGCCGCAAACGACCTCGACCTCGCCTGGGCCCAGCCCGCGCGCCCGCAACAGCGCCGCCAGGCGCTCGGCGTCGGCCGCCGCGGCCACCGACACCAGCCGCGGCCGCAGGCGCGCCGCCTGCTCCGCCACCGCTTCGACCTGGGTGCCGGCCACCAGCGTCACCGCGCGCAGGGCTTCGGGGAATGCGGCGATGACCTCGATCGCCGACCGCCCGATGCTGCCGGTGCTCCCCAGCACCGCCACGTTGCGCCGCTGGCTCATGGCCGCGGCCAGTCTAGCGCAGATGCGCCTGCAGCCAGGGCGCGAGCGCCGCCGCCAGGTAGTAGAGGACGGGCGCCGTGAACAACACCGCGTCGATGCGGTCCAGCAGCCCGCCGTGCCCCGGCAGCAGGGTGCCCGAGTCCTTCACCCCGAACGTGCGCTTGCACATCGACTCGACCAGGTCGCCCACGACGCCGGCCGGCGCCAGCGGCAGCGCCACCGCCGCCACCACCAGCGGATGCGCCGCCCCGCGCATGTACCAGGCCGACGCCAGCGCCGCCGCGCCGATGGCGCCCACCAGGGCGCCGAACGCGCCCATCCAGGTCTTGTTGGGAGAGACGGCCGGGTACAGCTTCGCGCCGTCCCGCCCCAGGTACTTGCCGAAGAAGTAGCCGCCGGTATCGCCGAGCCACGTCGCCATCAGCCCGAGCGTCACCCAGGCCGGCCCGTTCGGCAGCGTGCGCACCAGCCCCATCAGCCCCACCGGCAGCCCCACCAGCAACGTCGCCGACAGCCCCAGCGCCAGGCGATGCGCCACGGTCTCGATGTCGCGGAAGGCCAGCAGGAAGACCGTCGCCAGCGCGATGGTCCCGAGCGCCACGGCCGCCAGCGCGAACGCCGGCGCGAAACAGACCGTCGCGCACACGGCCACCGACGCGGCCACGATGACGACGCGCTCGCGCAGGTGACCCTGGGGCTGCGTGAAGTCCGCCAGCTCCCAGGTCGCCATGCCCGCCGCCGCCAGCATCAGCAGCGCCCACGCCCAAAACGGCGCCATCCAGATGAGCAGCAGCACCAGCGGTATCAGCACCGCCGCCGTCCCGATCCTGATGGCGAGGTTCTTCACGCGGGCGGCCGGTCAGAGGTCGCTGTCGCCGGGGTCGCCGACCTGCGCGCCGGTCAGGCCGAAGCGCCGCTGCCGCCCGGCGTAGTGCTTGAACGCCGCGACGAGATCCGCCTCGCCGAAGTCCGGCCAGGCCTTCTCGGTGAACCACAGCTCCGCGTAAGCGGACTGCCACAAGAGGAAGTTCGACAGCCGCAGCTCCCCGCTGGTGCGGATGACCAGATCGGGGTCGCGCAGCCCTACCGCCGCGGTCCACAGCGCGGCGTCCACGTCGGACGGGGAGATGTCTTCGGCGCGCCGCCGCCCCGCCGCCGCGTCCGCCGCGAGACGCCGCACCGCCCGCAGGATCTCCTCGCGCCCGCCGTAGCTGAGCGCCAGGCACAGGGTCATGTCGCGGTTGCCGGCACTGTCCGCGCACAGCGCCTCCAGCGGGCCCGTCACGCGCGCCGGCAGCTGCACCGTGTCGCCGATGCCCACCAGCCGGATGCCGTTGTCCATGATCTCGGCGCGCTCCCGGTGCAGGTAGTCGCGCAGCAGATCCATCAGCGCCTCGACCTCGTCGCGCGGGCGCATCCAGTTCTGGCTGGAGAACGCGTACAGCGTCAGCGCCTCGATGCCCCAGCGCCGGCAGGCGCGCGTGACCGTGCGCACCGCGTCGGCGCCGCGGCGGTGCCCCTCCATGCGCGTCAGCCCGCGCGCCGCCGCCCAGCGGCCGTTGCCGTCCATGATGATGGCCACGTGGCGCGGCCGCTGTTCCAGCGCGGGAAGGTCCGGCGGCGGCGGAAGGGAGGGCGCCGGCATCGCGCGATGCTGGTAGCCCAGTGCGCGGAGCGAGTCAACCCGCGCGCGCGGCGCGGGCACGGGCGCATGCTTGACGCGCCGACGCGAGGCGCTACCCTGCCGCCCTCGATGGGCGGCATCCCGGACGACGTGCTGCAGGAGGTCCGCGCCCGAGCGGACATCATCCAGGTCATCGGCAGCTTCGTTTCGCTCAAGAAGGCCGGCACGCGCTACAAGGCGCTCTGCCCGTTCCATTCGGAGAAGACGCCGTCCTTCCACGTGCAGCCGCAGGTGGGCCGCTATCACTGCTTCGGCTGCCAGGCGAACGGCGACGTCTTCGAGTTCATCATGCGTCACGAAGGCAAGACGTTCCCCGAGGCCGTGCGCGAGGTGGCGGCGCGCGTCGGCGTCGAGGTGCCCGAGGTCGATGAAGCCGCGGTGGGGGCGGGCGGCGGCCGCGGGCGCGAGCGGCGCGACCGGCGCGAGGAGCTGCTGGCGGTCAACGACCTGGCCTGCGAGTTTTTCGAGAAGTGCCTCGCCGACGCGCGCTGGGGGGCGCCCGGGCGCGCCTACCTGGACAAGCGCGGCCTGCCGGGGAAGGTGTGGGAGACGCACCGGCTGGGCTACGCGCCGGAGCGCTGGGATGCGATGGTGCGCTGGCTGAGCAAGAAGGGCGTGAAGCCGGCCGACGCGGTGGAGCTGGGTCTGTGCGTCGCGCGCGACCGCGGCACAGACGCGCCCGACGGCCGGGGCACGTACGACCGCTTCCGCAACCGGGTCATCTTCCCGGTGCTGGGGACGGGGGGGCGGGTCGTCGGCTTCGGCGGGCGCACGCTGTCAGCCGACAAGCAGACCGCCAAGTACATCAACTCCCCGGAGAGCGACCTCTATAAGAAGGGGCGCGAGCTGTACGGGCTGCACGCGGCGCGGCGGGCCATCCGCGCCGCCAAGCAATGCGTGCTCGTCGAAGGCAACATCGACGTGCTGTCGCTGTGCGCCGCGGGCGTGGAGAACGTGGTGGCCATCATGGGTACGGCCCTGACCGCCGACCAGGCGCGCCTGCTCAAGCGCTACACGGCCGACGTGGTGCTGTGCTTCGACGGAGACGCCGCCGGGCGGGCCGCGGCGCTCAAGAGCGCCCCGATCGTGCTGGAGTCGGGGCTGGCGGCGCGCGTGGTCTCGCTCGGCGACGGCGAGGACCCGGACAGCTTGGTGCGCCGGCTCGGCCCCGAGACCGCGGCGCGGACGCTGCGCGAGATGGTGGCCGCGGCCCCCGAGCTGGTGGAGCACGTCGTGCAGCATCACCTGCGCGGCGCGGACGGCACGGTGCCGGGCAAGTTGCACGCATTGAACGAATGCGCCGCCGTCCTCTGGCGGGTGGTCGACGACCTCGCCCGCGGGCTGTACGTTCGGCGCGTGGCGGAGCTGCTGGACGTGCGCGAGGAGGACGTGCGGGAGGCCGTGCGGCGCGCCGCCCGCAGCCGCCTCGACGAGGTCACCCGCCCGACCCGTGCCGCCGGCGGCTCGGCCGCAGGCGACGGCCCCGCCGCTACCGGGCCGGGCACCGGCGAGGGGCTGGACTACCGGCTGCGCCTCGAAGTGCGGGTTTGCGCTCTTCTCTTGCGCTTCGCAAGTGTGCGCGCTATAGGCCGCGCGCTTGGGGCGTCCAGCCACGTGGCGACGCGCATCCTCAAGGATCTTTGCGAACGGCTCTGTGCTCCCGAGGGCGCGGCGCTGACGGCGGTGGCGGGCATGGAAGGACTGGAGGGCGTGCTGCGCGAAGCGGTGAGCGCTTCGCTGGCCGACGAGTCCACCCCGACCGAGGACGTGGCGGGACGCGAGCTGCCGGACTGCCTGGCCCGCATCGAGGAGCTGACGCTGGACGAGGAGCTTGTCAGTCTCCCGCGACTCATTCAGGAGGCGCAGCGCACCGGGGACCTGAACCGCGAGTACGAGTTGAACGGCCGTTTGATGGAATTGAAGCAGCGACTCAAGCACAAGATGGCGAAGGCAGGCCCGAAAAAGAAGTAGCGACCGGGGGATCGGGCCGCTACCATGCTCGGCCGTTGAGCCGGGCGGAGACGGAAAGGCGGCTTCGCCGCCCCGCTGACGGGGTCCGGGGACATCGAGCGCGGCGCACTCCCGGCGCGCACGGGCCCCTGGAATTGACTTGAAGGAGGCGGAAAGGCGGCTTGGCCGCCCCGCTGACGAGTCCGGGGACATCGGAGCACGGCGTACTCGCCGCGCGGACGGGCCCCCGGAATTGATTCGAAGGAGGGCGGAAAGGCGGCTTGGCCGCCACGCCGACGGGGTCCGGGGGCATCGGAGCACGGCGTACTCGCCGCGCGGACGGGCCCCCGGAATTGATTCGAAGGAGGGCGGAAAGGCGGCTTGGCCG
>DASYRF010000442.1:0-16387 GCA_036004705.1 Myxococcota bacterium
GAACGGCGGCGCGCTCACCCCGCCGTGGCGCGTGGTGAAGCCGTGAGTGAGACCGGGAACCGCGTCGAGCAGGGCCGCGCGCAGGAACGGTTCCGAAGCGGTCACCAGATACGCGCCTTGAGGTGCGCCTTGGACTTCAGCAGGATATCGATGATCGCGCGGTCGTAGTAGTTGAGGCCGTAGAGGTCCGGCTTCACGCGGCTCTTGTAGAGCGCACGACCCTCTTCGATCTCTTCCTTGAGGGTGTCCCAGAGGTTGTCGTGCTCGATGCCCTGGACGATCTTCTCCTCGTTGTAGAGGGAGACGTCGGATGCGATCGCGCGCGCCAGCCGCCGGGCTGCTTCGGGCTTGTCGATGAGGGCCATCCAGACCTCCGGGATCGCGATCGTACAGCCGTCGGGGCGCGATCGGCAAGATCGCGGGGGGTCGGTCAGGAGCCGCGGGCGTCGAGGAAGGCGCGGTAGCGCTCAAGGTAGCTGCGTGCCGCGGCTTGGGGATCTGGAAAACGGAGATAGCGTGCGTACTCTACGACGAAGCCCCGCACATACACGGCGGCCGGCAACGCCTGGAAAGCCTCGTTCTCGATGGCGTGGAGCTGCGTCACCGACACCTTCGTGTGGTGCGAGACGTCGCGCAGGTCCACGTTGCGCGCCTCGCGCACGCGGCGAAGCAGCTCGCCCGTGAGCGGCATGTCCGGCCGGAGCTCCAGGTCGAGCCGCGCATGAGCGGCGGCCCCCGGCGCAGGCGGCGTCGCGTGCGCCGGCGTGGCGGCGACACCCCCGCCACCGAACGGTCCCGCCAGCGCCACCGGCGCCGACCCCGACCCGTCGAGCGCCTCTCCGGACGCCCCCAGCAGGTCGAACGGCCCTGCGGCAGCGCGCGCCCCCGCTCCGGCCGCCGCGCTCACGCCGGACCCGCTCGGAACCGCCGACGGCGTGCCACGTTCGGCCCCCACTTCGCGCGCCAGGTTCTGCTCGTCCGCGCGATCGGCCCCCGCCGCGGCGTCACTGTCCGCTGCCCCTCCCGCGACTGTCGCGCCGCCGCCCTCGCCCGTGGCCGACGCCTGGAACTCCTCGAACCCCTCGTCCCGCGCGGCCGCGCGCAGTGGCGCCGCCGCCGCCGGATTGGGCGTGGGCGTGGGCGGCCCCGCCACGCCGGCCAAGAAGCCCGCCGGCAGGGTAAGGCTGCCGATCGGCGGCGTAGGGGTGGCGTCGGGCCGCAGCCGCGCGCGACGCTCCGGATCCATGAGCACCGCATAGGCGGCGTCGATGGCGTCGCGGAACTGATTGATCTCGTCCGGCGCCAGCAGCCCGTACGTCGCTTCGGAAGCGTAGACGGCACGCAGGCGCTTGTAGGCCTTGCGCACGTCCTCGTCGGTTGCCTCCGCGCTCACCCCCAGCATGGTGCGCGCGTCGCGCCCCTCCTGCGGCGTCATCGGTCCACTCCGGTAGCCGGCGCTTCACCCGCCACGCCGGCCGCCGGCGCCGCGGCGGTCGCCGGCGGGTGCGCTTCGACACGCGCACGCAGCCGGTGCACCAGTTGCTCGATCTGCTGCGAGAACGGCGATTCTGGCGCCTCCACCACGACCGGGCGCCGTCGCGAAACCGAGATCCAGGCCGCTTCGTCCCAGCTCAGCGTCCCGAGCACGTCGAGATCCACGTCGAGGCGATCGCGCGCCAGCACGCGGATGGCCTCACCCAGCTCGGCGTCGGCGCGCGTACGTGCCTCGTTCACGATGAGCGCCGGACGGAAGCGGGCACGCGCCTGCTCTACTGCCGTGGCGCTGGCCTCGTCCAGCGCGCGCGCCGCGCGCACGAGCGCCCCCGGAGACGGGGCCGGCCGGCCGACCGACTGGTCGAAGGCTTCCTCCAACAGTGCGCGCGCGGGGGCGGGCGGCCCCACGCGCAGCGCGCTGCGGATGAACGCGGCGCAGATGAACCGCCAGAGGCGCTCGGTGGCGGCAGGCGTGGCGACCGTCACCGCAACCGGCCCGTGCGCCAGGTTGAAGAAGTCGAGCGTCGTGAGTCCGGTGCCGACGGGCGTGTCCACCACTACGTAGTCCGCCTGGATGGACGCCAGGTGCGTGAACAGGCGCGTACGGGGGCCGTGCTTCAAGCTGGCCGCGCCGATGGGATCGCGCGCCGCGGATACGAGGCCCAAGTTCGCTACCCTGGTGGGAACGACGAGCGCGTTGAGGCTGTCCACGCGCTTGTGCACGAAGTCGTCCAGCGTGCGATCAGGTGGCTCGGCGCCGAGCAGCGTGTGGAGATTGCAGTTGCCGAGGTCGGCGTCGAAGAGCACGACGCGGTACCCCATGTTGGCAAGGTAGACGGCGCCGTTGACCGCCAGGAGCGTCCGACCCACGCCCCCCTTGCCGGCGGCGAACACGCACAGATGCGGCCCGGCGCCCTGGCTTGCCTCGTTCGTTGCGCCTTCCTTCGCCGCGGCGGCACGGGCTTCGGCGGTGGGTGTCATCGCGCGCCTCGCTCCGGCGCGGGCGCCGACGGCGGTGCCGGGGGCGCGATTTCGGCCGTTGGCGCGGGGCGGTCAACGCCGGGGAAAGGTCCTGCCCCGGCCAGATCCCGACCAGCGGCGCCATTCGCGGCGAGCGCGCGACAAGCCGCGACGATCACTGCCGCGTCCCCCGGCAGGAGCGTGCGCACGTCCAGCAGCACGCGGCCCTCGCCGATCCGCGCCACGATGGGCGGGCGCTGCCCTCGTAACGCAGCGGCCAGCGCCTCCGCCGTGTCTCCACGACGCCCTGCGACCGAGACCTGGCCGCCCGCACCGCCGCGCTGCGCCGCCGGCTCGTCTCCGACTCCGACCTCTTCCGCCGCGGCCGCCGCACCCGCCTCGCGCTCGCGTCGCGCCGCCTCGCCCTCCGCATCGACCTCCCCCTCCGTCTCTCCGTCGCTCTCCGCTTCGCCGCCCTCGGCTTCCACCGCGTTTGCCCCACCGCGCTCGCCGCTCCCCTCCGCTTGCGCCGCCGTGCCCTCTTCTTCGCCGTCGGCCGTGCGCGCGTCCTCCGCCGGCGCCAATCCCGCGCCATCCAGCGCCACGGCGAAGCCCGCCAGTCGCGCCGAAGGATACGCGCCGCCGCCCACTGCGTCGGCCACCGCGACCACCTCGGCGCGCAGCGACGGCGCAGCCGCGCTCAGGGCCGCCGCCAGCGCCTCGGCGTCCGCGCGCAGGGCGCCAGACGTGGCGCGCAACGCGCGCAGCGCCGGCACGGCCTCCTCCGCCAGGCCCTCTTGATACAGCTCGAGCGTCGCTTGCAGCGCCGCCAGTGTCATCTTGTCGGGGCGCACCGCGCGCATCAGCGGATCACGCCGCAGCCGCGCCACCATGTCTTCGCGCCCCACCACGATCCCCGCCTGCGGCCCGCCCAGTAGCTTGTCGCCGCTGAAGGTGACCAGGTCTACGCCCGCCGCTACGGCTTGCTGCACCGTCGGCTCGGCCTCCCCGCCACCGACGCGCCCGAGGTCCACCAGGCACCCGCTGCCCAGATCCTCGATCACGTCGACGCCCTTCTCGCGCCCAAGCTCCACCAGCGCGGCGCGCGACACCGTGGCCGTGAACCCAACCAGCGCGAAGTTGGAGCGATGCACGCGCATGATCAACGCCGTGTCCACGCCGACGGCGCGCTCGTAGTCGGCCAGGTGCGTGCGATTGGTCGTTCCAACCTCGCGTAACCTGGCCCCGCTCGCGGCCATGACATCCGGGATGCGGAAGCCGCCGCCGATCTCCACCAGCTCGCCGCGGGACACCACGACCTCACGCCCACTAGCCAGGGCGCGCAGCGCCAGCAGCACCGCCGCGGCGTTGTTGTTGACCACCAGGGCGTCCTCCGCACCGGTCAGTACGCGCAGCAGCGCGCGCACATGTGCCTCGCGCCGCCCGCGCGCGCCCGAGTCGGCTTCCCATTCCAGCGTGCTGTAGCTTCCCGCCACCGCGCGCACGCGCTCCAGCGCGCGCTCCGCCAGCGGCGCGCGTCCCAGGTTGGTGTGCAGCACCACGCCCGTCGCGTTCACGACCGCGCGCAGCGACGGCACCGCCCGCCGCTCCAGCGCGCGCGCGATCTCCGCGGCGTCAAGCTCCGCGCCTGCGTCTGGCTTGGCCGCTTCCGCCGGCTCCGTCCCGGGGGGCAGCGCCAGCAGCGCACGGCGCCGCGCCTCGATCAGGCTGCGCACCGCGTCGCGCACCACGACGCGCCCGTGCCGCTGCACGAGCCCCTGCACCGCCGCGCGGCGCAGCACCTCGTCCACGGCAGGCAATTCACGCAGCCGCTCGTTCACGTCCATGGCTTGCCGCCCGCCCCCCGCCCCCCGTCCAGCCTGTTGCTATACTATCCAAATCGAATGGATATCCAGACCCAGACGTCTCTCCTTGCCGCCATCATCACCCTGGCGCTGGCCATCTCTGCGGTCCTGCGCACCCGCGCCCACCGCCTGCAGCTCCGCTTCGCCGCGCTCAACCTGACCCTCTTCGTTTGGCACGCAACGACCTTCGTCATGCACGCCGCCGGCGACGTCGGCCCGTGGCGCCGCGTGGCCCTCTTCGCCGTCTCCGCCCTGCCCGTCGCCCTCTCCTGGTTCTTCATCCCGTTCGTGGGAGAGACCAATTCCGAGGTACGCGTCCGTCGGGGGCTCATCCTCCTGCCCTCCATCGCCTTCGCCATCGCCGTCGCCACGCCGCTCTACCGTTCGCGCGTCCTCGCCGGGCTGGGCATCCTGCTCGTCTTCGGCTCGGTGGCGTTCTGCCTCTTCTCGCTGTGGCGCCGCGCCGACACCGCCGGCTCGCGCCGCGAGGCCCTCCGCCTGAAGTACCTGTTCTGGGGCGGTACCGTCACGGCGCTGCTAGTGCTCACCGACTTTCTGCCCAACATCGGCGTCGTCTCACCCTCGATCGGCAACGTGTTCGAGATCGTCTACCTCTACTTCGTTTCCCAGGCGCTCCTGCTCTACCGCCTGCTCGACCTGGAAGAGCTGCTCGGCAAGGGCGTCGTGCTCGCCATCCTCTCCATCCTGCTGGCCACGATGTACGCCGTGCTGACGTTCTGGGTGCCGAGCGGATCGGCGCTCTTCTTCTTCAACACCGTCGTCGCCTCGTTCGTAATCCTCATCCTCTTCGACCCGGTGCGGCTGCGCGTCGAGACCGCCGTCAACCGCATCCTCTTCTCCGAAAAGTTCCACCTGTCGCAGGACCTCCAGCGCCTGCGCCGCGACCTCGCCCGCACCGTCGACGTCTCCACCGGAGTGCGAGCCATCCTCCATACGCTCGAAGAATCGCGCCGCGTCAGCCACGCCGCCGTCTACGTGCCCTCGGACGACGGCAGCACCTTCGTGCTGGGCGGCGCGGTCGGCCCTCCCCCACCCGAGCGCCTGGAGGTGCTGGCCGTCCGCCCCTTCCACGACCGCCTGCGCTCCGGCGGGCCGCTCTCCGCTGAGGACGTGGCCCGCGAGCGCCGCACCGCTGCGCAGCGTCGCCGCCGCGGCACCCCCACCGGCATCGAGGCCATCGCGCTCGTCGAGACGACGATGAAGACGCTCAATGCCTCGGTGGTCATCCCCTTCGCCGCCGACGGCCGCGTGCTCGGCTTCATGGCGCTGGGCGACGACCGCGTGAAGGAGGCCTATTCTGAGGCGGAGCAGGGGATGCTCGTCGAGGTCGCCACGCAGGCCACCATCGCCATCCAGAACTCCGAATCGGTGCGCCGCATCCGCGAGCGCGACCGCCTGGCGGCGCTCGGCGAGATGGCCGCGGGACTCGCCCACGAGATCAAGAATCCGCTGTCGGCGATCAAGGGCGCCGCGCAGCTCGTCTCCACCAGCGGCGAGGGACTGTCCGCCGACGAGGGCGAGTTCCTCGACATCATCGTCGAGGAAGTGAACCGCCTCGACTCGGTGGTGTCGCAGTTCCTTGACTACGCCCGCCCGTACGGGCGCAAGGTTGAAGAGCCGGTCGACGTGGCCGGCGTCGTGCGCCGCACCGTTTCGATCCTCGAGCGCGCCGCCATGGCCGAGGCGCTGGCCATCGAGCTGGACTTGGCCGACGGGCTGCCGCCGGTGCCGGGCGACGCCGAGCAGCTCCGGCAAGTGTTTCTGAACCTCGCGCTCAACGCCAAGGAGGCCGTGGCCGAGACGGGCCGCCGGGGCAGGCTGCGAATCTCCACGCGCCTGTGGCAGCGCGCCGGCACTCCGCCGGCCGTCGAGGTCGCCTTCACCGACGACGGTCCCGGCATCGACCCCTCACAGCTGGAGAAGATGTTCGTGCCGTTCCACACCACCAAGGAGGGCGGCACCGGGCTGGGGCTTCCCATCAGCCAGCGGATCGTGGAGCATCACGGCGGGCGAATCATCGTGGAGAGCACGCCGGGCAAGGGCGCCACCTTCACGGTGCGGCTCCCGGCGCGGCCCGGCATGGAGCCGGCTGCGCCGTCCGCGCCCGGCGTCAAAGGGGCCGCCAAGCAGGCGGCGGCGTAACGGCGGCGAACCGCCCGCATCCGGCGAGACGGGGAGACATGGCCGAGCAGCGCGGCGAGATCGTGATCGTCGACGACGAGGTGAACGTACGGCGCGTGCTGGGGGCGATGCTGCGCCGCGACGGCTTCGAGGTTCGCGAGGCGGCCGACGGCGACCAGGCGATGGAGCTGGTTGCGGAAGGGCTCCCCGACGCGATCATCACCGACCTGCGCATGCCACGCTTGGACGGGATGGCGCTGCTGAAGCGGCTGCTCGGGTCGTATCCCGACCTTCCGGTCATCATCATCACGGCACACGGCACGGTCGACACCGCCGTGGAGGCGCTCAAGGCGGGGGCCTTCGACTACATCACCAAGCCGTTCGAGCAGGCGGAGATGCGTGCGGTGGTGCGCAAGGCGGTGGACCACCGCGCCCTGGCGCGCCGCGACGCCCGCCCGGTGCAGCTGCCCGCGTCGGCCGGCTGGGGCGCGAAGCTGGGGATGATCGGCGAGGGCCCGGAGATGCGCGCCGTCTTCGAGATCATCGAGAAGGTCGCCTCGTCGCCTACGACGGTGCTCATCACCGGCGAGAGCGGCACCGGCAAGGAGCTGGTGGCCAAGGCCCTGCACCGCCACGGCGACCGCGCGGCCAAGGCGTTCATCAAGATCAACTGCGCCGCCATCCCGAAGGACCTGATGGAGAGCGAGCTCTTCGGCTACGAGAAGGGCGCCTTCACCGGGGCCGTGAACTCCAAGCCGGGACGCTTCGAGCTGGCCGACCAGGGGACCCTCTTCCTCGACGAGATCGGCGAGATCCCGGTGGAGATGCAGGTCAAGCTACTGCGCGTTCTGCAGGAGGGCGAATTCGAGCGCGTCGGCGGACTGCAGAGCCTCCGCGTGGACGTGCGCCTCATCGCCGCCACCAACCGCGAGCTGGAGGCGGAAGTGGCGGCGGCGCGCTTCCGCGAGGACCTCTACTACCGGCTCAACGTCGTGCGCGTGACGATGCCGGCGCTGCGCGACCGGCCCGCCGACATTCCGCAGCTCGTGGCGCACTTCGTGGAGAAGTTCAACGCGCGCCTGGGCAAGGCGATTGCGGGTGTGGACGAGGCGGCGGTGACGGCGCTGCGCGCCTATCCGTGGCCTGGCAACATCCGCGAGCTGGAGAACGTGATGGAGCGTACGATCCTCTTCGCCGAGGGGGATCAGCTGCGGCTGGCCGACTTGCCGCCCGAGATCCGGCGCGCGGCGCCCGGGGCGGAGCCGAGCGCCGGCGCGGCGCCGGCGCCCTCGCAATCCCTGGACCTGGAAGAGCTGGCGCGCGGGGCGGCCGGCGCGCCCGGCGGCATGAAGCAGATCGTCCGGGACGCCACCGTGCGCCTGGAACGCGACCTGATCGTGCGGGCACTGGAGGAGACCGGCGGCAACGTGACGCACGCCGCCAAGAAGCTGGGCATTTCGCGAAAGTCCCTGCAGACGAAGATGAAGGAGCTGGGGCTGCGCGAAGGCGAGTGAGGCGAGCGCCGGGCAGGCCTCCACCGCCCGGCGTCCGAGACGCGCGTGGCGGATGCGACCCGCCGGCGCCGCGGTGGGCCAGTCGTCGCGCGCTTGACCGTGGACGCGACGGCGGGATAACCTGCTGCAAAAGCACCGCTATCACCGCGAACGGAGCCCTGCCCCATGAGGTGTCCCCCCCTCGTCCCGTGGTTGCGCCCAGCCGAGATGGCGTGCGCGCTCGTGGTCGCGGCCGGCACACTGGAGGCCGGCGGCGGCGTGGCGCGGGCTGCGGAGAGCACCGACGTCATCGACGCGTTCGACAAGGGCGATCCGATCGACATCGACTTGGGCGTGAGCTTCTTCCGCACGCTATACCGGGCGAAGATCGTGCGCGAAGGGTGCATCGAGCGGCGCGACGCGGACGGAGACGGCTCGCTCATTCCCTGCACCGCCGCCAGCTCCGACAGCCGCATCACCACCTACAATGACCTGCGCTGGGATCGCGTCGACGCCGGCGTCGAGATCGCCCCGCGGATCGGCCTCGCGCCCGACCTCAACCTATTGGTGAAGATCCCGATCTACCTGGAGTCGACGCGCCGCCTGACGCCCAACTCGGCGGCGCCCTGCGGGTCGCGCATCGGCGGCGCCTGCATGCCGATCAACCCGACCTCCCTGGAGCGCGACGGGCTGCTGAACGACGAGACCACCGGCGGCACCGGGCGGCTCGACGGCGGCGAAGCGACGAAGGAGCGCTCCGGGTTGGGGGACCTGTTCGTCGGGCTTGAGCTGGGGCTCTTCAACCAGGATCGCGATCCGTCCAAGTCCTTCTGGACGATCGGCTTCGGCTCCACGCTGCCGTCGGGGACCGTGGCGCGCGTGGACAACAAGGGCATGGGGCGCGGCACCTTCAAGCTCGCCGGCTGGATGAACTTCTCCAAACGCTTCGCCTATCTCGAGCCCTACAGCGGATTGCGCTACGAGGCGGAGTTCCCCATCCGCGACTCGGTTTTCCAGGACACGCACTTCCCCGGCAGCGGGCAACGGACGTGGTCGCCGGGGATGACGGGCGCGGTGGCCTGGGGCATCGAGATCGTTCCGATCGAGAACAAGGAGAACGGCCTGAAGCTGTCGTTCGACCTCGGGCTGCGAATCTCCTACACGAGCGAGGGGCGTGACTACTCCGAGCTGTTCGACTTCATCGGCGAGAAGGACCCCTGCGAGATCCCCGCCCTGGCGGGACCGTACACGCGCGCCGGCGAGGGGGACCTCTACGACGCCTCCATCCACGCGGCGCGCGACGCCGACCAGAACTGTGCCGACGCGCCAGTCGACCACGACGCCGATCCGGCGACACCCGACGTCATGGTGCCGTCCATCCCCTTCGACGGCGTCACCGACGTCGAGCAGCACCTCGCCTGGGAAGGTCATTTCACGCTGAACCTGCACGTGCCGTTGGCGCCGCCACACGTCACGGCGTACATCGGCGTGACGGCGCTGTTCCGCACGGTGCAGGAGCATTTCCTCACGTTCGGCGACGCGGGCATCGACAGCGGCAACCGCAAGATCGACGGCAACGACGGTGTGGTCGACGAGTGCACGCCGGCGATGTACGACAACGGCTCCGGCGTCTACGAGTGCAACCCCAACTTCCAGCCGGTCTTCGACCTCCCCGGCCGCCGCTTCAAGATCGAGGAGAATTCGGTCTTCACGCTGATGGGGACGGCCGTGCTCAAGTTCTAGCGCGGCGAGCCGGAAAGAGCGGCTCCGGCGGCGCGACGGGCGCGCAGGCGCGACGCGCCTCGGCGGCCGTGCGCCCCGCTCAGGTCTTGGCCGCCGGCGTCACGTTCTCCCCGAGCTTCGTGCCCAGCGCCTTCAGGTAGCCGGTGGCGGTGCCCGCGTAGCCCATCACGAACCGCGCCATGAAACGGAACACCGGATTGTAGACTTCACCGCTCTCGGTGACGGTCACGGCCGTGCCGCCACCGGGCGCGGGCGCGATCTCCCAGGTCCACGTGCCGCTGAAGGCGAGCCCGGCGTCGGGCGGGATGCGCGTGACGATTCGGCCTGGATTCCCGCCTGCGGGCGCGGTCATCTCCATGACCTCGCTCGGCATCTCCATGTCGCCGTCCGACATGCTCCACAGCGGGTGGCCGTCTCGATCGGGAAGGCGGCTCATCGATTTGATGCGCGCGTTCCACGACGGCCAGGACGCGAAGTCCGAGACCACCGCCCAAACGGCTTCAGGCGCCTGCTTGTAGGCGGCCGTCACCGAGGCCACGTGCGCCTTCGGCAAGGCGTACCCCACGGCCACGACCACGCCCACGAGCAGCACCAGCGCGCCCACGCCGATCAACACCCATTTCATGCGTCCTCCATTTTGGCCCGGGGGCCGTCGGCGGGGCGGCCAAGCCGCCTCTTCCGCCTCCGCCCCCGGACCCCGTCGGCGGGGCGGCGGAACCGCCCTTTTCCGCCTCCATGTTAGCCACGTCTCGACAGCCGCAGCGCCAGGCGGTAGGCCGCTTTGCGCGGCACGCCCAGCGTACCCGCCGCTTCGTCCGCGGCGTCCTTCACGCTGGCGCCCCGCGCCAGCGCCGCCCGGACCGCCTCCGCCAGCGCGGCGGCTTGCGCCTCCGCCGTCGCGCCCTCCTCGAGGCGCCCGCCGACCACCAGCGTCACCTCGCCCTTCACCGTCTCACCTAGCGCCGCACGCACCTCCGACGCGCGCCCCCGGTACACGGTCTCGTGCAGCTTCGTTAGCTCGCGCGCCACCGCCACCGGCCGATCCCCCAGCACCGCCTCCACGTCCGCCAGCGTGTCGCCGATCCGGTGCGGCGAATCGAACCAGACGAGCGTCGCCCGCTCCCGTTCCACGTCTCGCAGAACGCGCCGCCGCTCGGCGCTGGTGCGCGGCAAGAAGCCGCCGAAGCGAAACGCGTCCGTCGGCAGGCCCGAGACTACCAGCGCCGCCACGACCGCGCTCGGGCCCGGCACCGCCGCCACGCGCAGCCCCGCCTCCACGGCCGCGCGCACGACCCGAAAACCCGGGTCGCTCACCCCCGGCGTACCCGCCTCGCTCACCAGCGCGACGTCCTCGCCCGCCGTCAGCCGCGCCAGCACCTCTTCCACCCGCGCCGCTTCGTTGTGGTCGAACAGCGAGCGCACGACCCCGGCGACGGTGGCGCCCAGCCTCGCCAGGCTGCGCGTGTCCTCGGCGTACACGGTCGCCGCCGTGCAGAGGATGCGCGCCGCCCGCGGAGACAGGTCCTCCCGGTTCCCGATGGGCGTGGCGACGACGTAGAGGGTGCCGCCCACCTGGCCGGCTAGCCGGTGATGCTCATCCCGAGCGCGGCGCGGACCTTGAGGTACTCCTCGCTGATCGAATACTGCACCAGGTCCTGCACCTTGTCCTTCACCGTCATGCTCGACAGCGGTGTCGCCTCGGTCTGGATGGTGTGCGCGCTCTGTTCCAGGTCACCGCACAGGATGTAACCCACGCGGTTCGCGGTCAGCTCGGCGTGCTCCATCCAACGGCTGAGGTCGACCGCAGCGTTCGCCTGTAGGAAGTGCTCCAGGATCTTCTTGACCTGGCCCATCACGGTCGGCGGAACGGTCTTCTGGATGACCGGCAGCACCTGCGCCACCGCCTGTGCATCCTGCGGCGGCGGGTTCGCCGACGGGATGATGATCTTCAGCGTCGCCAGGAAGATGGCCTTGAGCGTGAGCGTCTGCATCTCCAGCGCCCGGATGAGGTAGTACTCCGGCCGCATGTAGGTCAGGTGCTTGGCGATGAGGAAGACCAGCTCCTTCTCCGTCCGGCCCTGCAGCATGTCGTCGCCGACCACGATGACCGGCACCGCCAGCTCGGTGTTGAGGAAGTTGAGTCCCATGGATCCGGGCTTGTGGTACAGCTCCGGCACCACGACGCCCAGGGTCTGCGCCACATAGCTGAAGTAGCGGCAGAACGTCAGCGGGCTCGTCGCCAGGTCCACCCGCTCCTTCTTCTTCACGTAGCGCTTCAGCTCCTTGCGGTACAGGCCCGCCACCGCCGGGCCGATGAGCCCGAACACCGCCCCGATGAAGGGGTTTTCGTTCTTGTGAACGATGCCCTTGCGCCACATCTCGGCGTCGAGACGCCGCTTGGCCCGCACCAGCCCCTTCTGCTTGTACTGCTCGTAGAACGACTCGGCGTCGGGCGGCGCCTGGCGCAGGAACTTCAAGGTTCCCGCCACGCAGAACGCTTTGTCGTACTGCTGCGAGTTCATGTAGATCTGGTAGAGCGACTTGAACGACTCGACCCGGTTCGGGTTGAGCCCGATGAGGATGTGGTGGCGCCCCACCGCCTTCTCCCACTTCTCCGGATCGTTGCTCCAGAGCTCCGCCAGGATCTCGTGGCGCACGACGTTGTTCGGATCGAGGCTCGACGCCACCTCGAACGCCGTGGCCGCGCTCTCCTGCTGCCCCATGCGGCTGCGGTAGATCTCGCCCAGGCCGTGCCAGAGCATGATCTGCAGATCCTTGTTCTCCTGGGGCACGCGCTTGATCATCTTGCGGTAGTTGCGCTCGAGGTTCTTCCAGTCCTTCTTGCCGGTGAAGATCGTGTCGATGGCCTCGAACGCCTTCAGGAAGTCGACGTCGTCGTCGAGCGACTTGTTGAAGAAGTCCACGCTCTCGTCCGGCTGCTTCAGCTCGTCGCGGTAGATCGTCGCCACGGCGTACCAGTACTTCGACCGGCGCTTCGGGTCCTGCTCCAGCTCGGCGATCTTCTCCATGACGTCGATCGCCTTCTTCCACTGACGCGACTCGGTGTACAGCCCCATCAGCTTCATCAGGGCGTTGCGGTTCGCGGGATCCTGGTCGAGCGCGTCGGTGTAGCTCTGGATGGCCTTCGGCACGTTCTTGAGCTTCTCGTGCCAGATGTCGCCGATCTCCATCAGCAGAGTGAAGCGCTCGCCCTCGTTGGTCGCAGCTTCCACCTTGCTGCGCTTGTAGTTGATGACGTTCTCCCAGTCGTTCGCCTTCTCGTAGAGGTCGATGATGGCGTCGAGGGTCCCGCCGTGATGCGGGTTCACCTCCAGCGCCTTCTCGTACATGTTCAGCGCTTTGCGCTTCTCGCCGAGCTTCAGCTTGATGTTGCCGAGCTTGTAGAAGATCTCGACGATCTCCTCCGGCGACTGGGCGTCACGGTGATGAACCAGCACGGTCTGGAAGAGCTTGAACGACTTGTCCCACTGCTCGGTGCGGTAGTAGAGGTCCGCCAGCCCGACCAGCGTAGGCAGGTGTTGCGCGTTCAGCTCGTACGCGTAACGGAACTGTTCGTCGGCCTTGTCGAACTTGGTGAGCTTGTCGGCCGTGACCGCCAACCGGTAATGCCACGTGTTGAGCTGCTCCGACGCCTCTTTGGTGCGGCTGCCGGCGCGCCGCCCCGCCGCCGTCAATAGATCCAGCAGCGGCTCCGCCGGTGCCCACATCTCCCGCCCGAAGTAGATGTCGCTCAGCGGTGCCGCCGCCTCGACGGACTGCGGATTCAGCTGCACGGCCTTCTCGTACTGCTCCTGCGCCTGCGCCTCGCTGTACAGCTTGCCGCGGTACAGCTCGCCGACCTCGAACAACAGATGCGACTTCTCCTCGGTGTCGGCGGTGTGCTGCTCCTGCTGCTTGAGGATGAGGACGGCGTTGTCCCAGTCTTCGCGCTGCTTGTAGATTTCCACCAGCGCCTTCGCCACCGGGATGTACGTCGGGTCGACGTCGCTCGCGAACTGGTACTTGGCGATGGCGGCGTCGACGTCGTGCAGCCGCTCCTCGTAGATCTTCCCCATCCGGTAGTACAGCTCGACCCGCTGCTTCGGGTCCTCGAGCAGGTCCACCAGCCGGTTCATGTACTCCAGCGCGCGGTCGTCCTCGCCCGACTTCTCGTAGAGGCGGCTCAGCCAGTCGAGCGCCGGAACCGAGTCGGGATCGATGTCCAGCATCGAGGTGAAGGCCTCGATGGCCTGGGCGTCTTCACCGAGACGCTCGCTCTGGATGGTGCCGATCTGCAGGTAGTTGTCGAGAATCTCGGCGTTGTCCTGGATGGCGAAGATGCGGTTGCGGTACAACTCCAGCAAGTCCGGCCAGCGGCTCAGCTGCCGGTAGAGGCGCTCCAGCGCGCGGAAGGCGGGCTGGTTCGCCTGCTCGATCGACAGGATCTTCTCGTAGCACTCGGTCGCCTGGTCGATCTTCTTGAACTCCTCTTCCCAGAGCGCCGCCTTGCGCGCCAGCAGCTCTACCTTCTCGGAGTCGTTGTCGACCACCTCCAGGGCGAGGTCGATGATCTTGATGAGCTGGTCCCACTTCTCGGTGCGCGTGTAGAGCCGCTCCAGCGAGCGCAGCGCCTTCACGTTCGTGGGATCGATGGCGATGAGCTGGCTGTAGCTCTCGATGGCGTTGTCCAGGCTGTTGAGCTGGTCCTCCCACAGGTCGGCGACGTCTTGACGGATCGCCACCAGGTCGTCCTGGTCAACCGTCGCCTTGGCCTTCGCCTCGAGGATCTCGATGAGCTGCTCCCACGACTGCTGGCCCCGGTACAGCCGCTCCAGCGCGCCGAGCGTGTCGAGGTTCTCGCGGTCGACCAGCAGCGCCGTGCGGTACGCCTGGATCGCGTCGAGCGGCCGCTGCAGCTGCTCCTCGTACACCTCCGCCAGCCGGCACCAGGCGTCGCGCTGCTCCTCCGGGTCCTTCGTCAGCCGCGCGCGCCGGTCGAGCACGCTCACCAGCTCCGGCCAGCGCTTGGTGCGCCTGAACAGCCCGTCGAGCGCGTCGAGCGCCTCCAGGTTGTTCGCGTCCTTCGACAGCACGAACTGGTACCACTGGATGGCGACCTCGGGCTGCGAGAGCTGCTCGCCGTACCAGCGGGCGATCTTGTTGCCGAGGTTGACCTGCGTCTCGGGGTCCTCCTCGCTCGCCTGCACCACCGCGGTGTACTCCTGGATCAGCTCCGCCCACTTGCCGGTGGCCTGCGCTAGCCGCTCGATCTCGCTCGCGGTCGTGTCGTTCTCGTAGTCCATCTGGAACGCGAGCTTCAGGATCTCCATCGCGTTGTCGGCGTCGAGCATCTCGCGCTCGTAGATGCCGGCGACGCGCTGGAGAATTTCCACGCGGGGCGCCCCCTCGTCCACGTGGTCGATGCGGTTCAGCAACAGCTGGATCAGCGCCTGCCAGTCGGAGCTGTCCTGGTAGATCTGCTCCAGCGCGCGGCTCGCCTCGCTGTGCGCCGGGTCGAGCTCGAGAATCTTCTCGTAGCTGGACGCGCCCTTCTCCCGCTCGCCGATCTTGTCGTCCCAGATCCCGGCGATCTGTAGATAAACGGCGATCTTCTGCGCCGGGTCGGCGATCAGCTCCGCCTTGCGCTCCAGGATGCGCACCGTCTCCGGCCACATCGCCTCCTGGGTGTAGAGCTCCTCCAGCGCGCTGATGGCGCGCAGCATGTTCGGCTGGATGTCGAGGACTTGCGTCCAGCAGTCGATGGCGTCCTGCGGGCGCATGAGCACTTGCGCGAGCAGATCGCCGCGCCGCGCCCAAAGCTCCATGATCTCGTCGTCTCCCATCGACTGCGAGCCGATGCGGATCATCTTCTCCAGGGTCTCGTTGAGCTCTTCCCACGCCTCGGTGTTCTTGTAGATGGCGGCGACGGCTTTGAGCGCGCCCAGGTTGTCCGGCTCCAGCGCCAGAACCTCGCGCCACGCGTCCAGCGCCTGGCGCTCCTTGTGGAGCTTCTCGCCCCACACGCGGCCCATCTTCGTGTACAGCTTCGCCCGCAACCCCTCGTCCTCGACCACCATCACCTGGCGCTCGAGCGCGTCGACGACGTCCTTCCAGCGCTCCGTCTGCTCGTACAACGCCTCCACCGCCTGCAGCGCGTTCTGCTCCTCGCCGGCGAGGTCTAGCACCTTGCGCCACAGGTCGATCGCTTCGCCGACCTTCCCCAGCCGATAGGCGGCCAGGTCGGCCATCTTCGACAGGATCGCCGCCTGGGCGTCGTCCCCTAGCGCATTCGCCACCTGCTTCTCGTGCACGGCGTAGAGGCGCGGCCACTCCTCCGTCGCCTGGAAGATGGCCTCCAGCGCCGCCAGCGCGTCGTTGTGGGCGGCGTCGGCCTCGACGATGGCCTGGTACTGCGCCACGGCGCCCGCGGTGTCGCCGAGCTTGGTGGCGAGCAGGTTCCCGAGCCGCATGCGCAGCTCGGCGCGCTCTTCCTTGTCCTGCGTGATCTCGACCCGCTTGCGGAGGATCTCCGCCAGCCGCGGGTCCTCCCCGGTGGAATCGTAGATGCGGTCCAGCGCGACGAGCGCTTCGGACTCGCCGGCGTCGATCGCCAGCACGCGCCGGTACGTCGTCTCGGCGCGCTCCACGTCCGCCAGCTCCGCCTCGTAGGCCTTCGCCAGCTTCAACGTG
>DASYRF010000443.1:0-6386 GCA_036004705.1 Myxococcota bacterium
CGTTCACCAGCCAGTTGCCCGCCGCGTCCGCGGTGGTGCTGGCGGCGGACGCGCCGCCGGCGACGTTGATCGTGGCGTTGGGCTCGCCGGTGCCCGAGAGGTCCTGGTTGTCCGCTCCCGTGGGCGAGGTCACGGGGTTGAGCATGACGGCGAGCGGCGCGACGTCGTCGTGCGTGACGATGACGAACACGGGCGCGCTGACCTGAGTGCCGGTGAAGGCGGTCACCGACAGCGTGTTGACGACGTCGAGCGCCAGCGCCACGTCCACCGAGAACGAGCCGTTCGCGGCCACGGGGCCGGAGGCGCCCAGGAGCCCGCCGGTGATGCTGACGGTGGCGCCGGCGAAGGCCGTCCCGGTGACCGTCAGCAGGGGCAGGTTCGTGAAGGCAGGCATCGCGTCGACGACGGGTGGCGCGAGCGCGGTCGAGTCGAAGGTGACGGTCAGCGTCGCCGCCGCGCTGACGTTCCCGGCGGCGTCGGTCGCGGTCACCTCCAGCATGTTGTCGCTGGGGTCGGTCGCGACGTCGAGGTCCACGTCCGCGCTGAAGGCGCCGCTGGCGTCGGCCGTGGCGCTGACCGGGGCGGCGGCGCCGGCGATGTCGATGGCGGCGCCGGCCTCGGCGGTGCCGCTCACCGTCACCGTCGTGAAGGGCGTGGGCGAGGCGACGGGATCGACCATCGGCGCCGCGGGCGCGGTGCCGTCGTGGGTCACGAGCACCGTGGTGGCGGCGCTCACGTTGCCGGCCTCGTCCGTCGCCGTGACCGCGAGCGTGTTGTCGGCGTCGGCGTTCAGCATGACGTCGACGGCGAACGAGCCGTCGGCGCCGGCGATGGCCAGGGCGGCCGCGGCGCCGCCGCTGACGTCCACCGCGGCGCCTGCCTCGGTGGTGCCGGTGAGGGTGACGGGGTTCTGGTTGGTCGGCGAGGTCAGCGCGTCCACGGCCGGCGGCGGCGGCGCGTCCTTGTCGTGGGTGCAGCCGCCCGCCAGCGCCGCGAGGGCGACGGCGAGGCCGGTCAAGAGGGTGCTGGTGCGGGACATCCTGTTCCTCCTTAGTCGATGGGCTCCGACAGCGCGGGGCTCATGTTCCCCGCGGCGTCGAAGGCAGTGACGGTCACGCTGCTGTTACAGGGAAGGCTTCCGACGTTGACGGTCCGGGTGAAGGAGCCGGTCGCGCTGGCGGTGGTCTCCACGGTGGCGCCGCCGGCGGGGGGATCGATCACCACGCGTGCGCCGGCCTCGACCGCGCCCGCCGAGCCGGTGACGGTGGCCGTGGTCGACAGCAAGCAGGAGCTGACGGTGGCGGTGATGAGCGCGCCGACAGGCAGCGCCGGCGCGACGTCGTCGTGGATCACGGTCACGATGGCCACGCCGCTGTCGCTCGCGCCGACGCGCGAGAACACTTCCAGCGTGTTGGTCGTGTTGGGGTTCAACGTCACGGTCACGGTGAAGGCGCCGGAGGTGACGTCGGCGCCCGTGGAGGCGATCTCCGTGCCGTCGCGGCGCACCACCGCCATGACGCCGGCGCCCGGATTGGCCACGTTGCCGCTGACCATCACCGACGGCAGGTTGGTGTAGTTCGTGCCGGGCGGCGGCGCGGTGATGGCCGGCGGATCGGGCGTGGTGCTGTCCTGCACGATGTCGACGGGCATCGTCGCCACCGACACGTTGCCCGCGAGATCGGTCTGGGTGAGCACGAACGTGTTCGTGGCGTTCGGGGCAAGGTCGACCGGCACGAAGAAGGCGCCGGTGCTGTCGACGGTGGCGGCGCCGCTGAAGGCGGAGGGCGCCGTGCGCGTCAGGTCGATCATCGCGCCCGCTTCGCCGCTGCCGTCGATGGTCGCCATGACCGCGCTGGTGGGCGTGGCCGGCGGGTTGACCGTGGGGGGGGGCGGCGCAATGTCGTCGTGCGTGATGGTGACGACCACCCCGCCCGCCGCCGACCCCATCTCGTGCACGTCGAGCATGTTCACCATGTTCGTGATGAGCGGAACGCTGACGGCGAAGCTGCCGTCCGCGGCGTCGGAAGGCCCGCTGGCGACGGCGGCACCGCCGGTGATCTCGATGGGCGTGCCGAACGAGGCGGCGGTGCCGGTGACGACCACCGACGGCAGGTTCGTGTAGGGCGGCAGCGGGTCGACCGACACGGAGCCGGTGCGGTGCTCGATGACGGCGGTGGCGGGTGCGGACACGTTGCCGGCGGCGTCGGTGGCGGTGACCTCCAGCGTATTGGTCGTGTCGGGCACCAGGTTCACGGCCGCGACGAAGCGCCCGTCCGTCCCGGCGTCGGCGCTGGCGGCGGCGGCGCCGCCGGTGACGTCGACGTGCGCGCCCGCCTCGGTCGTGCCGCTCAGCGGCACCGACGGCGTGCCGGTGACGCTGGGGAGCGGGTCGAGGACGGGTGGGTCGGGCGGAAGGTCGTCGTGCACGACCACGACGGGCGCGCTGGGGGCGCTCTCGGCGCCGGTGGTGCCGACCGCCACGGCGACGAAGGTGTTGACGGCGTTGGGCCGCAGCGCCACGTCCAGGTTAAAGGAGCCGTCGAAGGCGTCGATGACGGGGGTATTCTGCGTGACGAGCCCGCCGCTGATGCGGACGATGGCGCCGCGCACGCTGGTGCCGCTGAGCGTGACGGTGGGCGCGCTGGTGACGGTCAGCGGGGCGGTGAGCGTCGGCGCGTCAGGCGTGGTGGGAACGAGCAGCACCGTCACCTCGGAGATGCGGTTGGAGACGAGCGTGGCGTCGGCGGTGCCGGTTGCCAGCACCGTCCCGGCGGCGCGTGCCTCGGCGTTGATGACGAGCTGCCCGGGCGTGACGTCGCCGGCGTAGGCGTCCACGGTGAAGCCCCAGGCGCCGAACGTGCTCATGTCGAGGTCGAGGTCTTGCTGCATGGAGCCGAGCACGGTGCCGGCGGGCGTCGTGAACCACACGCGCAAGGTGTCGGCGGCGCCCCAGGGCAGGTCGCTCTCGAAGCGCATGCGCAGCCCGGTGCGGCCGTCGTAAGGGAACGGGCCGCAGCCGGCCGCAAGGGCCAAGCACGCGGCGGCGGCGAGCGCGGCGGCGGCGACGGCGGTGCGGGTGGCGCAGGCGGCGAGCGTGGCGCGCGCGGTGCGGGCGCGGGCGCAGGCGCGGAACGGGGCCATGGTGGTCATCGCGGGTCTCCGATGCGGTAGTAGAAGTCCGCGTCGCGCAGCGGGTCGTGCCGCGTGAGCAGGTAGGCGGCGGTGGCGGCGCCGCCGGCGACGACCGCCACGCCGGTCCACAGCCACCAGCGCGTGTACCAGTGCGCCTCCGAGGGCGGGCGCAGCGGGGCCGACACCGTGCGCGTCTCGCCGGCGGCCACCTCGACCCGCACCACGAACGTTTCCATGCCGGCCTTCGTCACGACGACCTCGTGGCGTCCCGGGTCCACGTACAGCTCGACGTGTGCGCTGGAGCCGGCGGGCTTGCCGTCGACGAGCACGAGCGCGCCGGGCGACGAGGGCTCCACGAGCAGGCGCGCGCGTAGGTCCAGGGCCAGCAGCTCGTCCACCAGCGCGGGCACCGCGCCGGCGATCGCCGCCGGGCTCGCGCCGTCGCGCACGCCTTCGCGCAGCGCGCGGCCCGTCGACGGCTCGACCAGCCGCAGCGTCAAACGCCAGAGCGTTCCGGCGTGGCCGAGGCGTCCCGCCAGCACGCGCCGCGCCCCCAGGGCGGCGCCGACCTTTGCCAGACACAGGAGGTCGTCGACGCAGCGCCGCACCAGCGCTTCGTCCGCCGAGCCGGCGGCATCGCGCAGTGCGGCGAGGAACTCGTCGCGTCCCACCGGCTCCGTCGCGGGGCGCGAAGACAGCGTGGCGACCAGCACGTCGCTGAGCTCGCCGGCCGTGTCGGCGTCGGCGTCGGTCGTGGCGACGACGATCACCGCGACGCGCCCGGCCGAGGCCGCGTCGTCGGCATGGGCGGCGGCCGGCAGCGCCGCGAAGAGGGCGGAGAGCAAGAAGGCGAGGACGCGGGCGAGCGGCGTTGGGGTCATTTGTCCCCCGTCTAGAGCACGCCGCGTACCAGCCGCGAAGTACGCGGGAAGCCTCAGCTTCGGCCGCAGGCGGCAGCCCGCACGTGGGGGCCGGGCCACGTGGGGCCGACGCGCCCGCCCGTACAACGGGCGCGATGTCGGGCCCTTGGCCGGTGTGGGGCTTTCCCCGCGCCGCCGTGGCCAAAGTTGGCGCCCGCCGCCCGCAGGAGGATCCGGGTAGACTCGGGCGCGTGAGGACGACGCTCTGGGTGCGGATCGCGCTCTTGTGCGCGGGGCTGGTCGTGGTGGGGGCCGGCACGGCGGGCGCCTACTCGGCGTGGCGCCAGGCGGCGGCGATGCGCGCGGCGTTCGAGGAGCGCGGCACGACGCTCGCGCGCAGCCTCGCGCTGCGCGGCGCCGAGGCGCTGGCGGCGGGCGACCGGGCGCGACTGGCCAATGTCCTCGACGTCTGGGAGGAAGACGAAGTGGTGGAGGCGGCGTTCCTCGACGGCGAAGGTCAGGTCGTGGCGGCGCGCACGCGTGCGGCGCCGGCGCCGGGCCCGCCGGCGGCGGGGAGTCCGGCGCCGTTCGTCTGCACCTATCCGGTGAACTTGCCGCCGCGCGGGCCCGACGGCTTCGAGGAGACGATCGGCCTGGCGCGCGTCGCGGTGTCGACCGCACGGCTCGACGACGAAGTGGGGCGCCTGGCGCGCACGGCGCTGGGGATCGTCGCGCTGGTGGCGGTGTTGGGGGCGGCGGGAGCGGTGGCGCTGGCGCGCGTGGTGACGCGCCCGCTGGGGCGTCTGGTGGACGCGACGCGCCGCGTGGGCGGCGGCGACTTGGCGGCCAGCGTGCACGCCGAGGGCGGCCCGGAGGTGGAGGCGCTGGCGGCGTCGTTCAACGAGATGGTCGCGGCGCTGGCGCGGCTGGAGCGCACGAAGGAGACGCTGACGCGAATGATCGTGCACGACCTGCGCTCGCCGGCGACGTCGCTGCTGAGCGGGCTGGACCTGATCGATCGTAGCCGCCTGGAGGCGGTCGACCTGGAGGTGCTGGCCGCGGTCCGCGCGCGGGCGCGCGCGCTGCTGGGGATGATCGGCGACCTGTTGGACGCGCGGCGGCTGGAGGAGGGGAAGATGCCCGTGCAGGCGGAGCGGCTGGACGCGGCGCGTCTGGCGGGCGAGGTCGCGCGCGACGTGGCGCTGGAGGCGCGTGAGATTGGCACGGAGGTGCGCGTGGAGGCGGCGGCGGGCGTGCCGGCGGTGCTGGCGGATGGGGCGCTGCTGCGGCGCGTGCTGGAGAATCTCGTGTCGAACGCGCTCCGGCACCATCCGTCCGGCGGGGGCGCCGAGACGCCCGTGCGGGTGGTCGTTGATCGGGGCAGCGACACGGACGTGGACTGTAGCGCCGGCGGGGGCGGGAACGGGAACGGGAACGGGAACGGGGGCGGGGGCGGGGCGGACGGGCGCGTGCGCATCGCCGTGAAGGACGCGGGGCCTGGCATCCCGGAGGCGGAGCGGGCGCGTGTGTTCGAGATGTTCGTGCGCGGCGCGGACGCCGGTGCGCGCGGGGGCGCGTCGCACGCGGCGCGTCGCGGGGCCGGCGTGGGGCTGGCGTTCTGCAAGCTGGCGGTCGAGGCCATGGGCGGAACGATCGGCGTTGCCGCCGTGGGGGCCGAGGGTGGGGCGACGCTGGAGGTGCGGCTTCGCGCGGCGCCGGAGGAGCCGAGCGAATGACGAGCACGCGGGCGACGGGTCGGCGCGCCGGGCGAGGCGTGAGGCGACTGGCGGGCGTGCTGGCACTCGGGGTCTGGGCGCTGGCGTCGGGGCCGCCGTCGGCGTCGGCGGCGGCATCCGCCTCGGCGGCGGGGGCGGGGTCGGCCTCGGCGGCGGGGGCGGGGTCGGCGTCGGGGTCGGGGTCGGGGTCGGGGTCGGGGTCGGGGTCGGGGTCGGGGTCGGGGTCGGGGTCGGGATCGGGGTCGGGGTCGGGGTCGGGATCGGCGTCGGCGGCGGGGTCGGCGTCGGGATCGGCGTCGGCGGCGGACGGGGGGCGCGCGGCGCTCGAGCTGGGACTTGCGTTGCTCGCGGCGGGCGATCTGGAGGCGGCGGTCGAGGAGCTGCGCGCGGCCGTGGCGGCCGACCCGGAGAGCGGCGAGGCCCCCGTCGCGCTGGCGCAGGCGCTGCTGCGCGCGCGCGGCGACGCCGCGGCGGACGAGGCGCTGGCGCTCCTCGCGCCGCTCTACGACCGGCCGGCCGATCCGCAATGCCGGCCGGCGCTCGTGCTGGGCGCCGCGGTCCTGGCGCGGCGCGGCGAGCGCGCGGACGCGCTGAAGCTGCTGGAGCGCGCCGTGGCGCTGGCCGACGCCGAGGCCGCCGCCGCAGGCGCCGGCAGCGG
>DASYRF010000444.1:0-8853 GCA_036004705.1 Myxococcota bacterium
GGGGGCGGGCTTCTTCTTGGCGCGCTTCTTCTTCGTGAACTTCTTCGCGGGGCCGATGTGCGCGGTGGTGCGGAAGACGGGCGTGTCCTTGTCGGCGCCCATGACGGCGAGGCCGGCGTCGCCGCTGCCGCTTCCCCAGCGCAGCGTCGAGACGCGCGTGCCGGCCGCCAGCGAGAAAGTTTCCACGCGGCCGAACGCGCCGGCGTCGGCGTCGTACATCCACAGATCGTATACGTCGGTCAGCGCGCTGGTGGGCGCGGCCTTCGCCGAGTAGAACGGCGCGGGCGTGAAGGGGATGCGCGCACGCGCCGTGAGGTAGGCGATGCGCGAACCGTCGGGAGAGCGCACGCCGTGGCTCACCGGCACTACGTGGCCCGCAGGCACCCAGCCCGCCCGCCAGGTGGGCCCGTACAGCACGCGCGACCAGTACAGGCACGCGGCGCCGGCGTCGCAGCGGAACTCGCCGCCCGTCACCACGACCTGGGCGAAGCGCTCCAGCCGCGCCAGCGCCATCGCACTCGGCGGAAGCCAGGCGTCGGGCGTGGCGAAGACGTCGGCCCCGCCGGTCGCCACGACGCCGACGCTGGCCGGCCCGCCGCTGCTCCAGGGTCCGCTGCCGGCGCGCCGCAGCGCCTCGAGCAGGTCCGGGCCGGCCGGCACCGTCACGTCCGGGAGCCGCCCGAGGTCCGGCGCCGGGCCGCCGGCGGCGTCGCCCGGGGCCGCGCCCGAGCCAGGCAGCGTCAGCGCGTCGGGGCGCATCGCCGCGCCGGCCTTCGCCGCGCCGGACTTGGCCGCGCCGACCTTGAGGGCGCCGGGCTTCAGCGCCACCGGCGTGATTGTCGAGGCCGAGGCGAGGCTAGCAGCCGCGGGCGCCGCGCGCAGCGGGCTCAAGTCGACGACGCGATGGCCCACGACGCTCAGGCCTTCGGCCGCTAGCGCCGGGTCCGCGCGCAGCGCCAGCGCGCTCGCCCAAGCGTCGACTACGCGCCCGAACGCGCCGTAGCAAGGCTGGGGCGGGGCGTCGGCCGCGCTCGCGTCGGAGGCTGCGGACGGGCGCGCGACGAAATGCCAGCCCGCGCCCACCGGCAGGTGACGCGCCGCGAGCCGCGCGACGACGCGCGCGGCGTCGGCCGGCGACCGCATCTCCAGGCACACGCCATAGGCCGTACCCGGGGTCGCGGCGGAGTCCGCGGTCGCAGCGCCCTTCGCGGACTTGCTCTCGACGCCGGCAGCGGCGGCCGCCGCGGCGGCGTCGGCCCCCGTCGTGGGCCCGGTGCCCGCGCCGCTGACGACGCGCTTGGCGGCGGGCGGCGCGGCGGGCGCGACGCCGCCGCAGAACGCCAGCACGAGACCGATGGCGGAGCCAGCGAGCCCGAGGCGCGCCGCTCGGCGATGCGACCACGCGCCCGCCGGCCGTGCTTTGCTTGTCTCCCCGAGGGTCGCTTGCCGCTGCACTCCCGACCTCCTCCGCCGGAGAAAGCGCTCCGGGCGGAAGCGGCGACCCTAGCCTCTCGAAGGGGGTCACGTCAACGTTCGATCGTTGGACTTCAAACTTTCCGAGTCATTCCAGCGTTTTCGCACGTTTCACGCTGGCGCGCGGTTTCACGCGCGTGTACGCGCGGAAACGCGCGGGTTACCTGTGCGACGCAAATCCCTTGCGGATGACGTGTCCGCGGAACCCCGGCTGCCAGTCGCAGGCGTTGCCCTCGTCGGTGTCGACGTGCATCTCGAGCGCGTAATCGGGCGATACGCGCACGATCACGTCGTCGAAGACGAGCGACCGCTCGCCGTCCGGGTCGGTGACGCGGACCTGCACTTCCTCGCGGTCGGCGACGCCGAGCGCCTCCGCTTCGGCGGGCGAAGCGTGGATGTGGCGCTGTGCCTGGATGACGCCGTGGTCGATCGGCACCGGCCCGCGCGGCCCTTCGAGCACGAGCCCTGGCGTCCCCGCGAGCTCGCCGCTCAGGCGGATCGGCGCGTCCAGCCCCAGCTTGATCTCGTCGGTGCGCGCGATCTCGACCTGGCTCTCCTTGCGCAGCGGGCCGATGATGCGGACGCCGTCGATGCGGCCGCGCGGACCGACCAGGTTCAGCTTCTCCACGGCGGCCCACTGGCCGGGCTGTGAGATCGGCCGGTCGGGGACGAGCTCGTAGCCCGTGCCGAAGAGTCGGTCGCAGTCGGCGCGCGACAGATGCACGTGGCGGGCGGACACCGAGACAGCCACGGTCTTGGGCGGCACGGCAACAGGGTCGGCGGCGTGGCTCATGGGGCGACCCTACCGGCGCCGGCGCCGGGACGCAACGCGCGCGCGCGCCCGCGACCGCGCTCACGTGCACCTGCAGCGCTCGGTCTTGCCGCAGCGCGCCATGATCCCTAGAATGCGCGCCGCCAGGGGTGCCGCGGCGCGTCGTGCGCCGGCTCCGCGCCCGGCCCACGGAGGACCATGTCTTTCAGCTTCAGCGTGACCGACGAACAGAAGAAGTTCATCGAGACCGGCCGCAAGTTCGCCCGCGACGTCATCATTCCCAACGCGGCGGCCTGGGACAAGGACGAGGTCTTCCCGGCCGACGCCTTGAAGCAAGCCTGGGAAGTCGGCCTCAGCGCCATGGAAGTCCCGCAAGCGTACGGCGGGCTCGGCGCGTCGTGCGTCGACCACGTGCTGGTCGACGAGGAGATCTCCTACGGGTGCATGGGCTTCAACACGTGTCTCGGCGGCAACAGCCTCGCCACGCTGCCGCTGCTCGTCGCCGGCAGCGAAGAGCAGAAAAAGAAGTGGCTCGGCTGGCTCACGTCCGAGCCCATCTTCGCGGCGTACTGCTGCTCGGAGCCCGAGGCGGGGTCGGACGTCGCCGCCATGACCACGCGCCTGCGCCCGGTGGGCAACGAGTTCGTCATGACCGGTCAGAAACGCTGGATCACCAACGGCCGCCACGCCTCCTTCTATACGGGGTTCGCCACGGTCGACCCCGCCCTCAAGCACAAGGGCATCACCGCCTTCGTCGTCCCGCGCGACCTGCCGGGCGTGTCGGCCGGGCGCAAGGAGGACAAGATGGGGCAGCGCGCCTCCGACACGTCCGACGTGCTGTTCGAGGACGTGAAGCTGACGAAGGACAACATCGTCGGCGAGGTGGGGCAGGGCTTCAAGATCGCGATGGCCTGCTTCGACCGGTCGCGGCCGTGGATCGGCGCCGGCGCCACGGGTGTCATCCGCCGCGCGCTCGACGAGTCGCGCAACTACGCCCTGGAGCGCAAGACGTTCGGTGTGCCCATCGCCCAGCACCAGGCCATCCAGTTCATGATCGCGGAGATGGCCATCGCCTATCAGACGAGCCGGCTGTTGACCCTGAACGCGGCCTGGGAGGTCGACCAGGGACGGTTGCAGGGCATCGCCTCCGCCTGCGCGAAGGCCTACGCCGCCGACGCGGCGATGCGCGTGACGACCGACGCGGTGCAGGTCTTCGGCGGGTACGGCTACACGAAGGAGTACCCGGTGGAAAAGCTGATGCGCGACGCCAAGCTCCTGCAGATCTACGAAGGCACCTCGCAGATCCAGCGCGTGGTCATCGCGCGCCACGTCTTCAGCGCCCGCTGACCGGGCACGTTATACTGCCGCCGGTGGAGGTCTCGCCCATCGACATGACGCCCGCCCCGCCGGCCGGCGGCACCGAGCGCGCCGGTGGCGGAGCCGGCACCGGCGCGGCGGGTAGGCGCGCGCCGCAGCCGAGCTGGCCGATGGCGCTGGTCGGGGCCTTTCTGGGGGCGGCCAGCGGCGCGCTGGTGTGGCTGATCTATGCGCGGCTGGCGGCAGTCGTGGGGGCGGTGGCCTCGCTGGCCGTCGGCTTTGGTGCCGGGCTCGGGCTGCGCCTGGTCGGCCAGCGCTCGGGCGTCAAAGAAGGGCTCGCCGCCGTGGGCGTGGCGGCGGCGGGCATCGCGGCCGGCGAGCTGATGGCGCGGCTGCTCGTGCCGCGCATCCTCGCCGAGGAGCGCGGCTTCACGCTCGCTTACGTGATGGAGCAGCTCGGCAGCACGCAGCTGCGGCCGCTGGACTTTGTCTTCCACGCCGCGGGTTTGTACTTCGCGTACCGCGTCGCGTCGCTGCCCTCCCTGCCGCGCGCGGGCTGAGGTTGCGCAGGGCGCCGGGCCCGTTTCTGGCCCGGTCGCCGACCGCGTGCTAACTTTCCAGGGTCGTGAGGCAGTTCGGGCGGTCGAGGAGTCGGAGCGCGGCGCCGCTGAGTTGGTTGCGTGTCGCCGTCTGCGTCGGCGCGCTCGCGCCCGGTGGGGCGGCAACGGCGGCGGCGCGGGTGGACAAGGTCGCCACTCCCCCCCTGGGGCCGTCGCTGCTGGACGCGCGGGCCCGCAAGCTGGACGGCGCGCTGGAGGAGGCGGCGGCGATGGCCGCCGAGATCCTGGCCACGCCGGCGCGGCGCAAGGACCAGCCGGCGGCGGCGCTGCTGCTCGGGCGCATCCGCTACGAGCAGGGGCGCTACGCCGAGGCAGCGGCGGCGCTGGGGCGCGCCACCGCCGGACCGCTGGCCGCGACGGCGCAGTTCTATCTGGGGGAGTCGTTGTTCTGGGCGGGCCGTCACGCGGACGCGCGCCTGGCGTTGCAGAAGATCGTCGACAAGTTTCCGACGTCGCCCTGGGTGCCGCGCGCGCGGCTGCGCATCGCCGATGCGCTCTTGGCCGAGGGGCGCTACGCGGCAGCCGTCGCGGCTTACCAGGATCTGCTGGCGCGCTTTCCTCGGCATCCGCGCCGCGACGAGCTGACGTTCGCGCTCGCGCAGGCGCTGGAAGGGAAGGGCGCGCGCGCCGCCGCAGCCGACGCCTGGCGCGCGGTCTGGGTGCGCTGGCCGATGAGCCCACTGGCGGCGCTCGCGGCGAACGAGCTGGACCGTTTGGAGAGCGCCGGCCTGGCCGGCGTGGCGGCCAGCGACGGCGAGCGGCTGGAGCGGGCCCGTAACCTTCGCTGGCTGCGCGCCCACGAGGCCTGCGAGCACGAGCTGGCGGCGCTGGCCGACGACGTCGACGCGCGCGCGCGCACCGTTGGTCCGGGTCGCGGGCTGAGCACCGCGCTCGGGCATCCGCTCCCTGCGGATGCGGCGGCGCACGCCGGGCCCGAGAGCGCGGCGGCGGCGGCCGCCGCGGAGCTGGCGTGGACCGTCGCGTTCGAGCGCGCGCTGAACCGGCTGGGCGCCGGCGACGTGGAGGCGGCGGTCCGGGCGCTGGAAGGGCTCGTGCCGACGGCGCCGGCCAGCGCGGAGAAGTATGCGCGCGAGGTGCTGGCGGGGGCGAAGGCGCGTGCCGGTGACCTGGGCCTGCTGGCCGACGCCTACGAGAAGCGCGTGGCGGAGGCGAAGACGCCGTACGGCAAGCGGCTGGCGCGGCTGGAGGCGGCGCGCTTCTACCTCGAGCACTCCGAGTACGCGGCGATGCGGCGTCACGTGGAGCCGCTGGCGAAGGACTCGCCGAAGGGCGGCGAGGTGGCGTGGATGCTGGCCTGGGCGGCGTTCCGCGAGGGGCGCTTCGCCGCTGCGCGCGGCGCCTTCGCCGATTACTGCGCGGCGCGGCGTTGGGACACCGAGCGGTGCGGCTACTGGACGGCGCGCGCCGCGGAGCGCGGCGGGGCGCGTGCCGACGCCGTGGCCGGCTACCAGGCGCTGGTGCTGCGCGCGCCGTTCTCGTACTACGCGCTGATGGCGCGCAGCCGGCTGGGCGCGCTAGGCGTGGCGATTCCGCCGCTGGGGACCGCGGACGCGCTGGCGGCGCTCGTGACGCCCGAGGCGGGGGCGGACGACGCCGACGCCGACCCCGACGGGGCGGTCTCGGCGGCGGCGGGCGGAGGGGCGGGCGCGCCCGCGGGCGACGACGACCCCGGCGCGGCCAGCGGAGCGTCGCTGGTGCCGAGTCCGGCGGCGGCGTCGGGCGCGGGCGGCGGTGCGGGGGCGGCGGAGCTGGCGGACCTGCTGGGCGCGCTCGGGCACGGCGACGAGGCGTACGGCGCGATGGGCGGGCGGCCGGCGCCGGCCGACGACGCCGCGTTCGCCGCCGCGGCGGCCAAGTACGGCGGCGCGGTCCCCGGGCTCGGGCGCGCCTACGAGCTGTGGCGCATCGGCTTCATCGCCGACGCGCGCGACGAGCTGATGGGCGTGTACATGAGCTTGTCGCTTTCGCGTGGCTGGGGACTGCCGCTCAGCGTCACGCGCCGCGGCTGGACGGGCGAGAGCAGCGCCGTGGCGTCGTCGTCGGGGGGCGGCGCGGGGGGCGGCGCGGCTCCGGCGGATCCAGAGGCGGTGGCGGACGAAGCGCCGGCGATGCCGCCCGCGGGGTCGGCGTCGGCTTCGGCATCGGCGTCGGGGTCGGCATCGGGGTCGGGTTCGGCTTCGGCATCGGGGTCGGGCTCGGCGGCGGGGTCGCGATCGGGGTCGGTCTCGGCGTCGGCGATCGCGTCGCCGCTGCCGGTGGCGTCGCCTGGTGCGGGCGCGGGGGGCGGGGCGGTCGTGGCGCCGCCCAAGCTCTCGGCGGTGACTGCCGCCGCCGGTGCGCCCGTTTCTCCGGTGAAGCCTGCGGCCGCCGCAGCGGCCGCGCCGGCGCTCTCCCCGGATCGCGTCGGCCCGGTGGACGCGAAGTTCGTCCCCACGCTGGGGCGCCTCTTCGCCGCGGTCGGCGACGTCTACCACTCGCGCCGGCTGATGGGGCCGTTGCCCGTGGCCACCGCCGAGGACCGGCTGATGCGCATGTTCCCGCGCGCCTACGCGCCCACGGTGGAGCGGGCGGCCGCCGCGCACGACCTCGACCCCGCCGTCATCTGGGCCGTCATGCACACCGAGAGCGCCTTCCATCCGTACGTCGTCTCGCGCGCCGGCGCGCGCGGCCTGATGCAGGTGATGCCGCGCACCGGCACGCTCATCGCCCGCGCCCTCGGCAAGCGCGACTTCGACGTGGACACGCTCTTCGACGCGGAGCTGAGCATCGAGTTCGGCGCCTGGTACCTCGAGGAGCTGATCGAGAAGTTCCACGGCCAGCTCGTCGTCGCGCTGGCGGCCTACAACGGCGGGCCGCGGGCCGTGGAGCGCTGGCTCGACGCCAAACGCCACTCCGCCCCCGAGGTCGACGAGTTCGTCGAGGAGATCCCGTGGCTGCAGTCGCGCGAGTACGGCAAGAAGGTGCTCGCCAAGGTCGCCATCTATAGGTACCTGTACGGCGGCGCGCGCAGCTTCGCGGTGACCTGCTCGCTCGACACGCACTGCGATACGAACATAGACTTCTGACGGACGGCTCGCCGTCTCCAACCCACGCGGGGGGCTTTGTCGGATGCAGGAGCTCGTCGGCCGCACGCTCGGCGCCTTCCGCCTGTCGCGCCTGATCGGCAAGGGCGGCATGGGGTACGTCTACGAAGGCGTGCACGAGCGTATCGGCAAGCGCGTGGCGGTGAAGGTGCTGCTGCCGCAGTACGCCGAGCGCGCCGACGTGGTGCGCCGCTTCTTCAACGAGGCGCGCGCCGTCAACGACATCGGCCACGAGAACATCATCGACGTGTCGGACTTCGACACCGCCGCGGACGGCGTCGTCTACATGGTGATGGAGTTGCTGGAAGGGGTGGAGCTGCGCGCCGAGATCGTGCGCGTGGGGCCGTTCCCGCTGCCGCGCGCGCTGCACGTCGCCGCGCAGGTGGCCGACGGCCTGGACGCGGCGCACCGCCGCGGAATCGTGCACCGTGACCTCAAGCCCGAGAACGTCTTCCTGGTGCGCCGGGCCAAGCAGGAGGACTTCGTCAAGGTGCTCGACTTCGGCGTGGCGCGCCTGATGGACAAGGCCGGCGAGACGACCAGCACCGGGACGCTGCTCGGGACGCCGCATTACATGAGCCCGGAGCAGACCGAGACGCCGCGCGTGGACGGACGCGCCGACGTCTATTCGCTGGGCATCATCCTCTACGAGATGCTGACGGGGAAGGTGCCTTACCCGGGCAAGAGTGCGCCGGCGGTGCTGACGGCGATCTGGAAAGGGGCGCCCGCGCCGCTGCGCTCGTTGCGCGCGGACGTGCCGGCGTGGGTCGAGGCGGTGACGATGAAGGCGTTCGCGCGCGCGCCCGACGCCCGCTACGCGACGGCGGCGGCGCTGCGCTATGCGCTGCAGCACGAGGGGCGCGAGGACGCCGGCGCCGGCGAGCGGCCGTACGCGATCGAGCCGGTGGACGAGACGGCCGACACGATGCGCGCAGTGGGCGACGACGACGCGACGCGCGCGGTCAAGGGGCTGGCCGCACAGGCGCGGGCGATCGCCGCGCAGGCCAGGGCGCGCGGGACCGGGGCGCAAGAGGTGGCGCCCGCGCCGGCGCCGGCGCCGGCGAGCGGGCGTGCGGCGGGGAGCACGGCAGGTTCCGCGCCGGCCGCGGGCTCCGCTTCGGCCCCGGGCAAGTCACGAGTGGGGATCGTCGTGGTCGCGGTGATCGTGGCGCTGGCGGCGATGGCGGGGCTCGGCGTGCTCGCCGTACAGCTTGGCCTGGTCAGCTTCTGAAACGGCGCGCGAGGTCCTTGGCGGCGGCATCGGCCTCGCCGTGGCGGCCGAGCGCATGGAGCGCGTCGATGCGCAGCTTGAGGGCGCGCTTCGCCACGGCGCCACGCGAAGCGTCATAGTGGCGCGGCAGGAGCACGTGGTCGAGCAGCTCGAGCGCGTGGGCCGCGGCGCCCGTTTCCAGCGCGGCGCGCGCCGCCTCCGTCCACAGCGCGAAGTAGACGTGCGTCGACACGAGCGCGTCGTGCAGCCCGGTGCGGGGCGCGACCGCCGCCTCCAGCTTCGGCAACGCGTCGCGGCCGCGGAGCGCGCGCGCCGCCAGCAGCACCGCGTAGGGCG
>DASYRF010000445.1:0-8945 GCA_036004705.1 Myxococcota bacterium
ATAGCGATGGCGTGCACGTCGGCCTCCTTCTTGGTTCTCGCAAACTCAGAAGATCAGGACGGCGCGCACGCCGCAAACTTTTCCTCCCTAGCGCCCCTAAGCGCCTCTAATCACCTCCGAAGTTGTGGGGATGCATCAGGAGCCGGAGCCGCAGCCGCAGCCGCTGCCGGAGCCGCCAGCCGCAGCCGCTGCCGCAGCGAACGACGCGCGAAAGCGCTTGACACGCTGGGCCGGCGGCCGGATAGCGGAGGAGGAGAGAATGACGAACTCCGGCCGGTCGGGCGCGAGCTTCAGTCCTGGCGTCGAGCTGCGGGCCATCCTCGACGGCGTCGCCGAAGGAATCACCGTGCAGGCGGCGGACGGCCGGCTCGTGTGGGCCAACGACGCCGCCGCGACGATGTGCGGCTTCGCCGACGCGCGCGCCCTGCTCGACGCGCCGCTCGATCAGGTGTTCGCGCAATTCGAGATCCTGGACGAGCAGGGCGCGCCGGTCGCGCTCGAGCAGCTTCCCGGGCGTCGCGTGATGCGCGGCGAGCCGCAGGCCGAGGCGCTCCTGCGCACGCGCGTGCGCGCCACGGGCGAGGATCTCTGGCGCGTGGTCAAGGCCCGCCCCGTGCCCGACACGCAGAGCGCGAGGGGGCTCGTCGTCAACACGTTCTACGACGTCACCGAGCGCAAGCGGGCCGAGGAGGCGCAGGGGCTGCTCGCCGAGGTCACGGCGGTGCTGTTCTCGTCACTCGACTACGCCGCCGGGCTGCAACGCGTCGCCGACGCGCTCGTCCCTCGGCTCGCCGACTTGTGCTCGGTGCGGGTCGTGCAGCGAGAGGGCGGCTGGCCAGAACGCGTGGCCGCCGCTCACGTTCATCCGGCCCAGCGCGAGCTGGCCGACGAGATCGACCACCGCCGACCGCTGACGGCCGCCGCCGCATTCCCCGCCGCGCCGCACGGTGAGGCGCTGGTGATGCGCACCGGCGCGTCCGAGCTGGTCGCGGAGATCAGCGACGCGCGTCTGGTCGCGGCGGCGCAGGACGACGCCGAGACGCTGCGCCTACTGCGGGCGCTGGGGCTGCGTTCGTCGATGGTCGTGACGCTCGTCTACGGCGGTCGGGTCTTCGGCACGCTCACCCTGGCGCTGACACGCGGCGGGCGCCGCTACGGACGCTCCGATCTGGCGCTCGCCGAGGAGCTCGGCCGGCGCGCCGGCATGGCGGTAGAGAACGCCCGCCTGCATCGCGCGGCGCGCGACGCGCTGCGCGACCGCGAGGAGCTGCTGGCGATCGTCTCGCACGACCTCAAGAACCCGCTCGGCGCCGTGCTGATGAGCGCAGGCGTGATGCTGCGCTGGTCCGCCGGCGCCGAGGACGGACGGTTGCGCCGCCACGCCGAGCTCATCCAGGCGATGGCGCAGCGGATGGACTGGCTGGTGGGCTCGCTGCTCGACGCCGCCAGCCTGGAGGCCGGCCACTTCTCCATCGACTACGAGCCGCACGCACCGGCGGCGCTCGTCGAGGAAGCCGTCGACGCGCTGCAGCCCCTCGCCGCGGAGAAGTCTCTGCGGCTCGAGCGGCTGGTCGACCCCGCCCTGCCGGCCGAGCTGCTGTGCGACCGCCGCCGTCTGTTCCAGGTCTTCTCCAACCTGATCGGCAACGCCATCAAGTTCACGCCCGCGGGCGGACGCATCACCGTGCGCGCCGAGGCGCAGCGCGGCGAGGTGCGCTTCAGCGTCAGCGACACCGGCCCCGGCATCCCCACCGAGCAGCTCCCGCACCTGTTCGACCGTTTCTGGCAGGGCAACCCCACCGGGCGCGAGGGCACGGGCCTCGGGCTCTACATCGCCAAGGGCATCGTCGAGGCGCACGGCGGGCGTATCTGGGTCGACAGCCAGCCCGGCGAAGGCGGGACGTTCACGTTCGCCTTGCCGCTCGACCCGCCCGCCGACGAGCCGTAGCGTGCGTCGCGGCCGCTACTTCGACGCGGGCAGCCGGAACGTCTCCAGCCAGATCTTGTCGGCGTGGGAGGCGTCGGCGTCGGCCACGCGGAAGCAGAAGCCGAGCTCCGACACCTGGAAGTTGGACCAGGTGTCGCTGTAGGCGCGCGTGCGGCTCTTCTTGCCGCGCAGCGCAAAGGCGAGATCCACGACGAACGGTCCGTCGATCTTGGCCGCGGTCGCCTCGAACGTGACCTTGAGCCCCGACGGCGTGGAGGCGCTCTTGCCGACCGACAGCGTCAGCTTCTCCAGCTTCGGCTTCTTGACGGCGGCGCAGGGGTTGAGGACCGTCGGCGTCTCCGGCGGCCCGTCCTCGGGCTCGAGCGGCGCGGGACGGCCGGCCGCCGGCCCGTGCGCCCCGGTGCCCACCGCGGCGACGGGCGCCGCCACGGGGCGGCTGGCGGGCGCGGACGCCGGCGCGGGTGGAGCGCCGCCGCCCGCCGCCGCGGCCAGCGCGGCCCCGCGTCCCACGACGACGTACTGATCGGGCAACGACTCGGCGAGGACCTCGGCGGCGAGGCCGGCGGCGCGCAGCTCGGCGACGACCTTGTCGGGCGCCACGCGCTCGGCGCGGGGCGGCCCCTTGTCGGTGTCGAGCGTGAAGTCGACGACGAAGACCGCGCCCCCCGGGGCGAGCGCGGCGGCGAGCTTGCGCGCGTAGGCCTCGCGCGCGGCGATGTGGTGCCAGGTATCGACGACGAGCACGCGGTGGACCGACGCCGGCGCCAGCCCCGGGTCGTCGGCGGCAACGAGGCGCGCCTCGACGTTCGCCAGCGCTTCGCGCGCGGCGCGGTCGTGCACCCAGCGCACCATCTCGGGCTCGATGTCGAGCGCCAGCACCTTGCCGCCGCCGCCGACGGCGCGCGAGAGGTGCGGCTCGAAGTAGCCCGTCCCGGCGCCCACGTCGGCGACCGTCATGCCGGGCGAAAGGCCCATGGCGGCGATGACGTCGGCGGGGCGCTGCCAGGCGTCGCGCGCCGGATCGTCCCAGCGCTTCGACCACTCGGCGGGATCGGTGAAGCGGTGGCCGAGCGGCGCCGCGGCGTCGTGGCCGTGCGCGCCGGTGGCGGGCGCCGCGGCGGACGAAGCGGCGGGCGCGGAGGCGGGTGCGTGGCGCGGCCCGCAGCCCGCGAGCAGAACGAGCGCGAAAGCGGCTCGCGGCAGGAGAACATCCGTAGGGCCAGCAGGACGGCGGAGTCGGGCGAGGGTCGGCGGAGAGCGCAGCATGCCTCAGCGTAACGCCGTGGCCGCGCGCGCTGTCAACGACGGGGTCGCGCCCGCGCCCGACCATCGTCGCGGCGCGCGGCTGGCGCGCGCGCGTCAGCGACCCGCGCGGGGCCGCATCAGGAAGTAGCCGGCCGCCGCGCCGACGGGCGCGTACCCGCCGACGCGCGCGGCGCAGTCCACGAGCGCCGGCGTGCGCAACGCGAGGAGCGCGGGGCGCGTGAAGCCCGGCGGCAGGGGCGACGCAGGCAGGCCGCCGCAGGCGAAGTAGCTGGGATGGTCGCCGGGCGGGCGATCGGCGCGCACCGCGTCGGGCCGGCCGGCGGCGACGAAGGCCGTCTCGAAGACGACGTCTTCGTGCTCGACGACGGCGGTCTCGCCGGGCGCCAGCGCCGCGGCGAGCGCCGCGCCCAGCGCCTTGCCGCGCGGATCGGCGCCGTCGGGGAAGCGCCACGGCCGTGCCACGGCGAACGCGGCCAGCAGCACCGCGACCGCCACCGCGGCGGGGCGCCGCCGCCGCGACAAGGCCGCCAGCGCAACGCCCGCCGGAACCGCCCCCAACGCCTCGACCACCCAGGCGACGCGCTGCCCGAACTGCGAGGGCACCTGCCCCGCGAGCACCGGTGCCACTAGCCCCGCGACGACCGCCACGCCCACCCAGCCCGGCAGCTCGAGCGTCGACACGAACGCCCGCCACGACCGGCGCCCGGTTCCGGTTCCGGTTCCGGTTCCGGCTCCGGTTCCGGTTCCGGTTCCGGTTCCGGTTCCGGCTCCGGTTCCGGTTCCGGTTCCGGTTCCGGGCGCCCACCACCACAGACCGAACGCGCCGAGCGCCAGGCCCGGCCCCGCCCAGCTCACGACGCTCGCCGCCAGTGCGGCGCGTCCGACGGCGGCGGCACGCACGTCGGTTGCGATCATCGTGCGGAAGAAGAACGGATCGCCGTGCACGCCCGCCTCGTACAGAAGCCATAGGGCCGGGAACGCCAGCGGGAGCGCCGCCAGCACCCATTCCGTCGCGCGGCTCAGCCGCGTCCCGTAGCCGCGTGCGATTCCCCAGGCGGTCCACGCCACGGCGACGAGCCAGCCTTCGTAGCGGCAGCCCGCCGCCGCCAGGAACGCGACCGCGGCCCCCGCCACGCCGAGGTCGCGCGCGGCGCGCCCCGCGCGCGCCGCCGCCGACGCCCAGGTCCAAAGCCACAAGCCGCCCAGCACCGCCGCCACGAAGGGCGGCTCGGACAGCGGCCCGAGCCCGACCACGATTCCGAGCGGCGACGCCGCCGCCACGCCCGCCGCCCACAGCGCCGCCGCACGCCGCCCCTCCGCCGCGCCGCCCGCCACGCCCCAGACGGCCGCGACGCTCAGCGCCGACAGCGCCGCCGCCAGCCACCGCGGCCCCGCGCGCAGCGCCCCGCCGCCGGCGCCGATCGCTAGTCCGTAGAGATAGGTCGGCACCGGCAGCCAGTAGTCGCTCGTCGTGAACGACGGATGGCGCCACCACCACCAGGCGCGGAAGGTGCGGTAGGCCTCGTCGATCCCGGTCGCGTCGAAGCCGCGTACGTGCAGCCCGACCTGCACCAGAACGTGCGCGGCCAGGATCGCCGCGAGCGCCGCCCTCGCCGCCCGCGCGCTCACGATCGCGCGGCTACTCGCTCACCGTCACCTTGATCTCGACGCGCTCGAACGGGTTGTCGCGCGGATCGCGCTTCACGGCCACGATCTTGTCGGCGACGTCCAAGCCGGAGAGCACCTTGCCGAACGCCGTGTACTGCCCGTCCAGGAAGTTCGAGTCCTTCACCACGATGAAGAACTGGCAGCCGGCGCTGTTGGGGTCGTTGGCGCGGGCCATGCTCACGATGCCGCGCGCGTGCTTCGTGTCGTTGAACTCGGCGTTGATGTTGTAGCCGGGCCCGCCGGTGCCGTGGCGGCCCTTGTCGTCGGGGTACTTCTTCGTGTTCGGGCAGCCGCCCTGGATCATGAACCCCGGAATGACGCGGTGGAACGTCGTGCCGTCGTAAAAGCCCTTGCGCGCCAGGTCGAGGAAGTTCTTCACGTGCCCGGGCGCCTTGTCGTCGAACAGCTCCAGCGTGATGTTGCCGAACTTCGTCTCGATGACCGCCTGCGGTGCCGCCATGTGCTTTCTCCTTTAGGACCCTGCTTTCAAGGCCCGGATGCGGTCCCGCGCTTGGGCCCGGGCCGCGAGCGTCGCGCCGATCTCGCGCTCCTTCGCCCGCTCCTTTTCGATGATCTCGGCCGGCGCGCGCGCCACGAAGTCGGCGTTGCCGAGCTTCCGCCGCACGCCGTCCAGCTCCTTCTCCGCTTTCTTGAGCTCCTTGTCCAGCCGCGCAAGCTCGGCGTCCACGTCGATGGCGCCGGCGAGCTTCACGTGCGCCTGCCACCGCTCCTCGCCCACGCCGAAGTCCTGCGACAGGGCCCCGCGCGGCGACTCCGCGGCCCAGGTCACCAGCGAGCCCGACAGCGCGGCCACGTAGGCGCCGATGGTCTCGAGCGTGCGCCGCGCCGTGTCGGGGCCGGTGATCACCACCTCGGTCTTGCGCGACGGCGGCACGTTGTACTCGCCGCGCACGGTCCGCACCGCGTTCACCATGCCCTTGCCCCACTCCACGTCGTCGCGCGGGTCGTCGCAGCGGCCGCCCGTGTAGGCGGCGCCCGGCAGCGCCCCCGGCCGCGGGAACGGCGCGATCATGATCGACGCGATCCCCGCCGTGCCGCCCGCGTGCTCCGGCAGCCGCGGCAGCGCCTGCCACAGCTCCTCCGTCACGAACGGGGCGAACGGGTGCAGCAGCCGTAGCGACGCGTCCAGCGCCAGCACCAGCGCCCCCTGCGCCTGCGCGCGCCCGCGCGGCTCGGCGGCGGCGGCGAGCGCCGGCTTTGCCATCTCGATGTACCAGTCGCACAGCTCGTGCCAGAAGAAGGCGTAGATGCCGTTGGCCGCCTCGGCGAACTCGAGCCCCTCCAGCGCCTCGTGCAGGCGCACGGCCGCGCGGTCCAGCGCGCACACGATCCAGCGATCGGGCACGCTGGCGGCCGCCGGGTCGAAGCGCTGGGTCGCCGGGTCGAAGCCGCCGAGGTTGAGGCGCGCGAAGCGCACCGCCTGCCAGATCTTGTTGCAGAAGCTGCGGCTCGCCACCAGGCGGTCCACCGGCAGCTTGATGTCGCGCCCCTGCGCAGCCAGCTGGGCGAGGGTCAGCCGCAGCGCGTCGGCCCCGCAGCGCGGCAGCCCTTCGGGGAAGCGCTCGCGCCGGTAGGCGATGGCCGACTCCTGCGCGTCCGGCGCGGCCTGCTCGCGCACCGCCGCCACGAGCTGGTCGAGCGAGGCGCCGTCGATGACGTCGAGGGGGTCGATGACGTTGCCCTTCGACTTGGACATCTTCTCGCCCTTCTCGTCGCGCACCATGGCGTGGAGGTACACGGTGCGGAAGGGCACGCGCTGGTCCATGAACGGCACCGGCGTCGGCGTCGGCGTCGCGGTTGGCGTCGGCGTCGCGCTCGGCGTCGGCGTCGTGCTCGGCGTCGGCGTCGGCGTCGTTGCGAGCGATGACAGGCGCGGCGGGCGCTCGGGCGCGAGCTGCAGGCAGAACAGCAGCATCCTCGACACCCAGAACGTCAGGATGTCGTGGCCCGTCTCCAGCACGGTGGTCGGGTACCACTTGCGCAGGTCGGCGGTGTCGTCCGGCCAGCCCAACGTCGTCATCGGCCACAGCGCCGACGAGAACCAGGTGTCGAGCACGTCGTCGTCTTGGCGCAGGCGGCCGCCGCAACGCGGGCAGGCCGTTTCGTCGGTGCGCAGCGCCAGCACCGCGCCGCACCCGCCGGCGCCGTCGCAGTAGAACACCGGGATGCGGTGCCCCCACCAGAGCTGCCGCGAGATGCACCAGTCGCGGTACTCCTCCTGCCAATTGAAGTAGGTCTGCCGCCACTCCTCGGGGACGATGCGCACGGCGCCGCGTCGCACCGCCTCCACCGCCACACGCCCCATCGCTTCGGTGCGCGCGAACCACTGGTCGCTCACCATCGGCTCGATCACCGAGCCGCAGCGGTGGCAGTGCGGCAGCGGGTGCTCGTACGGCTCTTCCTTCACCAGCAGGCCACGCGCGTCGAGGTCCGCGAGCACGCGCGCGCGCAGCTCCGGCACGGCCAGCCCGCGGTAGCGCGCCGGCACGGCGTCGTTCGCACGCCCCTCGCCGTCGAAGATGGACACGACGGGCAGCGCGTGACGCTTGCCCGTCTCGAAGTCGGCGAAGTCGTGGCCCGGGGTCACCTTCACCGCGCCCGTGCCGAACTCGAGGTTCACGAGCTGCGCGTCGGCCACGATGGGAATGAGCCGCTCGGCGAGCGGCAGTGCCACCGTGCGCCCCACCAGGTCCCCATGGCGCGGGTCGTCTGGATGTACCGCCACGGCGGTGTCGCCGAGCATCGTCTCCGGGCGGGTCGTCGCCACCACCACCGAACGGTCGCCTTCGCCCTCCACGCGATAGCGCAGGTGCCAGAGCTTCCCCTGGTGAGTCTCGTGCTTCACCTCGGCGTCGCTCAGCGCGGTGCGGTCCACCGTGCACCAGTTGATGAGGCGCCGCGCGCGGAACACGAGGCCGGCCTCGAACAGGCGCACGAACGCCTCGCGCACGGCGCGGGACGACGGCTCGTCCATGGTGAAGCGCTCGCGCGACCAGTCGAGCGACGCGCCGAGGCGGCGATGCTGCAGCGAGATGCGGCTCCCTTTCTGGGCCTTCCACTGCCACACGCGCTCCAGGAACTTGTCGCGCCCGATGGCGTGGCGGGTCGTCCCCTCTCGGTTGAGCTCGCGCTCCACGACCACCTGCGTGCCGATGCCGGCGTGGTCGGTACCGGGCAGCCACACGGTGGCGCGCCCGCTCATGCGGCGGTGGCGCACCATCACGTCCTCGAGCGTCGCCGTCAGCGCGTGGCCCATGTGCAGGCTGCCGGTCACGTTGGGCGGTGGCAGCACGACGCAGAACGGCTCGGCGTCGCTCTTCTCGTCGCCGCGAAAATAGCCGCGCGACTCCCAGACGGAGTACCAGCGCGCCTCCACGGCGGCGGGATCGTAGGCCTTGGCCAGCTCGTCGGCGGCGCCAACGGCTGCGGGCGCGCGCGCGGCGTCGCCCCCGGCGCGCGCCCCGTGCTCGGCCGGGTCGAGCGCAGCCGGCGCTGACGGCGCTGACGGCGAAGCCGGCGGGGGCGGCGAAGACGGCCGGGACGGTGGGGACGGCGGCGAATCGGACATGACGCGGCTCCTCGGGCCGGCGCGCGGGCGGCGCAGACCGGCGCAGGGCCGGCGCCCGCCCGGCAGGCGAGCGCCGCCGGCCCGCGAGGGTTAGCGGTCTTTCAGCAGCCTGGCAAGCTCCTCGCGGATGATCTGCTCGGCAAGGTCGGGGACGACCTCCCAGATCACCTTTTCGATGAGCTCGCGCGAGGCGTGGGAAAGGGCTTCACGCAGGGCCGCTTCGCTGTGGCCGTCGGCGCCCGCGTCCGCGACCGCGACAGGACCGGTGGGCGGCGTAGCGGGCGCGAGGCCGGGGCGGGACGGCATCGCCGGCGCGGGCGACGCGACCGCGGCGGGCCTGGCCGCGGCGGCGGGCGCCGGACTGGGACGCTGCATCGTGACGGGCGCGGGCGACGCCGGGCGCGGCGCGGGCGCGGGCGCGGGCGCGGGACGCATGGCCGGCGCCGCCGCCGGCGCGGCTGCAGGCGCCGTACG
>DASYRF010000446.1:0-27573 GCA_036004705.1 Myxococcota bacterium
GAATCGGCCAACTCTTGGCCGATCGGCGGCGGGCGAAACGCGCAAGTGCGCGGAACGGCGTCCCCGTTGCGGCGGCGCGAAAGGTGCTCTTCCTGGCTTGCGACGGCGCAAGGGAAGAAGGCCGCCGGATAGGCCGGCGGCGGGACACCTGAGCGGAACCGTTGGTCGCGTGGAAGCACAGGTGCGGGAGCACCGGCCCCGCGATCGTCAGGAAGGGTCCGGCTTCGGCCGGACCGAAAGGAGGTGGACCATGGGGTCCATCATTTTGCGGAAGGCGGCGGTCGAGGCGATCGAGGAAGTGGTCGCCAAGACGCTACAACAGGCGCGGCAGCGCGACGACCAGGTGCGCGGCCGCGTGGAGGCGAAGCTCGGGCCGCACGAGCCCGCCATCGAGGCCGCACGGGCGGAACAGGGCGTCATGGAGGCGCGCGCGGGCGACGCGCATGCGCGCGCGACGTACCTGGCCGACCGGGCCGCCCAGACCGTCGGTGAAGTCGCCGACGAGATCTGGAACGCCCTCGACCGTCCGGGGGCGGACGTGACGTACGCGATGCTGCTGCCGGGCGGCGTGGCGTTCATCAAGAACGAGGCCCCGGCCCGGCAGGCCGTGCTGATGCGCGTGCTGGCCGAGAAGCTCCGCAAGACGCAGGACGCGCGTCTGGAGCAGACGCGCCTCGACGCGTGGGCGGAGCGCGTGGAAGAGGGCGCCGGGCCGCTGTGGGATGCGGCGGTGGCGGCGCTGGCGGCCGAGGGGCGCGCCTACCACGCGCGCCAGGCGCGGGCTCACGTGGTGCGCACGGCGTGGCGCGAGCTGCCGCGCCTGAAGCGCGAGCTGCTGAACGAGGGATGGTCGGAAGCGGACATCCACCGCGTCATCCCGGACGCTCAGCGCGGCGCGAGCGGCGCGGGCGGCGGCGGCGGCGGCGGCACCGGCACCGGCACGGGCACGGGCACGGGCGCGGCGGTGGCGGCGTTGGCGGCGGCGGCGAGCGGCGCCGCGAGCTCGCCGGAAGGCGGGTCGTAAGGCGGGGCGCCCGACGGACCGGCCGCGCGACGCAACGCGGCGAACGAAGAGCCCGGCCGCGGGCGCGGTATTCGCCGAACGCGCGTTGACCGGCGCCCGCGCCGCACCACGATTCCCGCGCAGTCGGCGGGTGCGTCGCCGCGGCTTGACCACGGGTTGCGGGGTCCCGCAAAGTCACGCCATGCGATCGACTCTGCTCCCTGTGGGGCTTGTTGTGCTCGCCGGCTGCGGCGGGCGGCTGGGCGGTGTGGACTCGGGACTCGGCGGCGGCGCCGACGCGGCGGCCGACGCTGCGAACGACGCGGGCGGCAGCCCCGATTCCGGCGGCATGTCCGGGTCCGACGCGGGCTCGAATCCCGCCGATTGCGACACGACCTTGCAAGATTGCGTCGACCCGGTGATCTCGAAGTGCACGGTCATCTACAACGGGTCGGCGTTCGAGACGGAGTGCGTGACGCCGAGCGGAATGCAGATGGAGGGTGTCCTGTGCATGCGCGCCGCGGCGGGGAACACCGGCGTCGGTCATGACGACTGCGCGACCGGGCTGTTCTGCGCCGCGCTCGGACTCCCGGCGCCGGAGCTGCGCTGCCGCCGGTTCTGCGACACCGACGCCATGTGCATGACCGCGGGCGAGCGTTGCTACGGCTTCGACGGCCCCGGCCCCCTCGCGGGCTTCTGCGTGCCCACCTGCACGCTCTTCGACGCCACCGGCTGCCCCTCGGGAATGAGCTGCAGCCTCTTCCTCGACAACGACGAGGTCAACTCCATCGGAGTGTGCAGGCCGCTCGGTGCCCTCCCGACCGGAAGCGGCTGCACCGTACCCGCCGACTGCGGCGCGAACATGAACTGCGCGGCCGGCGGCCTCGGCGAGGTGTGTACGGCGTTGTGCGACAGCACCCACGCCTGCGCGGCGGGCACGTTCTGCAACCCGCAGACCGGCGTGCCCAACGGCGGCGGCCTGTGCCTCTGAGCGACCCCGGTTGAGACGCGCGCGTCCACCGGCGTCGCCCCGTCCTTGCCGATGACCTTTGCCGCCCGCGACACGCTCAGCGCGTCCGGGCCGAGACCTGACACCGCGGCCCGCGGGCCGGCTGCGGCGCCGGCGCCTTCGCCGCTCTCGCCCAATCGCGAGGCCGCCGGGGCGGACGCAGAGAACGCGCGCGACGGCGCGGACGGCGGGCTCCTGGTCGAGGAGGATGCGCCGACGGTCCTGCCGGGACAGATGCGCAAGGCCGCGTTCTTGGAAATGCTGCGCGCCGACGCGTGCGCGGCCGCCGACCGCGCGATGGCCGCGAGGGGGCGATCGAGCGAGGGCTGCCCGCTGGTGGAGCGGCTCTTGAGCCGGTACGCCGCGCGCGACGCCCGCCACCTGGAGCGCGCGATCCGGCGGTACGCGCCCGAGGCGCGCGGCGCGGCGGCGGCGGCGGACTACGTGCCCGTCGTGAGCGCGCGGCTGGCGCGCGGCGCGGCCACGTGGGCGGAGACGGGGCAGCTGCCAGATGTCCCGGACGAGCTGCGCGCGGAGGCAGGGCTGGGTGGGCTGGGGGGCGTGGGCGCCGCGGTGGCCGGAGCCGTCCGCGGCGCGTTCGCGGCGATCGGGCGCCTGTTTCGCAGTACGGCGGCGGGCGCGGGCGAGGCGGATGCCGGGGCGGCGCCGCAGCCTGACCACGCGGCGCTGGCGGTGCGGCTCGGGCCCGGAGAGCCCATCGAGGCGGGCGCGCGCCGTCGCCTGGAAGGGGCGCTCGGCCACAACTTCGCGCACGTGCGCGTGCACGCCGACGCCACGGCGGACGGGATGGCGCGCGCGGCCGAGGCGCAAGCGTTCACCGTCGGCGCGCACGTGGCGTTCGGTGCCGGGTCCTACCGCCCCGGGTCGCTCGCCGGCGACGCGCTGCTCGCGCACGAGCTCGCCCACGTGGTGCAGCAGCAGGCGGGGCCCGGCCCCGGCGCGCCGCCGGCCGCCGCCGCCACGCCCGCCCTCGAGGCCGAAGCCGACGAGGCAGCCGCGGCGGCTCTATGGTCGGTGCACGCGGGCGCGGGGCCGGAACCGCGGATGAGAGCCGGCCCCGGGCCCGGAGCGGGACGGCGCCCGCGGCGCGGCGCTGCCGGCGGCCTGCGGTTGCAGCGCTGCGGGGCGCGGCAGACGCCCGTCACCTCCACGTTGCCCGCGATGCCGCAGACGGGGCCGCTCGTCGCCGGCATGCGCTGGCGCGTCGACCACGCCGACGTCACCTCGGGGGACGCGGCGCACCTGCTGGGCGACGCCGTCCAAGCCCTGGTCGGCGGCGAGCGCGGCGCGGTGGACACGTTCGTCGCGCGGCTCGCCGGCGGCCCCACCTGGACGGCCAAGAGCGGGGTGTACGTGCGCGCGCTCGACTTCCTGCGCGACAATCGTGGTCTCTTCGACGTGATGGACTGGTGGGACACGGTGAACCGCGCCGTCGCGTTCTGCGACGGCCGCCCCGAGTCCGGCGCCGCGCGGCTCGACGACGCCTTCTACAGCGCGCTGCTCGTCTCGGCTGTGTACAGCCCCGGCGCGGGGACGGCGACCGTGTCTCATCGGAGCGGAGGCACGTACGGCATCGCGGGCCGCCAGGCGGGGGCAACCGACTACGCGCCGAGCGGACGCGACACGCTCGTGCGCCCCTATCCCTGGCAGCCGGTCGACGCGACCGGCGGCCTTCCTGCGGGCGTCGATCTACTGCGCGGCTACGGCGCTCAGCAAGGCACGGTGTCCGCGGCCGACGCAGGCGCGCTCATTCAGCGCAACGCCGCGCGCGTACCGGAACGGGTGCGATCCCATCTGATCGAGCTCGCGCAGGATTCCAACATCCACGGTGTGCTGCGCTCGTTCCTGGAAACGGACGGCGGCCGCTTCTTCATCATGTCGGACGGCACCGCTCACTATTCGAGGGGCCACCCGCCGCAAATCGAGGTCGGCGCCGGGACCATCCCAGGCAGCGGCGTTCGCGGCCCTTCGAACACCAGCGAGCGAACGCCGATTCAGTTCCGCGGCAACCTGATGCACGAGCTCGCGCACTACGCCTTCGATCGCGCCGACACGATGGTGGGGGAGATCCAGACCGGCTTCGCCGGCCCCGATCACCCCATGATCTACCTGCTGGAGGAGCGCTACGAGGTGATCCAGACGCTGCTCGCCGGCGAGGACCTGCTCGACGCCGATGCACAGGCCCTGACCGGCTGGGTCGGCGCCGATTTCCGCGACACGCTGCGCGGCCACATCGCGCGCAACGACGTCACTGCGTTTCGCACCCTCGCCTCGGCGGCCCAGACGTTCGACAACATGGCGCTCCGCGGCATCTGGGGCGTCGCCTCGGACCAGGGCCCGCGCCTCCAGAGCGGCGACGTCCGCCCCTATCTCTTCGATCCCGCGCAGCAGAACGACCTGCTCTACTACGCCGCCGTGAACGCGATGCTCGTGAAGCGCGGCCTCGAGATCACCGCGGACGTCGCCAGCGAGACCGGCACGCCGCTCTCGGGCATCTGGCGCAGCGGCGGCACCGCGCCAAACGCCACCTACCTCCGCCGCGTCCGCACGTTCGTGGACGCGTTCATGGGGGCCGTCCGCCAGAACCGCACCACCGGCGTCAGCGCCCTGGCCGCGCGCCTTTAGCCGCGCCCGCGCCGGCGCACGATCAAGATCGCTTCTTGAGCTCGTGCAAGATGATGGAGTTGCCCTCCGAGTCGAGGACGATGGACATCCGGCACACCGGCGACGGCACCATTTCGGCCTTGAAGGTAACCCCCTCCGCCTTCAACCGGGCGACGAGCGCATCGAGGTCTTCCACTTCGAGCGCGACGCTACCGCCCGAGCTGGCGCTCGGCTGGATGTCTTTGGTCGCGAACAGCGCCAGGCAACCCCCTCCCGGCAGGTCGTACTCGGTCCACACGCCCGACGCGGAATTGCTCCCGCGGCTCAACCCGAGCGTCTTCTCGTAGAACGCCCTCGCCCGTTGCGCGTCCTGCACCGGATACATCGTGAACGCCACCTTCTTGAACATGGATTCTCGCCTCCGTCGCGTGAGCCATCCCCCCTGCAACGAACGTCTCCCGATGTCAGCGCCGCGGTCAACCACCGCGGCGGCTTGCCCGGCCCGGCGCTGGAGCCCTGAAGCCGCCCGGCAGCACCGCCGGCACCGCCAGTGGGACCTCCTGTCAGCGGGTGACGTCGCGCGGTTCGGCGGGCATGCTCTCCGCCGGTCGCGACGGTACGTCACCCCGCGCCCGCGCGAGCTCGATGGCCGTGACGTAGGTGGTCGCCGCAACCGCGACGACCCCCGCTGCGCCGATCAGTAGCGCGGGATGCACGGCCCGTTGCAGGCGAAGAAAGACCCAGCGCAGGCCTGCCAGCGTCCCGATGCCAGTGGGTGCACCGACCACGAGCGCCACCGCCGACAATGCCGCCCACGGGTTGGGGCTGACGAATCCGCCAAAGAGGACGCTCGTGAGGGCGAAGATCATTCCGGCGAGCGCTATCATGGGCAGTCCCTCGCGTCTTAGGCGCGCCACCGGCAATATCGCGGCGCCGGAGCAGAGCGCGGCGGCAACGAACAGTAGGACTAGGCTCAGGATACGATCGTTGGGAGACACGTCAGAAGATCCTCGCGAGCAGCAGCACCACCGAGGCCAGCGCCAGCAGCACAGCTGCCCCGCGGATGAGCCGAACCTCCCAAGGGGGCGGCGCTTCCGCCAAACCTTCAACCGCGTGCGCCCGTGTGTCTTCCCGGCGGGGCGCCGGCGGCTCCGGCGCAGGCGCGACGTCGTCATGGCGGGGCGTCTTGTCGCGGGCCACAGTCGCTGGCGAAGGCGCCGGCGCTGGAGATGGCGCGCGCACGTCGAACAGCGCGCCGTCGAACGAGCGCATGTGCAACACCGGCGTCGCCCACTCCAGTGTGCCGCTCATGGCGAGCCGCACGCATTGGCGCGCGCGGGAAAGCGCGGCGTCCACGGGCGCACCCGTCACCAGCGCCTCGTACAGGCCGCGCGAAAGCTCGACGGCCGCCTGATCGGTGACGGGATACTGCATCGCGATGACCGCCGGGACGCCGCGCGACACGAGGATGGAGGCGGCCGCGGAGAAGAGGTCTCGCGAGCCGCCACGGGCACCGTCGCAGGAGTTCAGCAAGACCAGACGCAGGGACGGCTGATCCACCAGCAGAAGGGCGAGGTCCGACGCCATCAGCGGCGCTCCGCCGCCTGATTCGTCTTCGAGGACTACGAAGCCCTCGTCTCTGGCGGCGTCGAAGCCGCCGTGCCCGACGAAATGAAACACGTTGAACTGCGCGGTCTGGGCTTCGTCCTTGAGGTGACGCCAGGTGGTCCCCTCGACCCACTTCATCTCGATCAGCCCGCGTTCGCACAGCGCGCGGGTCGCGGTCTTGGTGCGCTCGACCTCTCGCTGCACGTCGAGAGGCGCCAGCCCACGGGGGCTGGCGCACATGCCGAGGATCCGCAGGGGCGGGTCGACGCGGAGGCGGGGCAGCGACAATGGAATCGCCACGTGCCGCACCAACGGCGTATTTGTGGAGAGGCAGACGAACTCGCGGCGCCGCGCCTCGTAGAGCAGCTCCCAAGGGAGCGCTGCCAGCTCTGGCGGGCGCAACCTCATCCGCAGCCGCAGCCCCGCGCCCTCTTGCCGCGCCTGCTCGACGCTGGCCGCGTACAGCGCGAGCACTTCGGAGCTGAACAACGCGCCGAAGAGCGCAGTCCCGAACTGCTGCGCGAAGGCGTGGTCGCTGCTTTGCACGCTCCGGCGCGCTGGGCCCGACTGGAGCACCGCCGCTTCGACCCGGTTCAGCGTCTCTGCCAGCGCCGCGCCCTCCCAGGGCATGGCGAGCGCGGAGGTCGCCTCCCCCGCAGGCGAGCGGACCGTGACGGTGTACCCCGCGCCCGCCCTGGCAATCTCGACGTCGAAGTCGAGCGCGCTCGCACGGTACAGCGGCCCGGCACCTTCGCGCCGCGAAGCACTGGGACCCGTGCTCATGCGTGCAGATCGAGGGAGCGCATGCTGGAGATCCTAACCGAACGAATCCTATCCTCTCCGCTGCCCCTACACTAGAGTGGATCGGGCTTACCCGTCGGTCACCGCTTCCACGGCAGGGACTGAACGCGTCGCGCCCGCGCCGCAACCCATCGGTGACGACTTGATGCTGCCGGAAGGGCGCCACGACCTGCTACTGCGGCGGCGCGCCCGGCGAGCTTCAGGTCTTCTGCATCTGGGAGCCTTCTTGCGTATGACGGAAAACAATCCCCCCTCAGGCCGGTTGGCACGGCGCGCGGGGGTGGGTCCGCCACGGAGGGGAACCGGACCCGGAACCGGAAAGAACCGGAACCGGAACCGGGACGGCGGGGCTTGGTCAGGGGCGGGGGCCGACGTAGCGTGACGCGGGGCGGATCAGGCGCCCGGTCGCGCGCTGCTCCAAGACGTGGGCGCACCAGCCGGCGACGCGCGAGACGGCGAACGTGGGGGTGAAGAGCGGGCGCGGCAGGCCGACGGCCTCCAGCACGACGGCGGTGTAGAACTCCACGTTGGCGCGCAGCGCGCGATCGGGGTGGCGGGCCTTCAACACGGCCTCCGCTTCGCGCTCGACGGCGCGCGCGAGCGCCAGGCGCGCCGCGATCGGCGCGACCTCTGCGCCGGCGTCGGCGGCCGCGCGCTCGAGCCGCTCGACCGCGGCCTCCAGGACGGCGGCGCGCGGGTCGCGCACCCGGTAGATGCGGTGGCCCATCCCCATGATGCGCCGGCCGGCGGCGAGCTCGCTCTCCAGCCATGCGCGCGCACGCGCCGGCGCGCCGACGGCGTCGAGCATGTCCAGCACCGGCCCGGGCGCCCCGCCGTGCAGCGGCCCCTTGAGCGCGCCGACGGCGGCCACCACCGCCGACACCAGGTCCGAGGCGGTTGAAGCGACGACGCGCGCGGCGAACGTCGAGGCGTTCAGGCCGTGGTCGCACACCGTGACCAGGTACGCGTCGAGCGCGCCGGCCAGCGTGGGCGGGGGCGCGGCGGTGGCGTCGCCGCGGGCCATGCGCAGGTAGTCCGCGGCGTGCGCGAGCGCCGCGTCGGGCGCGACCGGCGCCTGGCCGGCCCGGCCGCGCGCCCAGGCGGCGGCGAAGACCGCGGCGGCGCCGGTGACCGCCGCGGGGTCGTCGTCGCGCAGGCGCAGGTGGGCGAGGGCGGCGCGCAGGGCGTCCATGCCGTCGTCCGCGCCGAGCGCATCGCCCAGGTCGCCGAGGCGCGCGAACGCCGCCTGCCGCGCGTCGGCGAGCGCGGCGCGGAGCGTCTCGCGTCCGGCACGGTCGGGGAGGGCGCCGCGCCACAGCAGCGCGCAGGCGTCCTCGAAGGTGACGCGCCCCGCCAGCGTCTCGACGTCGTGACCCGCCAGGATCAGCCGCCCCCGCTCTCCGTCCACTTCGCTCAAGCGCGTGTCCGCCGCCACCACGCCTTCCAGCCCGCCTGCTGCGCCGTTTCCCTTCATGCGCCCAACATGCAGCGCCGCGCCGGGTTGATCAACCACGCCCGCCCGGTTCCGGTTCCGGTTCCGGTCGCGGTTCCGGTCGCGGCCCCCGAGTGTCCGCTCTCGGACAATCGCCGTCCGGCGCTGCGGTCTGCGCGCGCGCGGCTCTAGTCGTTCCGCGCCCTTCGCTTTGGCGCGCGGCTTGCTCAGTCCACGGGCGACCGGCCGCCCATCGAAAAAAGGCGGCGGCTTCCAAAGGAGCGAACCGTGCACCCGTACCGCCGCAAGATGTTCGTCCCGTTCCTCGTCCCGCTCGTCCCGCTGGCGATCGCACTGCTGGCGTTCAAGGGCCTGAAGCTCTTCACGCTCGGCCTCGTGGCGCTGGCGGTCTGGCTGGCTTGGCGCATGTCGTGGCGGTTCGCACGCCGCGCCCGCTGGGAGCGCGGCGACGCCTACTTCGGGCCTCGCCCCGACGGCACGGCCGTACCGCCCTCCGCGGACCCCGGTCCGCCCGCTTCGCCCGTGCCGCCTGCCTCGGCGCCGCCGTCGAAGGACGAGCTGTCCGCCGTGCTGGCGCGCGCGGCGCTTCGCCGCGGCGGCGCGCTCACGGTCTCCGAGGGCGTGGCCGACACCGGCGCGCCGTTCCTCGACGTGTCCGAGGTGCTCGACCGCCTCGACCGCGACGGCTACGTGACCGTGGTGCATCGCCCGGGCTCGGACGAAGCCGTCTACCGGTTCCAGGAAATCGCGCCCGCGTCTCCGCCCGCGACGCCGACGCCGCCGCCGACCGCGACGCCGACGCCCGATCCTTCCCCTTCCGCCTCCTGAACTCGCTTCTGTCGGCGCGCCGGGCGTAGAATCCGCCCGCGCATGCAGCGGCTCAAGATCCGCACGAAGAAGCTCCTGCTCGGCGTCGTGGTCGGCTCGTCCGTCGGCGCCGTCGTCGCCCTGCTTTCGCTCGCGCGCTTCGGCATCACCGAGAACCTCGAGCTCGCCACCTACGACCTCCGCGCCGCCTACAGCATCGCGCCCGAGCACGCCTCCAAGAACATCCTGATCGTCGACGTCGACGAGGAGAGCCTGCAGACCGTCGCCAAGGAGATGTCGCTGACCTGGCCCTGGCCGCGCGAGCTGTTCGGCGTGGCGGCCACCTACTTGCACGACGCCGGCGCCGCCGCCGTCGTCTTCGACTGGATCTTCGAAGACGAGCCCTACGGCGTGCAGGACACGCAGAACTTCGCCGACGCCCTGGCCGTCTCCAAGTCGGTCATCGGGCTCAGCCTCAGCCTCGAGCCGCGCGAAGAGCCCCCCAGCCCGGCCACCTTCGCTGCGCGACTCGCCACCTTCAAGACGCCCGCCGAGGCCGAGCGCGCCGCCGCCTTCGTCCTCACCTGGCATTCGCGCGCCTTCGTCCTCCCCGCCGCCGACCACGCCCGCACCGACGTCTGGGTCGGCGGCACGCTCGACGAAAGCGGCGCCGCCGACGCGCTCGGCCGCATGCTCGGCGACGACGTCTTCCGCGAGGCCGTCTTGAAGCTCTCCCCGGAGACGCTCCCGGCCAAGGACGCCGCGCCCCTCACCCGCGCCCTCGCTGTCGCCGACCCCGCCGCCGGACGCCTCGAGGGCGAAGTGACGGACGTCGACCTCTACAAGCGCCGCAACACGCTGGGCCCGGCCGAAGGCCCGGCGGGCGCCTTTCCGTCGCGCCGCGGCGTCAACCCGCCGCTGCCGCTCTTCGTCGTGAGCGCCGGCGCGGTCGGCAACGCCGCTCAGGCCGTCGACGAGGACGGCATCTTCCGCCACCTCGCCTATGCCTATCGCGTCGGCGGCGCCCTCTATCCGGGGCTGGCCCTTGCCGGCGCCATGGCCGCCACCGCCAACCACGACCTCACCTTCCCGCCCGAAGGCGGGGCGTTCGAGTTCCTCGGCCACCGCGTCCCGCTCGAGCCCGACGGCCGCACCCTCGCCCGTTTCTACGGCGCGCGCGGCGTCTACCGCCACATCTCCATCTGGGACCTCTTGCAGTCGATGTCCCAGAAGATGAACGGCGAGAAGCCCAAGATCGCGCCCGAGTCCCTGAAGGGCGTCATCGCCGTCGTCTCCGCCACGGCCCGCGGCATGAAGGACCTCAAGCCCACGCCCGTCGATCCCACCCATCTGGGCGCCGAGATCGTCGCCACCGCCATCGACAACCTCCTGCAAGGCGACTTCGTGCGCCGCGCCTCGCCGGCCCTCAACGCCGAGATTGGCTTCGGCATGTGCCTCTTGCTCGGCGTCGTCGCCCTCTACATCTGGTTCCTCTTCCGTTCGGCGCTGCTCGCCTCCCTGCTCTCGCTGCTCGCCGTCGCCGCGGTCGTCGGCGCCTACGGCGCCGTGGCCGTCTATCTGTACGGGCACCGCGGCCTCTGGCTGGACGTCGCCCTGCCCGCCGTCGGCGGCGCCGCGTCCTGGGCGGTCGCCCTTCTCGCCAACACCTACGTCGAGGGCAAGGACCGCCGCTTCGTGCAGGAGGCGCTCGGCCGCTACACGTCCAAGGCCCTGGTGCAGGAGCTCTTGCGCAACCCGCAGCTCCTGTCGCTCGGCGCCGGGCAGAAGAAGACGATGTCGATCTACTTCTCCGACATCCAGGGCTTCACCACCATCAGCGAGGGGCTGTCCCCCGAGCGGCTGGTGGCGCTCTTGAACGACTACCTGACGCACCTCACCGACATCATTCTCGAGTCGGGCGGGATCGTCGACAAGTACATCGGCGACGCCATTATGGCTTTCTGGGGCGCGCCCATGCCCATGGAGAACCACGCCGAGATCGCCTGCCTCACCGCGCTCAAGATGCGCGACAAGATCGACGCGCTGCGCCCCGGCTGGCACAAGGAGTTCGGCGTCAGCGTCGTGGCGCGCGCCGGCATCAACACCGGCCCCGTCGTCGTCGGCAACACCGGCTCCACCCACAAGTTCAACTACACGGTCCTCGGCGATACCGTGAACCTCGCCTCGCGCCTCGAGGGCGCCAACAAGCCCTACGGCACGGTGCTCATGATCTCGGAGGCGACCTTCCACAACGCCTGGGAGAAGGTGGAGGTGCGCGAGCTGGACTTCCTGGCCGTCAAAGGCAAGGACGTCCCCGTGAAGGTGTACGAGCTACTGTGCCCCAAGGGCCAGCTCGCCCCCGAGCGCGCCAGCGCCTACCGCCTGTTCGAGCAGGGGCTCGTCACCTATCGTGCGCGCCGCTTCATGGAGGCCGTCGCGATCTTCGAGCGCGTCAAGGAGCAGCTCGGCGAGGACGGTCCCAGCGACACCTACATCCACCGCTGCGAAACGATGCTAAAGGATCCTCCACCGGAGGGGTGGGACGGCGTCTACCACATGAAGGAGAAATGAGCGTGAAGCCAGCACGTCTGCTGAGCGTGGCCGTCGTGACCGCCGCGCTGGTCGCCACGGCCACGGTAGCGGTCTCCGCGCCCCACAAGGGCGACACCATCACGGTGCGGAAGTTCAGCGCCGAGGTGATGGCCGAGCCGAAGTTCTTCGGCAAGAAGGTCAAGACCGTCGAGCGCGGCGAGTTCCTGACGTTCGTGGAAGCCAAGGGCGACTGGTACCAGGTCGACGCCGGCGGCGGCGCGACCGGCTGGATCCACAAGTCCGGCGTCGAGGACAAGAAGGTGACGCTGTCGTCGAAGGACAAGGTCGGCGGCTCCGGCGCCTCGCGCGACGAGGTGGAGCTGGCCGGCCGCGGCTTCACGCCCGAGGTGGAGGCGGAGTACAAGACGCGCAACCCGACGCTGGACTTCACCCACGTCGACGCCATCGAGAAGTACAGCGTCCCCAGCGACCAGGTCGCCGAGTTCATCGCCAAGGGCAAGCTCAACCTGCCGGGAGGTGAGAAATGAAGCGCGCGCGCGACTTCGCCCCGCTGGGGCTCTCCCTGCTGACCGCGGCCGTCGTGGCGGTCGGCGGCGGCGGCGCCTGCGGGCTCATCAGCTCCGTCGCGTCGGGGCGCGCGCCGAGCGTGCACGACGTGTCCGAGGCGGGCAAGGTGGGCAAGGACGTCGCCGAGGTGGGCATGTCGGCCGCCGAGGCCATGAAGGCGCTCACCCCGGAGAACGAGTACTACATTGGTCGCTCGGTGGCGACGAACATACTCGCCAAGTACGACTACAAGTACATCGACAAGGGCTCGGACTGGGAGGGCGGCACGGTGTCGCGGCTCACCCGCTACGTCAACGAGATCGGCGCGTCGCTCGGCGCCATCGTCGTCGCCGAGCCTGACTCCGACGACCGCGTGGCGCCGCTGGCCGGTTACCACTTCGTGGTGCTGGACGAGGATACGCCCAACGCCTTCGCCGCGCCGGGCGGCTACGTGTTCGTGACCAAGGGCGCGATCAAGCTGACCAAGAGCGAGGACGAGCTGGCCTGCGTGCTGGCGCACGAAGTGGCGCACGTGGCGCGCGGCCACGGCCTCAAGGCCATCAAGAAGTCGCGCTGGGGGGGCGTGAGCAAGAAGATCCTCTCGAAGGCTTCGACGTACACGCCCGCCGAGATCGGCGCGCTGACCGACGCCTTCAGCGGGGCGATGGACGACATGGTCGACTCGCTGCTGACGAAGGGTTATGCGCCGGGGCTGGAGTTCGAGGCCGACGAGTACGGCATCGAGATCGCGGCGCGCGCCGGCTACGAGCCCGCCGCGATGGTGGAGTTCCTCAAGCGGCTCGACGAGTGGGCCGCCAGCAGCGGCGAAGGCTTCGCCAAGACCCACCCCAAGGCGTCCGACCGCATCGAGAGGGTCGAGAAGCGGCTGAAGAAGCTGGCCAAGAAGTACGCCGCCAGCGATCCGTCGACGCGCGAGAAGCGCTACCACAAGGCGATGGCGGAGCTATAGCCGCGGGCTCGGGCGGGGAGGGCTACTCGCTGCGCGTCTCGCTGGTGGTGTTGTCCCCGGGGCCGTCGTCGCCCTCCCCGCTGAGCGCCTGCTCCACGGTGCCCGTCTCCAGATAGTTGCGCAGCTTGTCGAGCAGCCCCGGCCAGATGTCCGCGCAGATCTGGCAGGCGCGCAGCTCGGCGTTGTCCTGCCCGAAGCCCGTGTGCACCAGGCGCAGCGTGCAGCTCGGCGCACGGTCCGGCACCAGGATGAACTCGATGACGCTGTGCTTTCCGTCCGGCCAGGTGAGCGCCACGTTCTTCGCCGGCACAGCGGAGATGCACGTCCCGTTTCGCACGTGCACGCCGCCGGAGTAACGGAACTCGAAGCTGTAGGGCTGGCCGGGCGTGAGGTCGGTCGCGGCGCCGTTCGGCCACCAGCGCACGAGCTCCGTCCCCCTTGTGAGCGCTTCGTACACGCGCTCCGCCGCGGCGCTGATTCCGATGGTGAGGTCGGCGCAGAGCATGCGGCAAGCTTGCAACGGAAGCAGGGGGCTTGTCCACTTCGGCAGGGCGGCGCATCATCGCCTCGATGGCGGAGGCGGCCTTCGACACGACCCATCGCGACCGCGTCGTCGCGCTGGCCGACCTCTTCGCGCGGCTGGCGCGTCCCGATCTGGCGCTCCCGCTGCTGCAACGCCTCAGCGCCGCCGAGCCCGACGCGCCCGGGCTCGAGTCGCTCATCAACGCGGTGGCGCGTCTGGACGCCCCGGTCGAGCCTCCCCCGCCGCTGGAGCTGTCGGCGGCCGGCGTGCGCCCCGAGGAGATGATCGAGCGCTGCCTGCGCGCCGGCGCGCTGGCGGTCGGGCGCGACCTGATGCGCGGGCTGGTGGCGCGGCCGGTGGAACCGCCCGAGGCGGCGGAGAACCTGGGACGGCGGCTTCTGGCAGTGGAGCGTGTGATGCGGCGGCTGGGGCGTCGCGTGGCGGAGCGCGCTCCGGCGGCTCGTCCGTCGGTGAAGCACGCCGAGGCGATGGTCGCGCAGGGGCGTCTGTTCGACGGCATCGAAGAGTGCCGCTTGGTGCTGGAGCGCGAGGCCGCCAACACCGAGGCGCGCATGTGGGTCCGCGACCTCGAGGTCCTGCTGGCGCCGGTGCCGGACGTGTTCATGCGTGTCGGATCGACGTTCAGCGCCGTGACGCCGGGCGCGGCGGCGCCTCTGACCGGCGAGCTCGACGCCGACGACGCGGCCGCGGAGGGGCCGGACGGGGCGGCCGCGCGAATCGAAACCAAGACGGGGAGGGGCGCCGGCGCGGGGGCAGCCGCGGCGCCCGCGGGTGGCGGCTTCGATTCTGACGATCCCGAGACGGCGCCGGGCCGCGTGCCGCGGCCGCGGAACACCCCGACGCCCGCCGGCGGCGACGTCACGGCCAGCATCCGCCCGCGCGCGTTCATCGGCCAGCCCACCGTGCGCCTCGACGTGACGGGCGCGGCGCGCCCGCCGTTCGCCCCCGAGGCCACGATGCGGGACGTCCCCGAAGAAGCGGACGGCGCCGGCTTCGACGTCTTGCAGGAAGCGCCGCTGGTGACCGCTGCGCCCGACGCCGTGCGCGCGGCCGCGCCGGCGGCCCCGGTGCCCGCGGTCCTCCCCGACGACGAGCCGTTCCCCGACGAGGACGTCGATCTGGAGGAGGAGCGCACCGACCTCGGGCTCGTGGATCCCGCCGCGGGGGAGATGCTCGAGCGCGGCGATCTTCGCGGCGCGCTGCTTCACTTGCGGCGCTTGCACGCCGACGCGGGGCCGGGCGCGGCCTTGCCGCCGCACCTCGCCGCCCTAGAGCGGTTGTGTCTGCCCGGGCCCGGTGCGCCCAGCGCGCTGGTGACCGACGCCGAGACGGCCCTCGTGGGCGGCGACTTGAAGGAGGCGTTCGCGCTGTACGTGCGCGCCGCCGAAGAGCGCCCCGATGCGCTGGACGTCGTGCGCCGCGCGCGCGACCTGCGCTTCGTGGTCGTGGGGGGGCGTCAGCCGCCCGAGCTCGCGCCACGCGCCGAGTTCTCCCCCGAGGAATTCCGCCGCGTGCTGATGAAGCGCGGCGCCGCCAGCCGCCGCGTTCAAGCCAGCGCCGGCCTGTGGGGCCGCGTCGGCGCCCCCCCCGCCCCCGGCACCGACGACGGCGGCGAGCGCGGCACCTAGATGTGCATCATTCTTTCATTGAATGTTCATTTGTATATTGACGAACGATGATATGCGCATCATGTCCGTCGAATGCTCATCGATTGGAAGGAAGTGGATTCTGGTCTTCGCCGTCTGGCGCGCGTCCGCGCGGCGCACGATCACGAAGAGGGCCGGTTCCTGCTGGCGGCCCGGCGCCTGGCGGTGCACCTTCACCTCGGGTATGCGACGCTCGCGGAGTACGTCGAGCGGGTGCTGGGCTACGACGGGCGGATGACGGCGGAGCGGCTGCGCGTGGCCGAGGCGCTCGTGCCGCTGCCGCTTCTCTCGACGGCGCTCCACGAGGGCCGCCTCCGCTCTGCGGAATCTCGGTCTCGGCGACGGAGAGGCGAAGCGCGCGCTCGCCGCCGCGCGCACCCACGTGGGTGCCGGCGCGCCCGTTCCGGATCTCGTCCGCGCCGCGCTGCGCGCCCGCCGCGCGCGGCCCGCCGCGATTCTCCCGCCGCCCATCGCAACGCTGCGCGAGTCCTCGCCCGTCTACGGCCGCCGCCGGCGCCGTCACGCCCCTTCCGGATCCGATCTGAGCTTGTGCGCTCCCGCCGCCGTGGCTGTGGGGTTGTGGGCAACGCGCAGCGCGAGCGAAGCCCGGCGCTGCCGGGCGTAGCGAGCGAGACTGCGCGTCGTCCAAGCGGCGGTAAAGCGGCGGTGGGCGACCGGCTCAGCGCCGCGACCCCGGCGTGCGGTCGTCCACCGCCCGCCGCCGGGCCATCGTCCCCGTTGCCGTCGCCGCGACCCTGAACTTGATCGAGCGCCTCGCGCGCGAGGGCCAGCCGGGTGGGCGATGCGGTATGACAGCGCGCCGATGGCGACGACGCTCCTTCTCATCCGTCACGCGGTGACGTCATGGCACGGTCAAGCGCGCGTCCTCGGCCAGCACGACGTCACGCTGGATGACGAAGGGCGTGGCCAGGCGCGCTCCCTCGCCAACGCGCTCGCCGCGGTGCCGATCCAACGGCTCGTCAGCTCGCCCCTCTGCCGAGCCGCACAGACCGCGGCCGCGATCGCCGAACGGGTCGAGGTTCCAGTCGAGCGCGACCCAAGATTGACCGATTTCCGCGTCGGAGAATGGGAGGGCTTGACGTACGAGGCCCTGCGATTGCGCGCCGATTACCGGCGATTCCTCGACGATCCTCTCGGGACCCTGATCCCCGGCGGCGAGACCGTCGAGAACGCGTGCGCGCGCGCGAGGGAGGCCGTCGAGGGCGCGCTAGCGACCAACCCGCGGGTCCTCGCCGTGGTAACCAATTCCTAAGGCGGGGCGGCGATTCCCGCGGCGCGCGCGTCGTTACTTGGCCGGCGGGATGGCCTTGAGGATCGCGACCACCGCGCCCTGCGGGTCCTGGAGCCAGGCGAAGCGGCCGATGTTCGGGATGTCGGTCGGCGGCACCAGCGCCTTGCCGCCGAGCTTCTGGGCCTTGGCCACCGTGGCGTCGGCGTCGCCCACCGAGAAGTACGGCACCCAGGCGGGCGGCGCGCCCTTCATGTCCTTGGGCATGTCCATCAGGCCGCCGGCCATCGTCTCGCCCACTTTCAGGACGTGGTACGTGCTCGTGCCCATGTTCATCTCGGAGCACTGCCAGCCGATGAGGCTCGTGTAGAACTTCTCGGCGCCCTTCGTGTCGGCCGTCAACAGCTCGTTCCAGCACAGCGCGCCGGGCTCCCCGTACAGGAACGGGTCCTCGGAGCGTCCGGCCTTCCAGAGCGCCAGCACGCCGCCCGCCGGGTCGGCGACGACCGCCATGCGTCCCGCTTCCATGACGTCGAACGGGCCGGCCAGCACGCGGCCACCCAGCTTCGTCGCCTTCGCCGCGCTGGCGTCGGTGTCGTCGACCGCCACGTACGACAGCCAGTTGGGCGGCGCGCCCATCTTCTGCGCGTCGGCTTTGAGCGTCGTGAGCCCTGCGACGTTCTTCCCGCCGCGCTGCAGCATCCCGTAGCTGCTGCCGTCCGGCAGAGGCATCTCTTTGACGCTCCACTCGAACAGCGCCGTGTAGAACTTCTTGGCGGCAGACGTGTCCGTCGTGTTGAGCTCGACCCAACAGAACGTCCCCGTCACCGGCTTCTTGATCTCAGGCATGGTCACTCTCCACAGTTGGTTGGAGGCCGGGCCCCGTGTCCGGTCTCGCTCTTACGACGACGCCCCCCCGCCGAATCGACATCGAGACCCAAAAAAATCCCACCGGGCAACCCGGCGGACGGGGGAAGTATTCCGTCGCATTGCGGCGGCGACCAGGGGGGTGGCTAACCCTCGCGGGTGCCGAGCGGCCGGCCCATGAAGGCCAGCGCCTGGGTCTCGCCGATGGCCACGAATCGTCCGCGCCCGAGCGAGAGCTCGGTTCCGTCGGCCGCGAGCAGCCGGCCTTCGCCCAGGTGGTAGCGTCCCTCGGTCCCGGTGTACCAGCCTTCGACGCGTAGGGGCGTTTCCACCAGCACGGGCTTCAGGAAGTCCACCTCGACGCGCGCGGTCGCCATGCGCCCCTCGACCGCGCACCCCACCGCCATGCCCATGATCTCGTCGAGCAGCGCCGTGGAGATGCCGCCGTGCACGACGCGCGAGAAGCCGCGGTAGAAGGCCGGCAAGCTCAGCTCCGCGACCAGCCGCTCGCCGTCGACGCGCGGGCGCAATCCCAGGGCGTGCTCGTTCTGCGTCCCGCAGCCGAAGCAGCCGCGGCTGATGTAGGGCTCTCTCATCGGCTCTCGTCTCCTTCCTCGTGGCGCCCCGTGACGCGCACGTCCAGCGCCCCGCGGCGCAGTCTCACTTGCAGGGCGTCGCCGGCGGCAGCGGCCGCGGCGTCCGTCACGACGCCCCCCTCGGGCGTGCGCACGATCGCATAGCCGCGGTCGAGGACGTTCAACGGCGAGAGCGCGCGCAGCCGTCCCCCCAGGCCCGCCAGGCGCGTGCGGCGCGCCGCGGTGAGCGCCCCGCGCTGCGCGGCCAGGCGGCGTCCCTGCTCCGCGAGCCCCGCGCGCAGGCGTGCCAGCCGCCGCTGCGGATCGTGCGTGCCCAGGCGCGCGCCCAGCCCGTCGAGCCGCCGCCGCGCCGCCACGACGCGCTGGTGCGCGGCGCGTCCCAGCTTCACGTGGAAGAGGTCGATGCGGCTGCGCCCTTCGGACGTGCGGCGTTGCACCGCCTGGCGCAGCCGCCGCTGCCCTTCGCCCAGCCCCCGTACCAGCGCCGCGTGGTCGGGGAACACGGCCACCGCCGCCGCGCTCGGCGTCGACACGCGCAGGTCGGCGACCAGGTCGGCGATGGTGACGTCGCGCTCGTGCCCGACCGCGCTGACCACCGGCACGGGGAACGCGGCGATGGCGCGCGCCAGCGCCTCGTCGTTGAAGGCCCAGAGGTCCTCGACCGACCCGCCGCCGCGGGCGACGACGACGACGTCCACGCCCGGCACGCGCCGCAGCCGCGCGAGCGCCACCACCACGCTGCGCGCCGCCCCCTCGCCTTGCACGCGCGCCGGCGCGATCACCACGTCCGGCCGCGGAAAGCGCAGCTCCGCGGCGCGCAGGAAGTCCCGCACCGCCGCGCCCGTCGCGGAAGTGACCAGCCCCACGCGGCGGGGCAGGAACGGCAGCGCGCGGCGCCGCGCCGGGTCGAGCAACCCCTCGGCGGCGAGCTTCTCCTCCAGCGCCCGCCGCGCCGCCAGCAGCGCGCCCAGCCCGCGCGGCACGACCTCCACCACGACCAGCCGGTACTCCCCCTTCGGCGGGTACACGTCGAGACGGCCGCGGCACACGACCTTGTCGCCGTCGCGCGGCGCTGCCTTCATGGCCCGCATCGCCGCGCGCCAGATGACCGCCCCCACCAGCGCGTCGCGGTCCTTCAGGTCGAACCACAGCACGCCGCTGCGCTCGTGGCAGCCGCTTACCTCGCCCTCCACCCAGACGTCGTAGAACGTGCTCTCCAGCCGCTCCTTGATCGCGCGCGTCAGCTCGCCGACGCCCACGACCCGCGCGCCCGCCGGCACGCCGGGAATCGCCGGCGCCGCCGCGACGCCCGTGGCCCGGGCGCTGGGGCCAGCTCCGTTTGCCGCCTCCCGGCCGGCGCGCTCCGCCGCGGCCGCTTCCGCCGCCTCGCGCGCCGCGCGCTCCGCCGCCGCCGCCTCGGCCGCCAAGCGCGCCTTCTCGGCCCACTCGAACAGGTCGTCCGACATGCCGGCCGATTGTAGCCCGCCTTGACCCTGCGCGTGGGCCCCCGTTACCGTCGCGCTCTCATGGCCCGCAACCCCAAGCAGGCCTCGTGGCTGCTGCCGCTCGTCATCCTCGCCGGCGGCGCGGCGCTCTTCTTCGTCGTACCGCACGCCATCGACATCTTCATCGACTTCGGCGGCGAGCATCGCAAGCTCTGGGACCTCATCACCAACCCCGACCTTGGCGCCGCCGAGGGCGCCGTCGGCAACCTCTCGCAAGTCATCTCGCAGGTGCTCGGCATCGCCATCACGGTGGTCTCCATCATCGTGCAGCTGGCCGCCACCCGTTACACGCCGCGCATCACCGAGCTCTTCTTCAAGGACCCCGTCAACTTCGTCGTCACGGGCTTCTTCGTCCTCGCCACGGTGCAGAGCCAGTGGGTGGCGCTGACGTTCGGCAAGACCTACGTGCCGCGCGTCGGCATCGCCGTGGCGATGTTCTCGCTCGCCGTCAGCCTCATCGTCATCGTCCCGTACTTCGTGTACGTCTTCAATTTCCTCGACCCCAAGAACGTCATCGCCCGCATCCGCCGCCACGCCACCGAGGAGCTGCGGCGCTGCGCCGAAGGCGGCCGCGCCGCCCCCGTCAAGGTTCAGGCCGAGATCGTCGACGCCCTCGAGCAGCTCGCCGACGTGGCCCTCAACTCCATCGAGCAGAAGGACAAGATCATCGCCATGGCGGCCGTCGACGCCCTGCGCGAGTTCGGCGTCTCCTACCTGGAGCTGAAGCCGCGCCTTCCGGCGACGCTGTTCGAGATGCCGCCGCTGCTGCGCAACAACCCCGACTTCGTCTCGCTGAACGAAGAGGCCGTGCAGACCTTCGTCGCCCGCAAGACCTGGCCGGAGATGAAGCTCTTCCGCCAGTACCAGATGATCTACAACGACTCGCTGAACCGCATGCGCGACCTCAACTACTTGGTGGCGATCAACTCGCGCCTGGTGGCGGGCGCCGCCATACGCATCGGCGACGAGCACTCCATTCGCCTGTCGGTGCGCTACTTCAACACCTACATGCGCGCGACGGTGAACGCCCACGACGTCCGCACCGCCTACAACGTCCTCAACCAGTACCGTCTGCTCGGCGAGGATCTCCTGGCCGCCGACCGCGAGAAGGAGCTGCTGGAGGTCGCCGAGCACATCAAGTACTACGGACAGCTCGCCTTCCAGCAAGGGCTCTCGTTCATCACCGTCACCGCCGCCTACGACCTTTGCGCGCTGAACGAGGCCGCCTACTCGCGCCGGGCGCGCTGCTCGACGGCGCTGCTGGAGTCGTTCCTGCTGCTCGACAAGGAGAGCGAGACCGAGGTGCAGGAGCAGTCGCTGCGCGGCATCCGCAAGGCGCAGATCAAGCTGGCCACCTATTTCTTGATGGTGGGAGACGAGGAGCTGGCGCGCCGGATCTGGAAGGACATGCACAGCGAGCCGCGCGAGCGCCTGCGCTCCATTCACCAGGAGCTGAGCCGCGTGGAGTCGCGCGAGTTCTGGGAAATCATCGACCGCGGCACGAACTTCGACTACCTGGAGCCCGAGCGCAAGGCGAAGCTGGACGTCTTCTTCACCTGGTTCGAGGAGTCGCCGCCCGCCGCCGCGGCCAGCTAGCCGCCTCGCCGGAACCGGAACCGGAGCTCCAGCCGGAACCGGACGCGCAGAGCGCGGCGAGCGAGCTGCCTCAGCCGCCGTCGAGCTGCGCGAGCAGCTTCTCCAGCAGCGCGCGCTGGTCGCCCGCCTCGGGCGCGGTGGCGCGTGCGCGCAGCAGCGCTTCGCGCGCTTCCTCCTGGTCGCCCATTAGGAACAGGAGCTGCCCGCGGCGCAGCAGCAGCTGCCAGCGCTCTTCGTCTGCCCCCGCCAGCTCCAGCGCCTTCACCAGATCCATCGCCCGCTGCAGCTCTTCCTTGCGCTTGGCGTAGAGCCCCGTCAGCAGCCACGCCGTCTCGCGGTCGAAGTGCAGCTCTCCCGTCTCGTTGTCGATCTCCCACTCCGCCTCGAGCACCTTCTCCCAGGCCCCGATCGCCCCCTTCTCGTCACCCTTGCCCAGCAGGAGCTGCCCCATCGTCCGCCACAGCGGGATGCGCTTCAGCGGATACGGCACTTGCTCCAGCCCCACGGCGATCGCCTCCACGCCGTCGTCCCAGTCTTTCACCGCCAGGTGGTGCTGCCCAAGCGCCACGTGGCTCTCGACGTCGTCGGGCCGTTGCGCGCGCACGTCCTCCAGGACCGCCAGCGCCTCGTCGTGGCGCTTGAGCCCGTGCAGCGCGTCGGCCAGCATCCGCAGCGCCGCCGGGTCGTCCTCGATGACGGCGCAGTACGCCCGCAGCGCCCGCTCCGCCTCGTCGAAGCGCTCCAGCACCAGCAGCGCCCGCCCGCGCTCGAGCTGCACGTAGGGGTCCGGCGCGTCGGCCTTCAGCAGCCGATCGAACCGTGCCAGCGCTTCCTTGGCGTCGCCGTCGTGCATGACCAGAAAGGCGTCGCGGAACTCCGGCCCCAGCTCCAGGTAGTGGTCCGCCACCTCTTCCGGCGTTCCCTCCAGCAGCAGCTCGAAGCGTTCGTCGGGATTCTCGGCGTTGAACGCGTCCTCCGTCGCCTCCTGCTCCTCGAACGCCATCGCGTCGGCGTTGGCGCGGCGGTGCTCGTCGCCTTCGAGGATCTCGGCGACGCGCTTCTCCAGGCGGGCGCGCTCCTTGGCGTCGGTCACCAGCGACAGCGCCATGCGGTAGTGGTCCAGCGCCTCCTCGTCCAGCTCCGCGTCCCAGGCGGCGTCGCCCTGGCGCACGTGCAGGCCGTACAGCTCCGTTCCGGCGTTCTGCAGCGCCGCTTTCACCGCGTCGCGCGCCGCGTCGTCGCCGCCCTGGTAGCGCGCCAGCGCGTCCTCGTACTCGCCGCGTGCCAGCGCCCACTGGCCCTCGGCGGCGTAGCGGTCGCCGCGCTGCTTCAGCGCCTTGAAGTCCTTGCGGAACAGGCTCAGCAATCCCATGTCGCCCTCGTGCGTGCCGGCGCCCGCGGCCGGTCTGTGGGCGCTATACTCGCGCCGACCGGAGGGGTCAATGCCAGCGACCGACCGCAAGCGCGTGGTGGTGATCGGCGGCACCGGCTATGGCGGCGCCGAGGTGCTGCGGTTGTGCCTGCGCCATCCGGGCGTCGAGGTCGTGCGCGTGACCGCCGCCGACAACGTGGGCAAGGCGGTGGGCGACGTGCACCTCAACCTCGCCGGCACCGGCGGGGCGCTGCGCTTCGAAGACGCGCGCGAGTGGCCCGCCGAGCGGGCGGCCGCCGACGCGGACGTCGTCTTCCTCGGCCTTCCGCACCGCGTCTCCGCGACGGTCACGCCCTCGCTTTTTCCTCTCCAAGAATCGCGGGGGCTGCGCATCGTCGACCTCAGCGGCGATTTCCGCCTGCGCGACGCCGGCGCCTACGAACGCTACTACGACGGCGCCCACCCGTTTCCCCAGGCGCTGGGGAGCTTCGCCTACGGCCTGCCTGAGCTGCACCGCGAGGCCATCCGCGCCGCGTGGCGCGTGGCCTCGCCCGGATGTTTCGCCACCGCCATCGCGCTCGGTCTCATCCCGCTGGCGCGCGCCGGCCTCTTGCCACCAGGCGCGCTCGTGCGCACCGTCGCTTCAACCGGCTCGTCGGGGAGCGGCGTCGAGGCGAAGATCGGCACTCACCACCCGCTGCGCGCGGCCAATCTGAAGACTTACAAGCCGCTCGCCCACCAGCACACGCCCGAGATCGAGCAGACGCTCGCGGACGCCGGCGCGCCCGACCTCGCCCTCGACCTCGTGCCCGTGTCCGCGCCGCTCGTGCGCGGCATCTTCGCTACGAGCTTCGTCGACCTTCCCGACGCGGTCGGGCCGCGGCAGATCGCCGACGCCTTCCATGCGGCTTACGACGCCGAGCCGTTCGTGCGCTTCCCCGCCGGCCGTCTGCCCGAGGTCGTGGCGGTGAAAGGAACCATGTACGCCGAGATCGGCTGGGAGCTGGGCGCGCGCGCGCGCGGGCGGCAGCGCACCCTGGTGGTGGTGTCGGCGCTCGACAACCTGGTGAAGGGCGGCGGCGGCCAAGCGGTTCAGTGCATGAATCTGATGATGGGCGTGCCCGAGACCGTCGGGCTGGACGACCGGGGCCTGTGGCCATGAGCGCCGGCTTGCCGGCGCGCGGCGCGCCGACGGCGGTCGTGAAGGTCGGCGGCGAGGTGGTCGCCGATCCCACGGCGCTGGCGAACCTCGGCGCCGGCCTGCGCGCTCTCGCCGAGTCGCGCGTGCGCTTGGCGGTCGTTCACGGCGGCGGCCCGCAGGCGAGCGCCCTGCAGAAACGTCTGGGCTTCGAGCCCCAGGTGGTCGCCGGGCGGCGCATCACCGACGACGCCGCGCTCGAGGCCGTGGAGATGGCGGTCGCCGGCCACGTCAACGTGCGCTTGTGCGCCGCGCTGCGCGCCGCCGGCCTGCGGGCCGTGGGCATCTCCGGCTCTTCCGCCGGGCTGGTCGACGCCGTGCGGCGGCCCCCGCGCGTCGTCAGCGGCGGCGGCCCCGACGCCATCGACTTCGGCCACGTCGGCGACGTCGTTTCCATCGGCGTCGACCTCCTGGAGGCGCTCTGGTCGGCGGGCTTCGTCCCCGTCGTCGCCTGTCTCGGCAGCGACGCCGCCGGCCGCGTCTACAACATCAATGCCGACGTGGTGGCCAACGCCCTCGCCGGCGCCGTGAGCGCCGACCACCTGCTCCTGGTGACCTCCGCCCCCGGCATCCTCTCCGATCCCGACGATCCCAACACGCGTCTTTCCCGTCTGACCCACCACGAGGCGCGCGCCGCCATCGCCTCCGGCTCCATCCGCGGCGGAATGATCCCGAAAGTGGAGGAGAGCCTCGCCGGCCTCGCCGGGGGCGTGCGCGCCGTGCACGTGCTCTCCGCGGCCGCCCCCGACGCCCTCGCCCGCGAGGTGCGCGACCCCGGCTCGGTCGGAACGGTGATCCTGCCCTGACCCCGCGCGCGGCGATAGGTCACCATCCACACTTGCGAACGGTATACACTACGTCGCTCAGGCGAGGTCATGGGAAGCGGAGGGGACGATGAGCCATTCGGCGGAAGTGCTGGAGCTGTACGACGAGCTGGGCGTCCCGCGCGACGGCGCGGCGGCGGCGCCGCAGGGGGCGGCGGGCCCGGGACACGGCCCGCGCGCGCGGTCGTTCGCGGCGGTGCGGGCGGCCGGGCCGGTGGCCGCGGGCGCGCCGGGTGCGGCGGCGGCGCCGGCAGCCGCGGCGGCGGCGGCCCCCGCGGACCACGCGGACCTGCCGGCGCTCGACCAGGAGGCCATCGAGGCGCTGCTGCAAGTCTTGCAGGAGCGGCCGGAGGAAACGCTGGAACGGGCGCGGGCGGCGTTCGACGTGGCGTTGACCGAGGAGACGCTGCGCGCCGCGCTGGAGCAGGCGCGCCAGGCGCTGGCGGCGCCGCGCGAGGCCGTGGCGCACGTGCGCGCGCGCCGCGCGCTGGCGGCGGCGGCGGCGCCCGCGCTGCCCGCCGGCTTCACCTTCAAGGGGATGGACCTGGCCGCGGTGCCCATCGACGCGCACAACCACAAGTTCGAGGAGGGGGCCGACTTCCTCGGCTGGGTCGTCAACACTGGAAGATGGGCGTTCGGCCCGCCGGTAGGCAAGAAGGCCGACTTCCGCTGGCACGACGACCCGCGCCTCACGCGCGACTTCGTTTATCCGCTGCGCGGGCAAGGCCAGGCCGACCTGGACGTCGCGCTCTTCGCCGACTTCGGCACCGGCCTCTACCACTCCCGCTATATCGCCCGGCAGCTCGTCACCGCGAAATACCCGTACGCCATCCATCTCGGCGACGTGTACTACGCCGGGCGCGAGCAGGAGTTCGCCCAGCAGTTTCGCGCGCCGCTCGAGCCTCTGCTCGGGTCGACGCGCCTCTTCACCATGAACGGCAACCACGAGATGTTCTCGCTGGCGGTGCCGTACTTCCGTTACATCGCCGACCGCCGCAACGCGCATCCGCAGCTCCAGGAGCAAGAAGGGAGCTACTTCTGCCTGCGCGGCCAGAGCGCGCAAATCATCGGCATCGACACCGACTACTTCGGATACAAGCGCTTCCGCGACGCCAGCCTGCTCAACTGGCTCACGCGGCAGCTCGAGCACGGGCGCGCGAACCGCCTGACGAACATCGTTCTCAGCGGCGACGAGCCCTACCAGTACGGCAGCCCGGGCCCGACGGCGTTGCTGGAGAAGGATCTGCGCGAGATCGTCGTCGACCGCGCCCTCGTCGACCTCTGGTTCTGGGGCAACACGCACTACTGCGCGCTGTTCGATCGCACCGCGGCGACGCCGTTCGTAGGCAGCTGCATCGGGCACGGAGGCTTCCCCTACGGCCGCCAGAAGCCCGGCGCCGCGTCGCCCGCGCCGGTGCGCTTCCTGGAGACGCAGGCCCGCTTCCCCGAATGGACGCGCGTGCGCCAGGACCGCGGCAACAACGGCTACTGCGTGCTGACGCTGGAGAAGGACGGGGCGCTGCGGCTGCGCTACGTGGACTGGATGGCGAACGAGCGCTGCAACGTGACGTTCGTGCGGCAGCCCGCCGGCACGCTCAGCTTGAACAGCGTCCAGACGTTCTGACCGGGGCACGCTCAGCTTGAACAGCGTCCAGACGTTCTGACCGCCGGCTCGCCGTCGGTGCGCGGCCGGCAGCCGATGACGCGGCGCCGCGCGTCGAGCTCGATTTCGCAGCACGCCTCCAGCATCTCGCGCAGGCGCGCGCGCCCGCGCTGCACGCGCGACTTCATCCCCGAGACGGACACGCCCAGCATCCGCGCGGCTTCCTGTCGCGTGAGGCCCTCCAACTCCGTCAGCGTGATGGCCTCGCGGTACGGCGACGGAAGCGCCGCGACGAAGGGCGCCAGCGCCCCCGCCAGGTCGCACGCGAAGTCGTCGCTCCCGTCGGCGTCGCTGTCCTCCGCTTCGGCCGGCACCGCCGGCTCGGGCGGCGCTGCCTGTGGCGCGGGCGGATGGCGTGCGCGCGTGCGGTGATGCTCGGCAATGGCGCTGCGCGCGACCTGGTATACCCACGGCCCGAAGCGCTCCCGGTCGCGCAGCGCGGGCAGGCCGCGTTGCATGCGCAGGAACACGTCCTGCAGCACGTCGTCGACGTCGGCCGGCGCGGGCACGCGACGCGCGATGAACGGCCGAAGCTGCTCGCCGAGCCCCTCCCAGGCGGCGCGCGCACCCGCGTCGATCACGCCGGGGGCCCGTCCGCGCGGCGCAGACGCCGTGCTCCGATGCCCCCGGGCCCCCGTCGGCGGCGCGGCCAAGCCGCGTTCTCCGCCTCCCCTCACGCCGCCGTTCCTTGCGGGATGCAGCACGACGTCGCGCAGCAGTCGTCCTCGGCGCCACCCGGCTTCACGGCCTCGATCATAGCGGACGCCACGAACGCTTCCACCCCGGATCCGGGCGCACAGTCGCGGATGAAGTCGCGCGCCTCGGGCCGGAGCGTCACGCGCCCGTGCTCGAATCCGGCGGCGCGCAGCATCGGCTCCAGCGCCTCCACCGGCGACGCGCCGGCGACGCAGCCGGTCAGCGCCGCCACGTCGCGCGCCAGCGCCTCGGGGAGCGGGGCGGTCGCCACGATGTCGGCGATCGAGAGGCGGCCGCCGGGCTTCAGGACGCGGAACGCCTCGCGGAACACGGCCTCCTTGTCGGGCGACAGGTTCACCACGCAGTTCGACAGGATCACGTCGACGCTTCCGTCGGCGACCGGCAGGTGCTCGATCTCGCCCAGCCGGAACTCCACGTTGGT
>DASYRF010000447.1:0-20762 GCA_036004705.1 Myxococcota bacterium
ATAGCGATGGCGTGCACGTCGGCCTCCTTCTTGGTTCTCGCAAACTCAGAAGATCAGGACGGCGCGCACGCCGCAAACTTTTCCTCCCTAGCGCCCCTAAGCGCCTCTAATCACCTCCGAAGTTGTGGGGATGCATCAGGACCCGGACCCGGACCCAGACCCGGAGCCGGAGCCGGAACCGGAGCCGGAACCGGAGCCGGCACCGGAACCGGAACCGTGACCGGAACCAGAGCCGGAGCCGGCGGCGGTCCCCGATCGGGCAGCGGGCGCCTTCGCGGCGGCCTCCAGGGCGCGATCCATTTCCGTCTCGCCTTCGGCAGCCGCGGCGGCGACCGTCGTCTCCGTCACTGCATAGCCCTTCGCCAGCTCTCCTACGGCGGCGGTGAACGACTTCACGAACGCCTCGTGCGCGTGCGCGCCGTCGCGCTTGGCGTCCTTGGTCGAGCGCGGATCGGTGAGCCCGAGCGTGCCGAAGTCGGCTGCCACGCCGACCGCTCGCACGCCCTTCAGCGCGGACGGCGGACCCGAAGCCTTCAGCACCGTCCAGCCGGGCCCGCACCCGGCGGCCAGCGCCACCAACCCCGCCACGGCCCTCGCGCGCATCCCGGACGCCTCCGCCGCCGCAGTGTACTCCAGGAGGCACGTAGCGGCTTCAGTCGCACCCCACCCTTGCGCTATGCTGCGCGGCCGTGAGCGACTCGCGCACCTTCGCTGTCGGCGACATCCACGGCGACAGCGCCGCGCTCGACACCCTGCTCGAGCGCCTGCCGCCGCTCACCGCCGACGACACCGTGCTGTTCATCGGCGACTACGTCGACCGCGGCCCCGACCCGCGCGGCGTCGTCGAGCGCGTGCGCGCCTTCCCGCAGCGCACGCCCGCCAAGGTCATCACCCTGCGCGGCAACCACGAGGACAAGTGGGTCGAGTCGTGGAAGGAGCCGGACGCCGCCTTCCTCATTCAAACGGGCAACGGCTGCGGCGCGACGTTCCGCTCCTATACCGGCGGGGCGCCGCTGGGCGCCGAGGAGCGCCTGCCCGGTCCGGAGCTGGCGCAGATGATCGAGGTGCGCGGCTGGCTGCCGGCGGAGGTGCATGACTGGATGGCGGCGCTCCCGCTCTGGTACGAGGACGACCACGCGGTGTACGTGCACGCCGGCCTCGAGGGCGAAGGCACCGTCTGGAAACACCCGCGCGACTGCGCGCCCAAGCCGCTCCTCTGGATGCGCGAGGACGACTTCTTCCAGGGCTACGAAGGCAAGCGCCTCGTGTTCGGGCACACGCCGGTGACGGAGCTGCCGCCGCCGAAGGGCCTCTTCGCCAAGCTCTTCGACGACCCCAAGGACGTGTGGCTGCGCGGGCCGCTCATCGGCATCGACACGGGCTGCGGCAAGGGCGGCTTCCTCTCGGCCGTGGAGCTGCCGGCGATGCGCGTGTACGAGTCGCGTTAGCCACCGCGCGGCTCCCCGCGCGTTTCTGGCCCAAAGCCCCATTCCGGGCTAGGATTTCGGCTTGCGCGCTAGGGGCAGATGACCCGGTTCCAGAGGCGAGCACGTCCGTCGCGTGCCGCGACCATGGCAGGGCTCGGGCTCGCCGCCGCCGCGGCCGCGGCCGCGCTCGCCCCGGCGCGCGCCCTCGCCACCGGCGAGGGCATGGCGCATTCGACCTACGCCTCGTTCCAGCTGTTCGGCAACGCCGTCCCGACCGGCAACACCCTCATGCAGCAGTCGCCCTGTCTGCCGCAGGTCAACAGCGCGCTGGTCACGGGTGGCACCGACGCCGCCGTCGGCGGGATCCCCGCCGGCGCCACGCTCGAGGGCATGTACCTCTTCTGGTCGGGCTCGACCAACCCGCTGGTCGGCACCGACACCGACATCGACTTCGAGTTCGCCGACGGCTTCCTGATGGACGACCTGCCGGCCGACACCTGCTTTACGGTTCCGGCCTCGGTGTCGGGCGGCTTCTTCTACTGCCGCGCCGACATCACGGCGCTCGGCACCGCGCACCCCGGCGCGGCCACCTGGAACGGCACGTACCACGCCGAGGACGTGGAGGCGCAGCCGGGGCTGGTAACCTGCCCGGGCCTCGGCTGCGGCGGCTGCACGTGCGTCGACCCTAACTGCCAGGCGATGTACGGGGCGTGGTCACTCATCGTGGTCTGGTCGCAGCCGACCACGCCGCTCTTCCGCGACATCACGATCTACGACGGGTTCGTCCACATGGACGAGACGTCCACCGAGAGCGGCCAGTGGACGCTGGCTCCCATCAGCGGCTTCGACGTCGGCGACCCCAGCGACGCGTTCCTGACCTTCTTCGCGCTGGAAGGCGACGCCCAGCTGGGCGTGCCGCCGCAGGACATGCCGCCGCTTCTGTGCCCGAGCTGCACCGACTTCATGCAGGTCACGTCGCTGCCGTCGGGGGGGATGGGGCTACTGAGCGACGCCGCCGACCCGCCGGGGAACGTCTTCAACTCGTCCGACGCGCTCGGGCTCGACATCGACACCTACTCGCTCGCGTCCATCGTGGCGAGCGGCGACACGACGCTGAACATCCTGACGGGGACGGGGGACGGCGTGCCGCACGCGCCGGGCGACCCCACGGGGGGCGGCGAGAAGGTGCTGCTCGGCTACGTGCTGCTGACGCTCAACCGCCCGGCGCCGAACTTCGGCATCTCCAGCTCCAAGATCGCCTCGCCGTCGGGCAGCGTCGCCCCGGGGCAGGAGATCGTCTACACGATCGTCGTCCGCAACGACGGGTCGGTGAACGCGACCAGCACGCTGGTGGCGGACGCGATTCCCGCCAACACGACCTACGTGCCGGGGACGACGACCCTGGACGGGGCGGCGGTGGCCGACGTGGGCGGGATGACGCCGCTGGCCGTGGGGAGCGGGCTGAACATCGGCACGGTCACGACGGGCCCGCCGGGAAACCAGCGGCTCGTGCAATTCCGCGTGGTGGTCGCCGGCACGGCGGCGCCCGGCACCATCATCCACAACGAAGCGAACATCTCGGCGGCAGAGACGCCGGTGCCGACGACGGTGTTCGTGGACAACACCGTGGTCGGGCCGAATCTGGGCCAGCCGACGAAGACGGCCACCGACGTGGACGGCGGCTTCCTGGAGCCGGACGACCTGATCGTCTACACGGTGACGATCCCCAACGCGGGGACGCTGCCGGCGAACGACCTCACCTTCAGCGACGACCTGCCGGGCTTCATCAACCTGCTGGCGGTGTTCCCACCGGCGGGCGCGGTGGACACGTCCACGTTCACGGGCGGCCCTGCCGGCACGGGCCACGTGGAGGTGAGCAACATCGACGTGGCGGCGTCGAGCGCCGTGACGGTGAGCTTCCTGGCGCAGATCTTCAACGAGGCGGAGCTCAACGCCGCCGGCGTCGCCACGACGGCGATCCACGGGACCGTCATCTCCAACCAGGGGCAGCTCACGGCGGCGTACCTGACCGCGCCTGTGCTGACGGACTTCCCGCCCACGCCGGTGGTGCCTGACCCGACGCCCATCACCCTCTTCTATTCGCCGCAGACGACCACGGCGGCAAAGGCGGTGCTGGACGTGAACGGCGGGATGCCCGAGCCGGGCGACGTGCTCCGCTTCACGCTGACGCTGCCGAACACGGGCAACCTCGCCGGGACCTACGCGGTGGCCGACGACCTGCCGCCGGCGGTGACGGGGTTCGCCCTGGTGTCGTCGCCCGCCGGGGCCACCGCCTCGTTCACGCCGCCGCCGGCCGGCGTCAACCTGACGGGGCGGCTCGACGTGACGGGCATTGTCGTCGGGCCCGGCGCCACGGCGACGATCGTGTTCGACGTCACGATCAGCCCGCTGGCGCTCGACGGCACCGTCATCCTGAACAGCGCGGCGCTGACGGTGGCGAGCTTCGCCGCGCAGAACCGCACGCTCACGGCGCCGCCCGTGACGGTGTTCGCGCGCCCCGACGTCAGCACGACGACCAAGACGGTGACCGACCTGAACGGCGGGGTGGTGGCGCCGGGCGACACGCTGCGCTGGACCATCACCGTGACGAACACCGGAAACCGCACGGCGACCGGCGTGTCGGTGCGCGACGGCACCTCGCCGTTCCTCACGGCGGTGGCCCCACTCGACGGCGGCGTGTTCGACGGAGTGACGCGGACCATCACGTGGGTGATCGGCGTGCTGGCGCCCGGCGCCTCGGCGACGGTGCGCTTCGACGCCAACGTCACGAGCCCCATCGCCGGCGGGACAGTCATCACGAACCAGGGCTTCGTCGACACGGTGGAGGTTCCGGACGAGCCGACCGACGACCCGGCGACGGCGGCGTCGAACGACCCGACGAGCGTGACGGTGACGGCGACGCCCGATCTCTCGACGTCCACGAAGATCGTCACCGACCTGAACGGCGGCGTGGTGCAGCCGGGCGACACGCTCTTGTACACACTGACGATCACGAACTCGGGGAACGGCATCGCCCCGAGCGTCTCGGTGCGCGACCCCATCCCGGCGAACTTGACGGCGGCGACGCCGGGCGCCGGCGGCGTGATCGTCGGCGGGGAGATCCGCTGGACCTCGACCACGACCCCGGCGCTGGCGGCGGTGGTGCCGGGCGCAAGCGTGGTGCTGACGTTCACGGCGCAAGTCGTGCCGGTGCTGGCGAACGGCACCGTCATCGACAACCAGGGATTCGCGACGTTCACCGGCGCGGCGGCCGAGGCGCCCACGGACGACCCGCTGACGCCGGCGCTCGACGACCCGACACGCGTGACGGTCGTGTCGGCCCCGAACCTGGGCGCGTCGACGAAGACGGCGGTCGACGAGAATGGCGGGGCGCTGCTGCCGGGCGACGTGTTGACCTACACCGTCACGCTGGTCAATACGGGCGACGCTCCGGCCACGGCCGTCGCCGTGAGCGACGTGCTGGCGGCAAATCTCACGTTCGTCGAGGTGCTCGACGGCGGGACGTTCAACGCCGTCACGCGCACGTTCTCCTGGACCGTAGCGGGGCCGCTGCTCCCCGGGCCGGGGACGACGGTGCGCTTCCGCGCCTCGGTGGTGAGCCCGTTGGCGAACGGGACGGTGGTCTGCAACCAGGCGACGGCGCAGTCGGCGGAGATGGCGGCGCCGGTGCCGACGGACGACCCGGCCACCGGAGCCGTGGACGACGCCACCTGCCTCACGGTGACGAGCCTGCCGAACTTCGACGGCACCACGAAGACGGTGACGGACGTGGACGGCGGATTGGCCAACCCCGGCGACACGCTCGTCTACACCATCGACGTGCCCAACAGCGGAACGGCGGGCGCGACGGCCGTGACGATCACGGACGTCGTCTCGACGGCGCTGACGGCGATCGTCCCGTCGGCCGGCGGCGTGTTCGACGCCGTCACCCGCACCATCACCTGGAGCATCCCGGCGATCGCCGCCGGGGGGCTGGCGACGGTCGCGTTCGTCGCCGAGATCGTCGACCCGACCGCCAACGGCACCGTCATCGCCAACCAGGCGTTCGTTTCGTCGGCGGAGGTGCCGGCGCCCGCGCCGAGCGACGATTCCGCCACCGCGGTGGCGGACGACCCCACGCTGGTGACGGTGTCCGGACAGATCAACCTGTCGGGCACGGTCAAGACGGTGGTCGACTCCACGCCGCCCGCCTTCGTGACGCCGGGCGACACGCTCACCTGGACCGTCACGGTGCGCAACGTCGGCGAGGCGGCGGCGGCGAACGTCGTGGTGACCGACGTGGTGTCGCCGGCGCTGACGATGGTGATGCCGGGCATGGGCGGCGTGTTCGATACGGCGACCAGCACGATCACCTGGACACCCGGCACGACGCCTGCGCTGGCGAGCGTCGCGCCCACGCCTGCCGGCGACGTGACGCTCGTCTTCACGGCGGTCATCACGGCCACCACGCTGAACGGCACGGTCATCGCCAACCAGGCGCAGCTCACCAGCACGGACGCCCCCGGCACGACGTTCCTGTCGGACGACGACGGCGCCGCCCCGCCCGACGAGCCGACGACCATCACCGTCTCGTTCCCGCAGCTCGTCGTCACCAAGACGGTGACGACCGACGGCACGCCCAACCCGGGCGAGGTCGTGACGTACACGCTCACGGTCACCAACACGGGGCTCTCGCCGCTCAACGGCGTCACCGTCACCGACGCGATCGACCCCGGGGTGCTGGGATCGGTGTTCGCGATGCAGGGCGGCACCGTGACCCCGCTGGGCGTAGTGACCTGGTCGCCGGCCACGACGCCGTCGCTGGCGGTGCTGGCGCCGGGCGAAGTGGTCACGCTCACCGTGGCGGCGCAGATCCTGCCCACCGTCGCCGACGGCACCGTCGTGCTGAACCAGGCGACCGTCACCAACACCGACGGCCTGCCGCCCGTCGTGAGCGACGACCCGTCGACGGCGGTGCCCGCCGACCCGACCAACTTCACCGTCGAGGCGCAGGTCGACCTGAGCACGTCGACCAAGACGGTGACCGACCTCAACGGCGGCAGTGTGGTGCCCGGCGACGTGCTGCGCTACGACCTCGCGATCGTCAACAGCGGGACGTCGTTCGCCGGCAACGTGCGCGTCGTCGACGCCATCGACGCCAACCTCCAGAACGCCGTGCCGGGGCAGGGCGGCATCATCGCCGCCGGCTCGGTGCTGTGGAGCTCGGCGACGACGCCGGGTCTGTTGAGCCTGGCGCCGGGCGCGACGTTCAACCTGAGCTTCACCGCTCAGGTGCGCGTGCCCACGCCGAACGGCACCGTCATCGCCAACCAGGCGACGGCGGCAACGGACAACGGGCTCGGCACGCCCTACCTCACCGACGATCCGTCCACGCCGGCGCCGGACGACCCGACGGACGTCGTGGTGGTGTCGGCGCCGGATCTCGCGGCGACGACCAAGGAAGTCATCGACGTGAACGGCGGGCTCGTCGAGCCGGGCGACACGCTCGAGTACCGCATCCGCATCGAGAACTCCGGCACCGACGCGGCCGAGGGGGTCACGATCATCGACCCCGTGCCGCCGTTCACGACCTACGTGGCGGGCACGACGCAGGTGAACGGCATGGTGGTGGGCGACGGGCCCACCGGCTCGCCGCTGGCGACCGGTCTGGGCGTGGCGTCGCCGGGCGCGCCCGCGGGGCGCGTGCAAGTCGGCGCCGGGTTCGCCGTCCTGGTCGTCTTCCGCGTCACGGTGGACGGCGGCACGCCCAACGGCACGATCATCTCCAATCAGGCGCTGGTGTCGGCCAACGGGCTGGGAGTGACGGCGTCCGACGACCCTGCGACGGTGGCGCTGGACGACCCGACCCAGGTGGTGGTGGGAAGCGCCCCGAACCTCAGCAACGTGCTCAAGACGTGGGCGCTGGTCGGGGACGTGAACGGCGACGGCGGCGTCGACGTCGGAGACCGCCTGCGCTACTCGGTGACGATCGAGAACAGCGGCAACACCGCGGCCACGGGGGTGACGTTCGCCGACACGCTGCCACTCACGCGCATCACCTACGTGGCGGGAACGCTGACGCTCAACGGCGTGGGCTTGACCGACGCCGTCGACGCCGACGCCGGGAGCGCCAGCGGCAACGCGCTGTCGGTGGCGGTGGGCACCGTCGCCGCGGACGCTGTCGTCACGCTGAGCTACGAGGGGGTCGTCACCGCCGGGCCGGCGGTGATCAACCAAGCGACGGTGGACTCGGCGCAGACGCCGGCCGAGCCGAGCGACGACCCGACCACCGCCACGGCGAACGACGCCACGGTGGTGCCGGTGGGCGATCTGCCGGTGGCGCTGCTGACGGCGAGCAAGACGGTGTTCGACCTGAACGGCGGGTCGGCCGAGCCGGGCGACCAGATGCTCTATCGCATCGACCTCGGCAACGTCGGGACTGCCGCGCTGGTGGCGCAGGTGCAGGACGACCTGCCGACGCACACGCTCTGGGCGGGGACGACCACCATCCCGGCGGGCGCGGGCGAGGCGTTCACGCCGCCGCCGGCCGGCGCCAACGGGCAGGGGCTCTGGGTGGTCAGCAACGTCGCCATCGCGCCCGGCACGACCGTGTCGGTGAGCTTCGTCGTCACCATCGCCGCCAAGGCGGCCGTGGGCGAGCAGATCTGCAACCGCGCCTCCGCCACGGCCACGCCCGCCATCCCCTCGCCCATCTTCACGGACGACGAATGCTTCAACGTCTTTTCGCCGGTGGGCACCGGCATCATCGCCGGGCGCGTTTGGCGCGACTTCGGCGCCGACGACCGCGTGTTCCAGGCGGACGGCGACCAGGCGCTGGACCTGTACCAAGTGCTGGTGTTCCGCAGCGACGACCCGGCCGGCGCGCCGGTGCGCACCGCGGTGGCGGCGTTCGACGGAACGTATCGGCTGCCGTCGCTCCCGCCCGGCGACTACGTGGTGCGCGCGCTCACCGAGCGCGGCGTGGAGATGACGGCGAGCGGCCCGCTGGGCGTGACCGCCGGGGCGACGCGCAACGGAGACCTCGTCGTCGACCCCACCGGCATCGTCTACAACGCCGCCGACAGCGGCGCCTCGCCGCTCGACGGGGCGCGCGTGTTCCTCTACTACGCGGACGACGACCCGACGGACCCCGGCGCGCTGGTCGACCCGACGCTGCTGGGGCGCAACCAGCAGGGGCAGCCGACCGACCGGCGCGGCTTCTACAAGTTCGACGCGCCGCCGGGGCGCCGCTACCGCCTCGGCGCCGAGGGTCCGAGCGCGCAGTTCCAGTTCCCGTCGGTGCTAATCCCGCCGGCGGCCGGGCTGGCGGTGCTGGGCGTGTCGGGCGAAGTCATCCCCGCCGACGTCCCCAACCCGGGCGCCGACGGCGGGCCGTCCACGTATTACCTGACGTTCGCGGTCTCGAGCGGCGCGGGCGACCTGCCGCACAACAACCACCTACCGCTCGACCCGCTGTCGTCGCTGGTGCGCATCTCCAAGCGCGTCAACAAGCTCCGCGCCACGGTGGGCGACGTGCTCACCTACACCGTGACCATCATCAACGGCTCGGGGCACGACTTCGTCCCGACCGGCGCCGACGGCGACGGCGGCGCGCTGTTGGTCGACGCCACGCCGCTGCCGTTCAAGCTGGTGCCCGAGTCGGTGACGCTGCGCGTGGGAGCGCTGGCGGGCGACGGCGGCGCGGCGGGGGGTGGCGGAGGGCTGGGCGAGACGCGCACGCTTTGCCCAGGCGAGAAGAGCGCCGCCGGTTGCATCCGCCTGCTGTCGAACATCCTCAGCTTCGGGCCGTTCGCGCTGCATCCCGGCGAGACGCTGACGATGCGCTACCAGATGGTGGTCGGCGTGACGGCGAAGCGAGATCGCTACGAGAACAGCGCGCACTTGGAGCTGGCGGGAAACCTGGCCGTGTCCAACACCGACACCGCCGAGGTGATGATCGAGGACGACCCCGTGTTCGACGAGGGGCTGCTGTTCGGCAAGGTGTTCTGCGACGCGGACAAGGACGGCGAGCAGGACCACGGCGAGGAGGGCATCCCCGGCGCACGCATTTACTTCGACACCGGCTACTACGCCGTGACGGACTCGACGGGTAAGTACCACCTGAAGGCGATCGACCCGGGGCTGCACCTCGTGAAGATCGACCGCCACACGCTGCCGCCCGGCGCCGAGCTGACGACGGACGAAGGGCGGCTGTTGACGGTGACGCGTGGGCTGCCGAGCAAGGTCAACTTCGGCGCGACGTGCCGCTACACGATCGCGTCGTCGCCGGTGGTGACGCTCAAGCCAAAAGAGACGCCGGCCAGCGGGCCGGCGTCGAAGCCGGCCCGCAAGCCGTCCCCGTTCGTCGTCATCGAAGGGCGCGCCGACGAGCTGGCGCTGCGCGTCGACGGCGTGCGCGTGGTGGAGCTGGGGGCGGACGTGATCACGTCGCGCGGGGGCGAGGCGCCCGACTTCGGCCTGGCGCCGCCGAACTACGACATGACCGACGACCGCGGCGCGCTGGTGTTCAACATGCGCGCGCGCGCCGGCGCGGGGATCGACCGCGCGCGGCTGGGCTGGGCGCTGCGCGTGTTCCGCGGCGACGGGACGTTGGTGTGGGAGCGCGGCGGGCCGGGGGCGCCGCCCGACCAAGTGCTGTGGGACGGCAAGGGGCTGGTGCCGGGCGAGCTGCACAGCTACCAGCTGCTGGTGTCGTCGCCCGACGGCGGGGCGGCGTGGTCGCCGGTGCGGATGTTCGGACTGAACCTCACGGGCAAGGGCGCCGAGCGCATCTTGCTCGAGGCGAACGAAGACGCTGACGGGGAGCTGTTCAAGGGCGGGCCGCCGCCGGGCAAGGGCGGCAAGGGCACGACGGGAATGGGCGCCGGAGCCGGCGCGGGCGTAGGCGCGGGCACGGGCGCGGCGAAGGGCGCGGTCGCGGTGAAGGGCGGCAAGAAGGGCGCGGCCGCCACGGCGCCGCCCCCGCCCCCGTACACGCTGACGAAGACCTTCACCGACAAGCTGCGCCGCGCGCTGGAGACGGGCCACCCGGGCGACCGGGAGATGATCGTCGTCGAGGTACATACCGATGACACGACGACGGCGGGCGTGGCGGCGACGCTGACCGAAGCGCGCGCGGAAGCGGTGCGCCGCGCGGCGATGCGCGCGGGCATCGACGGCAAGGACGTTCTGGCGCTGGGGATGGGCTCGGGCACGCCGGCGGTGCCGAACATCGGGCCGCGCAACCGCGCGCGCAACCGGCGTGTGGTGGTCAAGGTCATCCACGAGGCCGAGGCGGCAACCATGCCGGCGGCGCCCCCGGCGCGGGACCTGGCGGTGTTCGTGGCCGACAACGCCGTCGACGTCGCCAGCGACGGCAGCTTCCGCACGGTGGTCGACTATCCGCCGGACGGCAGCCCGATCCTGGTGGACGTGACGGCCGGCGACGGGCGGCGCGTGACGATCGTCGTGCCAGGGCGCGCGCCGGAGAGCGCGCCGGCAGGGGCGGGAGCGGGGGCGGGCCGGCCGTCGATGCTCGACGTGCCGGTGGCGGGCAACGTGGAGTCGCGCAACGTCCAGGTGGGCGACGTGATGACGGCGCTGCCGGCGCTTGGCGTGGACCTCACCGTGACCGCGGCGGGCGTGGAGAGCGACGGCACCAAGCTCAGCGCGCCGATCGTGCTGGCGCCGTCAGTCCCGTCCGGCGTAGAGGCGAAGCGCTGGGCCCTGGAGATCCGCTCGGCGCCGGGCACGGGCGATGCCTCGGGCGCGGGGGGCGCGGCGAGCGCGCCGGGCGCGGCGGCCGCCGCGGGGACAGCAGGCGCGCCAGGCACCGGCGCGAAGGTCTGGCGCATGACCGGCGACGTGGTCGGCCCACCCGACGAATGGCGCTGGGAGGGAACGGACGACGCGGGCACGTTCGCCGCCCCGCCGGGCTCCTACCTGGCGCGCTTCACCATCGAAGACGCCGCCGGGACGCGCGCCTGGAGCGCCCCGCGCCCGTTCGTGATCGCGCCACGCGCCGACCCGGCGCGCTTCCCGCGCATCGAGCTGGCGGGCGCGCTCTTCGGCCGCGACCACAAGCCGTCGGGCACCCTCGTCGCGGCGGTGCGCGCGTTCGCCAAGAAGGCCGCGCCGCTCGGGGACGAGCGCTGGCGCGTACGCGTCCACGACGAGCTTCCGCCCGGCGCGCCGGAGGGCGAGCGCGCGCGCGCCGCGGCGCTGGCGGAGCTGCGCGCCCAGGCCCTGGCCGCCGCGCTGGCGGGCCTGGGCCTGCCGCTCGACCGTCTGGACGTCGCCGGCGAAGAGCCGACCGAGGCCGTTCCGCCCCCCCCGCCGCCGGGCAAGCCGGGCAAGCTCCCCAAGAAGGGCGACAAGCCGGCGCCGCTGCCGGCGAAGGCGAAGCCTCGCCCGGCGCGCAGCGTCGTGGTCGTCGAGCGCGTCGTCCCGCCCGCGCCCGAGCCGCCGGCTCTCGACATCGCGCCCGTGGCGGTCATCGACGGGAGCCCGCTGCCCGTCGACGCGGACGGCTCGTTCGCCGGGCTGGTGCGCGCGGCGCGCGGCCGCGCCGTGGTCGTCGATCTGACGGCGCGCGGCGGACAGCGCGTGCTCCTGCGCGTGGAGACGGGCGGCGTCTTCAAGCCCGAGTCGGGGCCGGCCTCCGGCCCGGCGCTCCCGCCCGGCAGCGGCGGCGACCTTCCCTACTTCTCGTTGTACCTGGCGCCGGGAGTGGGGGCCGCGGCTCCGCACCGCGACGACGAAGACTTCATCGTCCCGAAGAAGTTCAAGAAGGCAGCGGCGCCCCCGCCGCTGCCGCCGAAGCCGAAGCCGGCGCCGGCGCCGGGACCGAAGCCCGCCAAGAAGCCGGCGAAGAAGGCGGGGGCCGGCACCGCCGCGCCCGAGAGCGCGCCCGAAACGGCCGCGCCGCCGCTGGAGGCGTTCCCCCCGGCGCCCGGCGGAGTGCCGCCGCTCGCTCCGCCCAGCCCGACCGCGCTCGGCCCGGCGGCGGCCGGCACGACGGTGCCGTTCAAGAAGGTGACGCCGGCGGCGACGAAGGGCTACGAGACGTTCGGCGGCGCGAAGCTCGAGGACGCGCTCGCCGCCTCCGGCAAGCCGCCGGAGACGGCGCCGGCCGAGAGCGCGCCGGCGTCGCTGCCGGCGGTGGCCGCCGCCAACCTGCGCGTGAAGCTGCCGCCCGCCGGGTCGACCGTCCCCAACGACACGCTCGCCGTCTCGGGCGAGACGGATCCGACGAACAAGATCACCGTCAACGGCGTCGACGTGCCGGTCGACAAGAAGGGCCGCTTCTATCACCTCGCCAAGCTCACCGACGGAAAGCAGGAGCTGGTGGTGCGCGCCACCGACAAAGAGGGCAACACCGGCGAGATCCGCTGGCCGATCGTGGTGGACTCCGAGCAGTGGTTCCTGCTGGCCATCGCCGACGGCGCCATCGGCACCATCGAAGCCGGACTCGACGGCGAAACGGCGCACTCGCGCATCGACGCCGGCCCCATCTTCCTGCACGGGCGCGGCGCCGTGTACTTCAAGGGCCACATCAAGGGGAAGTACCTCTTCAAGGACTACTTCATCACCGGACACCTCGACACCGCGAAGATGCGCGCGTTCGAGAACTACTTCGAGGATATCGTCGACCCGAACGCCTACTTCGAGGTCTACGGCGACTCCGGCGAGGAGATCCGGGAGGTCAGCGCGCGCGACAAGCTCTACGTGAAGGTCAAGGCGGACGACTCGCTGCTGCTGGTGGGCGATTTCAAGACGTCGCTCAAGGGCATCGACCTGCTGCGCTACGAGCGGACACTGTACGGCGCGGCGATCGACTTCAAGAAGGGCTACGGCGGGACGCTCAAGTCGGGCGGCAATCTCTTCACCAGCGAGGTGAAGGCCTTCGGCAGCCGCGACGACAAGGCCATTCGGCACGCGCACAACCTGCTGCGCGGCACGGGCGGGTCGGTCTACTTCCTGAAGGAGGACGACCTCATCGAGGGCGGCGAGCAGCTCTACATCGTGGTGCGCGACAAGGACACGGGGCTGGTGCTCTACCGCACGCCGTTGATGCGCAACCTCGACTACACCATCGACTACATCGCCGGCATGGTGACGCTGCGCGAGCCCTTGCCCAGCGTCGTCGACGCCGCGTTCCTGATCGACGCGCCGACGGCCGGCCTGTCGGCGCTCGACGGCCACCCGACGTACCTCGAAGCCGAGTACCAGTTCCAGGGCGACGCGGCCACCGCCGGCACCGCCTGGGGCGCTCACGCGCGCGAGAAGATCGCCGGCGACGTGCTGTCGATCGGCGGCGGCTACATCGAGGAGAGGCGCGACGGCGAGGTGAACTACCGGCTGTACGGCGCCGACCTGACGCTGGCGCTCGGCAAGAAGACGAAGCTGACGGCCGAGGCGGCGCGCAGCTTCGCCACCGACGCCTCCAACTTCGCCTCGGACGACGGTGGGCTGTCGTACACGCCGTTCGCCGGCGAAGGCATGCGCCGCGAGGGCGAGGCGCTGAAGGTGGAGCTGATGTCGGACCTGGGCGAGCCGTTCGGCATCGCCCGTGACTTCATCAAGGTGCACGGGTATCTGCAGTACAACTCGCCGGGGTTCGCGGCGTCGGGGAGCGCGCTCGACGCCGGCTCGTTCCGCACTGGCGGGCTCGTCGCCTGGTACCTGACGCCGCGGCATGTGCTGACGGCGCGCCTCGACAAGGTGTCCGGCGACTTCTACCTGCCGACGTCCGGCGCGGGGCTGGGCCTGGGCGACACCAGCGGCTTCGGCGGCACGGGGAACGGAGACCCGTTCGCCGAGCTGCGCGAGATCGACAACCTCATCGCCAGCGGCGCCTACGAGTACAAGGGCACGCGGCTGGGGCTGCGCGGCGAGTACACGCACTTCGAGAGCACCGATTCGGCGGCCCCGGTCGACAGCGGGAAGCTGGTGCGCGACACCGTGGCGGCGCGCGTCTCCTACAAGCTGTGGCCGTCGTTGGAGCTGATCCTGGGGCAGGAGGTCATCGTCCACGCCGTCGGGGCGAGCGCCGTGGGCCCGGGCACGGCGGGCACGGCCGGCTTCCCCGCGGTGGCGACCGGCAACGTGCTGCCGCTGGGCGGGCCGGGGCCCAACGGCGCGCTGCTGGCCGGCGGGCTCGACGACCCGATGGACCGCTATACGACGACGGCTGGCGTGAAATGGGCTCTGACGAAGGAGCTGACCCTGAGCGCCACGGCGGCGCTGCGCTGGTCGGGCGACGTGGCCGGCATCCTGGGCCTGCACACGAAGCTCGACGACGGCACGGAGCTTTACCTCAACGAGCGGCTGGCGGAGGAGAACGGGCGGTCGCTCGCGACGACGGTGGTGGGCGCGGAAAACCGCTTTGGCGCGGGCAAAGACACGCGCGCCTTCGCCGAGTACCAGCTCGAGTCGAGCGTGCTTGGCCTGCAGAACCGCGCCCTGGCGGGCGTGGGCCACACGTTCAAGCTGGCGCCCGGCTTCGCGCTGTCGCTGAGCTACGAGCACGCGCAGCTCTTCGGCGGGCCGCTGGGAAACACGTCGCGCGACGCCGCCTCGGCAGGGTACAGCTGGACGGCGTTCGAGAAGTTCAAGCTTAGCGGGCGCTACGAGCTGCGTTACGACAACGGCGACCAGACGCTCGCGGCGGCCCTGCCCGACCGGCTGCAGTGGGTCATCCTCAATAGCGCCTCGTGGGCCGTCACGCCCGACCTCACGGTGGGCGGGAGGTTCAACTGGACGCGCACGGCGAACCTGACGTCGGTCGACCCCGACGGCTCGGCATCGACCGAGGCGGAGCATCTGGAGGCGGGGCTGGGGTTGGCCTACCGCCCGCGCGACTGGGACCGCTTCGCGTTGCTGTTCAACTATACGGCGGTGCTGCGCATGCGCCCCGTGCTGCTCAACGAGGGGCTCGCCGACCGGACGACCAGCCACGTCTTCCAGCTCATCCCGATCCTGGAGCTGCCGTTCCACTTCCAGCTCGTGGAGAAGCTGGCCTGGAAGCGCGTGTACGAGAGCGTGGCCGGGCTGCCCACGGCGGTGTCGGACACGGTGTTGTGGATCAACCGGCTGAACTTCCACGTCACCAAGACGATCGACGCGGCCGTGGAGTACCGGTTCATGCGGCAGCTCCTGGCGCAGGAGCTGCTGCACGGCTTCCTGATCGAGGCGAGCTACATCTTCGGCGATCACCTGCGCGTGGGAGCGGGCTGGAACTTCACGCGCATCAACGAAGAAACGTTCCTCAGCGAGCCCGACGCGGCGGTGTCCAACCGCGGGGGGCCCTTCTTCCGCGTGGTCGGCAAGTACTGACGGGCGGCCGGGCGCGGGGCGCCGGCCGTGAAGAAACGTGAAGGAGCGCGCCGCGAGCGCGGGCGGCTGCATCCTAGGATCAGGCGCCTCATTGGCGCGAGGGAGGCGGCTTGCTAGATTTGGCTCCGATGCCGAAGGAACGAACGCCGCGCGCACGGGCCCCGCGCAAGACGAAGGCCCGGCCCGTCGAAGCGGCGGCCGCCCCGCTGCCGGCCGCGCCGGCCGAGAGCGACGCGGAAGCGGTCGAGGTGGAGGCGGCCGAGATCCCGGCCGCCGAAGTCGAGATCGTTCGGCCGCTGCCGGTGGAAGAAGTCGAGATCGACGCCGACAGCGTGGAGCTCGAGGCGGAGCCCGCCGAGGTCGACGAAGAGCCGGTGGCGGAGCTGGGGACCGAGGCCGAAGGCGAGCCGGCCCCCCTCGACGCGGAGGGCGCCGACGGGAGGCCCTCGAGGCGCCGGCCGACCGCCGCCGAGGCGCGCGACATCGCCCGCTGGGATCCGCTCGCCACGTACATGCGGGAGGTGAGCCGCTACAAGCTCCTGACGCGCGAGCAGGAGCACGCACTGGCGGTGCGCTACGTCGAAGGGGGCGAAGTGGAGGCGGCGCGCGCGCTGGTGACGGCGAACCTGCGCCTCGTGGTGAAGATCGCGCACGAGTACCGGCGCGCGCACCAGAACCTGCTGGACCTGGTGCAGGAGGGGAACGTGGGCCTGATGCAGGCGGTCAAGAAGTACGACCCGTACCAGGGCGTGAAGTTCTCCAGCTACGCCGCCTGGTGGATCCGCGCCTACATCCTCAAGTACATCATGTCCAACTTCCGGCTGGTGAAGCTCGGCACGACGCAGGCGCAGCGCAAGCTCTTCTTCAACCTGAGAAAGGAGAAGGAGAAGCTGGAGTCGGCGGGGTTCGACGCCACCCCCAAGCTGCTGGCGGCGAAGCTGGACGTGCGCGAGGACGAAGTGCGCGAGATGGACGAGCGCATGGGCCAGCGCGATCTGTCGCTGGACGCGCCGCTCAACGCGTCCGACACGAGCGACGGCGGGGCGCGCCATCTGGACCTGTTGCGCTCGGGCGGCGGGGCGGTGGACGACAAGCTGGCCCACGCGGAGCTGAACGAGGTGGTCAGCATGAAGCTGCGCGAGTTCGCCGCCACTCTGAACGACAAGGAGCGGTTCATCTACGAGAACCGCATGGTGGCGGAGAACCCCATCACTCTGCAGGAGCTGGGCGACAAGTTCGGCATCTCGCGCGAGCGGGCGCGCCAGATCGAGAAGCGCATCGTCGACCGCGCCCGCGCCTACCTGCGCAAGGAGCTGGGCCACGATTTCGACCTGGCCGCCGAAGAGTAGGAACGGGTCCCAAACCGGGCGCGGGGTGCGGGGCGGAGCCCCGGCTGAGGGAAGCCTGGCCTTGCCAGCCTGAGCGGATGAAGGTCCTGGGACCGGTACTGCGCGGCGCCGGGCCGGCGCTATACTGGGCGCGGTGAAGCCAGGCAAGAGATGGAAGGCCGCGCTGGCGGCCGCCCTGGCGGCAGGCCTGGCGGCGCTCGGCGCGAGCGGCTGCCCGGTGCGGCCGGCGCTGGTGGAGCCGGAGTTCCCGCGCAACTTCATCCCCGAGGGCGGCGGCGCGCCGGTGCGGGTGGAGGTAGGGCCGGCCGACGCCGACGTCGCCGACCAGGTCATGGCCGCGCTGACCGAGGCCTATCCGAAGGCCACCTACTGGGGAGCGTTCCGCGTCGAGGTGCACGTGCGCGTGTACCACACGCACGAGGCGCTGGAGGCGGTGCTGGGCCGCCGCCACCTCGACTGGCTGCGCGCGTGGGCCACGTACGACGCGGTGCTGCTGCAGTCGCCGCGAACGTGGGGCGGCGAGGAGCCCGAGAAGCGCCTGAGCGAGCTGCTCAAGCACGAGCTCTGCCATGTGTCGATCTACCAACTGGTGGCGGCGCGCGAGAGCTGGGAGAAGATCGACCTGCCGCTGTGGTTCCGCGAGGGGCTCGCCTCCTGGACCGCGGGGCAGGAGTACCGCCGCGGGCACCCCAGGGACATCGGCGAGTTCCTGCTGCTGAACCCCGGCGCCGACCCGCTGCTCGACCCCGACCCGATGCTGCTGGCGAGCCAGGACAAGGTCTATGCGGCCGCGCACTGGGCGTTCGACGCGCTCTACACGCGCTGGAAGGAGAAGGGCGTACGCGACATCCTCTCCGGCGTGGCGCGCGGCCTCGACTTCGCGCGGGCGTTCCACGGCGTGACGGGCCTCGGCCCGGTGGAGTTCGCCGAACGGTGGCGCGAGGACGTGGAGCACCTCGCCAGCGCGGACGGCGCCCATCCCAAAGGCACCGCGGGCGATTGAGCCGGCCTAGACGCGCGGCCCGCCACCGACGGGGCGCAAGGTGAAGCGGAAATCGCAGCAGGGCGCGCCGCGCGCCAGTGTACCGCGCCGCGCCAGGGCGATGCCCGCCGCCGGGGCCTCGAAGTAGGCGGCGTCGGCCGTACAATACAGCGGCGCGAGCTCGGGCCGGCCGAGCGCGCGGGTGAGCGACACGAAGAGGCAGGCGGTCACTTCGAAGGCGAAGTGCGTGTCCCCCGAGGCGACCACGGCGCCCTCCACGTTGAAGAGGCGGCCCACGAGCCGGCGCACGAGCGCGCCTCGGCCGGCGCCGCCGAGCGTGGCCCAGCGCGCCGGCGTCAGGGCGGCGAACGACGCGGCGAGAAAGCGCGCGCCGACGCGCGCCACCACCTCGCCGAGCACGGCGAGCGACGACGCGGCGTCGAGCCCGAGCACGTCGCGCAACACGCCGTCGAGCAGGAGCACCGGGCGGAGCTGATGGCGCGCGAGGCGCTCGCGGCGATCCGGCGGTCGGCTCTGCGCGAGCGCGGAGAACGGGTCGGCGGTGAGGCTGCGCCAGAGAAACGCCGGGGCGAGGCGCAGCACGGCGCGCCAGCCGAGGCACGCCGCCAGCGCCCGCAACGCGGTGGGGAAGCCACGCGTCAGATCGAACCAGACGAGACGCGCGCGGCTGGTGCCCGCCCCGCCGACGAACGGCTCGCCGCTCACCGGGGGCGCTTCCAGAAGCGCGGGGCGATCTCGGTGACGCCCAGGTAGACGGAGAGCCCCGCCACGGCGACCCAGGCCTCCAGCGCGTACAGCCGACGCGTCATCATCAGATCGTGCGGGAGGGCGAGCGCGGCGCGCCCGAGCGGAGCGAACCCGCCGCCCGGCGGCACGAGCACGAAGAGGACCATCCAGCCGGCGTAGGCAATCTCGGCGAGAAGGTTGGCCACGATGGCGGCGTGCACGACGCGCCAGAAGAGCGGGACGCGGTTCTTGCTGGGCGCGGCGTCGGCCATCAGCGCACCCGGCGGCGGATGCGCGCGCCGGCGCGACGCGCGCCGCGCCGGACCGACGACAGCACCAGACCCAGCAGGGAAAGCGCGCCGGCCGCCACGCCTGCCGGCGACTGCGCCGCGCCGCCTCCGGCCGCGACGCACCCGCAACCGCCGCGCGCGCCGCCACCGCCGTTGCCGCCGCCGCCGCCATCGTCCGCGCCGGTGTCGGCGCCCGGCGCACCCCCGTCGCCACCCGCGCCCGCGCCCGCGTCGGCGCTCGAAGCGCTTGCGTCCGTTCCGCCGCCGCCGCCCGGGCCGAGGGCCGGCCGCGTCGTGTCGCACGGTCCGTCGCCGTCGTACTCCACCGCGCCGACGTCGTTCAGCCCGTCGTCGCGTAGGTTGGCGCAGTAGTCGTCCGGCACCGCGGCCAGCGTCTCGCCCAGGTCCACGAACGCCGTGCCGTCGGTGAGCCCGAAGTCCGCCGCGCCGGGGGCGGCGAACCAGGCGGCGAAGTCCGCGGCCGTGAGTCCCTCGATGTTGCTCCCCAGCGTCGCGGTCGCGCCGTCGCGCAGGCGAACGGCCCCCATCAGCAAGTTGTTGCGCACGTCGGCGACGGTGGCGGCGAAGCGCACGTCCAGCCCCGTCGTGTCGTAGAGCGTGTTGTTGTAGACGCCGACGTTCAGGCCTTCGTTGACGTAGATGCCCACGTCGGCCGGGCAATGCACGACGATGTTGTTGCGCATCGTGCCGCCCTGGTGCTCCGGCGTGCACGTGCCGTCCTCGCAGATCGAATCGGGGCTGGTGCCGCCGCCGCCGAACGAAAGCCCCAGCCGCACGAGCCCCGTGTGCAGCATCTCGCACCAGACGAGGTTGCGCTCGATGAGCCCGTCGCGCGAGTTGCCCTTGAGAAAGGCGGCGTAGCTGATGTTGTCGCCGAGCGCCTTGGCGTGGTCGTGGATGAAGTTGGCGCGCAGGATCCAACGCCGCCCGCCCACCACGTCGATCGGCGTGACGGGGTTGGCGGTGTCACGAGGCGCCGCGTCGAAGAGCTCGTTGCCCTCCACCCGCACGTCGTCGGGCCAGACGTACGCACCACCCGGCCCGCTGGGCGTGCCGTTGCCCTTGATCATCGCGTTGAAGTCGTGCAGGCGGCAGCCGCGAATCACCGTCCAGTCGGCCGCGCCGGTGACGTGGAACGCGTGCTCACAGTCGTCGTCCAGCGCGCAGACGCCCTGGATGTCGAGGTTCTCGAAGACCCAATAGGGCGCGGTGACATGGAAGCCTTCTAGCGCGTCGAAGCGCAAGAGCGCCTCGCCTAGGGCCGCCGCGCGCACCGTGATGGGCGCCGCCGCCGTGCCCACGGCCGCCGCGGACAGGTTTCCGGTCACGTCGTACGTCCCGGGCGCGAGCGTGATGACGTCGCCGGCGGCGGCGCCCTCGACCGCCGCACGCAGCTCGGCCCCGTCCGTCACGGTCACCGGCAACGCCGCCGCCACCCGCGGCGCTAGGGCCGCCGCTCCCAGCGCGGCCGCCAGCACGACTGGGCGCATGGTCCCTCCGCGCGCCATCTTCGCAGGCGCCGCCTCCCTGGGGAACCCGCTTCTTTCGCCGAGGCCCGCCGCGCGCTACACTATGTTCGTAGAGGACATCGAGGAGGCGGGCGACGCGG
>DASYRF010000448.1:0-38587 GCA_036004705.1 Myxococcota bacterium
ACGACCGGGCAGGTCTGCCCGAGCGGCGATTCGGACTGGTACCACTTCTCGGTCCCGGCCGGCGACGACATCCTGGTGGTGCGGCTGCGCAACGCCACGCCGCTGAGCCCGGTCGACCTCGAGTACACGATCTACAACGGCGACGGCATGACGGTCGTGCCCGGCGCCGACGACTACGACAGCAACGGTGCCGACGGCATCACCTGCGTCACGTTCAACTATCTGGTCACGCCGGGCGCGGATTACTACGCGGCGGTGCGCGACAACGACATCGGCAACGGCGAGTCGGACGACAACAACGACTACTTCCTGGCGCTGGCCACGGCGGCCGACGTCGACCCCTACGAGCGCAACGACGACGCCGCTTCCGCTACTCCGGCGACGCCGGGCGCGGCGATGGCCGGCGCCACCATCGCCTACAAGGGCGACGAGGACTGGTTCAGCTTCAGCGCGGGCGTGACCGACGCGGTGCGCATCCAGCTCGCCGCCGACGCCGCGTCGCCAGTCGACCTGCACTTCGACATCCGCGACACGAACGGCCAGACGGTGGCGTCCGGCGGCGACGACGACGGCAGCGACGCGCCCACGGCGTTCGACGAGATGCGCGGGCTGACGGGGGCGGGCACGTACTACGTGGTAGTGACCGACCTGGGCGGCGGGGAGAGTGATCTCGCCATGACCTACAGCCTGACCCTGACGCTGGTGATGAACCCCGACATGAACGAGCCGAACAACTCGCCGGCGGCGGCGACGACGCTCACCTCGGGCGTGCCCAACGGGCTGGGGATGATCTTCACGCCCGGCGACGTGGACTGGTTCGTGGTGAACGTCGGGGCCATCCCCGCCGTCATGGAGATCCTCGTCGATGCCGTGCCCGGCATCCCCTTGCAAGTATCGATGGTCAGCACCGACCCGATGAGCCCCTGCACACCGGGTGCGACCGACTGCCAGAACCTCGTGGAGGTCTGCCCGCCGCCGTCGACCGACCCCATGAACCCGACCTTCCCGTTCCTGGAGTGCCCGTCCAGCGCGTGCGACCTCAGCACCGATCCCGACACGTGTGTCGGCGCCGGCGAGTGCCTGGGCGGGTCGTGCGCGTATCTGCAGATCACACGCGCCGGGTCCGACGTGCGCACCGCCGGGCCGGTGCGCGTGACCGGGCCGACTTGGGTGCGCATCGCGGCGATGGCGCCGGGGGACTCCGACCTGACGAACACCTACACGGTGACCGTCACGGTGGCGCCCGAGCCCGACGCCGGCGAGCCGGACAACTGGTACTTCCCGAACCTTGTGCAGACGCAGTTCGTCGACCCGATGACGCATGACGAGCTGTACGAGGAGCTGCTGTCGCGCGATTTCGGCATGGGCCGCCCCATCGCGCTCGACACGACGTACACCGGCTACATCAGCTACGAGGGAGACATCGACGTGTTCACGCTGCCGCACCCCTGCCCCGGTGCCGACTGCGGCCTGAACATCACATTCAGCTCGCCCGCGGGCGCCGTGGAGTACAAGTACTTCCTGCACGACGACCCCGCGACCATCTGGTGCTCCGTCGGCAACGAGAACGAGCCCACCACGCCGGGCGCCTACTCCACGCAGGTGGCGGAGGGCTACACGTTCGGGACCATGCCCGGCGAATGCTGCTTCGCCGACAACATGGGCCCCGCGAGCTACCGGATGGTGGTGCGCGACCACAACTTCAACGACTGGAACTGGTCGGCGCCGTACTCGTTCAGCATCACGCGCCTCGGGACGGGCGCAGCCTGTGCGCCGCCCCCCGAGCCCACGTTCCTGTGCGACCCCGCCGACATCGCCGCCTGCATGACGAGCACCTGCTGCCCCATCGCCTGCTGCGGCGTCTCGCAATGCGGCTGCGACTGAGCCCGACCTCTTCGCGCCCTCGCTGCTAGACTCAGAGGCGCGGGGCTCATGTCCACCGCATCCGAAATGAGCGAGCCAAGCGATCGGCAGGCCCTCGGTACCCGCGCGTACCTGATCGACCGATGGTTCCGCCCGTCGCGCTTCTGGCTCGGCGTGCGTATCGCGGTCATCGCCGTCGCCGCGGCCAGCTCCTTCAGAGGCGCGCTCGACCCCGTCGCACGGACGAGGCTGCTCGGGTTCGCCGACCTGTTCGAATTTCTTTGGTGGCTGCCGTTCGCGCAGCTCCTCGGCTGGCCGCTGTTCGTCCCGCTCTTTCTCGGCTTCACCTCGCTCTTTCGCGACCTCGAGTGGGCGCGGCCGGACTGGCGGCACAACCCCTTCGACATCTACCGCCCGCTAGAGCTGTTCGATCTGGCGGCCCCCGTCTTCGCCGCCGGCGGACTGGCGACGCTCGCGTGCGCACCCTTCGTCGCCCTGCGCCTCGCGCTGGTCGGCCTGTGGATGCTGGCGAACGGCGTCTCCCTATGGCTCAGCGTGCGGCTCTGGGTCTACCTCTTGCGCGCGCGGATGCGCCCTCCCCTCGGCCCGGAACCGTGACGCCGCGCATCGCTCTTGCGGCGGCGCTGCTCGCGCTGGGAGGTGGCGCCGGCCTGGGGGCAGCGTCCTGCGGGCCAGGCGGGCCGGCGCTGTCCATTGCCGCCGAGGGCGGCGCGGCGCCGCGCGAGGTGCGCGTGGGCGATACGCTCCGTCTGGCCGCCACGCTCGGCGGCGAGGGCGGCGCCGCACCGCGAACCGTGACGAGCGCCACGGACCTGGTCTGGCGCGTGCGCCCGACGGGCGTCGCCGCGTTCGCGCCGGGCGACGACGAGCGCTGGGTCACGGTGACGTTCCTGAAGGAGGGCGAGGCGACGATCTGGGCAACCTACGGGCGCACGGAGTCGCAAGAGGAGCTCCATGTCGCCGTGCGGCGCTAGGCGCCGCCGACGGCGGACGGGGGGACGACCTCCAGCTCGGAACGGGCGGCGCGAGCCTCCACGCTGAGGCGATAGGCGGCGCCGCGCGCGCGCATGATTGCGCCGAGGGGACGGTGCTCGGCCAGGGCGTGCCAGGGATCGAACGACAGGCGCTCGGCGTAGTCGGCGAGCGCGCGGCCGCGCGGCGAGGCGGCGTCCTGCGCGGGGATCAGCAGGCGGGCGACGCCGGCCCAGGGAGAGACGTCCTCGCGCCACTCGACCGTCGGGTCCTCGATCGGCGTGCGCCGCTCGTCGACGAAGCGCTGTACCTCCACGGTGAACGCCAGGTCGTGTGCCCGAGCGCGCGCGGCGATCTCCGCCGACAGGACGTCGTCGCCCGCGCCGGCGGGAACGGGCGGCGGCACGCCGGCGGGACGGAAGCGCACCTTGACGGCGTGCGGGCCCCAGCGGATTGGCAGCGCGGTGTGGAACGTCCGCTCGGCGAGGCTTCGCGGGGAGGCGTCCTGAGCGCGACGCAGCGCGGGCAGGCGGCGCAGCGTGCCGAAGAAGCCGTAGTGCTTCCGCAGCGCGGCGAAGACGGCGCCGGCGCCACGCGGCGCCGCCATGGCGACCGCCACGAACGCGTCGGGGTCGCTGAAGGCAAACGTGCGCGGCGGGATCATGACGAAATCCTGCGTCGGCGCGCTCTCCAGCCCGGGGATGACCTTGGCGCCCTCCACGCCGACGACCTTCACCGCGAAGCCGCGCACGTCGGCGACGCGGTCGCTCTGCGCGCGCGCGGCGCCGGACGAGAAACGCACCCAGGCCTCGTAAGTGGCCGGCCGGGCGCACACGCCGTGGCGCAGCGGCTCAGGCACGCCCGCGGCCACCTCGAAGCGCGCGTGGAGCACCGCCAGCGCGTGGCGGTGCAGCGTCCGCCCGTCGCGCTGGCCCGCCCCCACGAGCGCCCGCGCCAGCGCCTCGAACCGCTCGCCCTCGCCAGGCGCGATCGCTTCGCGCCACTCGCCCGTCTCGCTCATCGCCGCGTTCTAGCACGCGCGCGCCGCCGGATGGAGACGACCCCCTGGACGCGCGCCGCGCCGGGCGTGTTCGGCCCGGTGCGCTCGCCGTCGCGCGGGCCGCCTGCTTAGATGCAGGGATGCGGATGAAGGCGCGCGGGACGGCGGTACTCGGCCTGGCGCTGTTGTGCGGCTGCGACGCGGAGCTCATCTTCCCGGCCGACTACCAGGCCGAGGGATACCTGCAGGCGCGAAATTGCGTCTACAGCATCGATCACAGTCTCGAGCACGGGGTGACCTGGGTCGATCCGGCGACGCCGATCGACTATTGCTCCGTCGCGCCCGACATGCCGCCGGGCGCGACGCTCTTGATGGCGCTCTACTCGGACGACGACGATGCCTGCGCCGGCCCGGAGCTGCGGACGCTGGCGATGCGCAAGGAGCCGCCGGGGACGTCGCCCGCATCGGCGGACTGGACCTTCCAGGAGGTCTCGTCGAGCGGGCACGTGAGACGCCGCCCAGGCCCCGTCCATGCGTGCGTCGGCTGCCACCCGGAGGGCCCTGCCTGCCCGTGACGCGGCGGCGCGGCGGCGCGCGCGACGCCGGAAGGGCGGCGCGGCGTGCAGCGCGGACGTTACAACCGTCCAGCCCTGGACTCGGCGACCAGGAAGCGGGCGACGCGGACGGCGTTGGCCATGATCGTGAGGGTCGGCGGGACGCCGCCCGAGGTCGGCATGAACGAGGCGTCGGTCACGAAGAGGTTCTTCGTTTCGTGCGCGCGGCAGTTGGGGTCGAGCACCGACGCGGCGGGATCCTCGCCGAAACGGCAAGTGCCGTGCTGCAGGTAGTCGGCTTCGCCGGGATGGAGCACGACGACGGGATCGGCGCCGGCGGCGCGCAGCACCTTCTCCGCGAGCGACTGCAGATGGCGCGACGCGGCCAGGTCGGCCGGATGATGACGCAGGTCGATGCGCGCCGCGGGGAGGCCGAAGCGATCGGCCACGGAGGCGTCCACGGTGACGCGCGTGCCGGCGTTGGGGAGGAACTCGCAAAACGACTCGGCTTCGATCGTGCGCCCGCCGCGCACTCGGTCGCGTAGCGCGTCTTTCAGGGCCTTGCCGAAGCGCGGCGGTGACGTCTCCAGCGCGACCTCCAGGGCGTGGTAGATGGGGTTCGTGTGCATGAGGTTGAGCTGCACCGTGCCGGCCTTGGGATACGGGAGCCCGGCGCCGCGCGCCACGTACGCGTCCTGGAAGCTGGCGTCCACGAACATGCCGGGGGAGCGCAGGACGGCCTCGGGGACGGGCGAGCGGGCGTAGCGGAAGACCCCGCGCACGGTGCCGCCGGTGGAAAACGTCAGGTGGCGGCCGACCAGCCCGCTTTCGTTGGCGAGGCCGTGCGGATGCGCGGCCGACGCGGAGTTGAGCAGCAGGCGCGCTGACTCGACGGCGGTGCACGCGACGACCACCACGCGCGCGGGCTGTACGCGCTCGCCGCCGGGCGTGAGATAGACGACGCGCCGCGCACGGCCGTCGGCGTCGGTCTCGATGCGCGCAGCCATCGCCCGCGCCCGCACCTCGCAATGCCCGGTCGCCTCGGCGTCGCGCAGCCACGTCACCAGCGCCGAAGACTTGGCGTCGACCTCACATCCGTAGCTGCCGCAGAAGTGGCAGTAGGTGCAGCCGGCGCGGCCGCGGTAGGGCGCGCCAAGGATGGCGCGCGGCGTCGTGAAGGGATGAAGCCCCTGCGCGCGCGCCGCGTCCATCAGCACGTTCTTCAGCGGGTGGGCGACGACCGGCCCGAGCGGGAACGCGCGGCCGCGCCGCCACTCGGCAGGGAGCTCGTCGTCCGCGCCGGACAGCCCGAGATAGTCCTCGACCTCCTCGTAGAACGGGGCGAGCGCTTCGTACGCGACGGGCCAGTCGGCGACGTCGGCGCCCTCGGGCGCGCCCAGCGCGGCGCGCAGGCGCATGTCCTCTGGGCGCAGGCGGAAGAACAGACCGGTCATATGCATCGTGCCACCACCCACGCAGGCGGCGGTCCAGCCGAAGCGCGTGCGCGCCGCCGTGGCGGCGCCGTCGCGGGCGAGCAGGTGAGGCTCGTCGCGCTCGAAGGGCACGAAGAAGTCGCGGCGGCAATGGAGGATCTCGTCGTGCGGGACGAAGTCGCGCGCCTGGTAGCGCGGGCCCTTTTCCAGCACGACGACGCTCATGCCGGCGCGCGCGCACTCCCACGCCACCGGCGCGCCGCCTGCGCCGCTGCCCACGACGCAAACGTCCACCTCCGGCAAGGTTGTCGCCGCAACGGGCGCCATCTCAGCCGTGACGCGGGTCGAAGCCGACCATCTTCCAGCCGAGTCCGTCGCGGTTTCCGCCGTAGCGGGGAGGCGCCAGGCACCCTTCGACGGTGAAGTTGAGGAGCTTCACGAAGAACTCGCGCGTGTCGAGGTCGCGCTTTAGATCGACGCCGTGCGCGAGCTCCAGCAGCACGTCGTCCTGCACGGCGGGTTCGAGCGTGTGGAAGCGCGCGCCGCCGCGCATCAGGGCGAGCCGGTCGAGCGTCACGCCGCCGAAGACGAAGGTGCGATGCAGCGCGGAGAAGGTGGGCGTGGCGAGCTGCGCCTCCAGATACTCGAACGCGCCGAGCTCCAGGGCGCCGGGGTCCTCGTCCGCGGGCAGCAGCCGGGCAACGGCGGCGCGCAGCGTCTCGCGCACGTTCTCCGGCAACGGCTCGGCCGGCGGCCCGGCGGCGGTCGCGCCGCTTCCGGTGCCCGTCGCCGCCCCGGCGGCGGAGGACGCCGTGCCCGCTCCCGTCCCGGTCGCCGTGCCCGTGCCCGTGCCCGTGCCGCCGCCGGGCCCGGCCGTCCCGCCGTCGCCGGCGCCGCAGCCGGCCGCCGCCGCGCCGGCGCCGAGCGCAATCCCCGGCGCCGCCGCCGCCAGCGCCTCCAGGAACTCCCGCCGCGTCCAGCGCCCCGCGCGCATGCCCGACAGTGTACACAAGGACGGGTCCGGAGACCTCGTGCCGGGGCTCGGCCCGCGATCTTCCAGGCGCTTGCCCGCGGGCGAGCGCCTCGCTACAAGCGCGGCGTGGAACGCAGCGCGCCGCGCGTGGTCGTCGACGCCGCCGAGCTCCAGCCCGGGGCCGTGGTCGCGCTCGACGAGCGGCTGGGCCACTATCTGCGCGCGGTACTGCGGCTGAGCGAAGGCGACGCGCTCACGGTGCTCGACGGCGCCGGCCGTGCCTTCGCCGCGACGCTCGGCAGCGGTGCACTGCAGATCGGCGCGCCGGCGGACGCCGCGACCGCGGACCTGGCGGCCGAGGCCCCGTGCCGCGTGGAGATCCTCCAAGCGTTGCCGAAGGGCGACAAGCTCGGGGAGATCATCCGCCGCGCCACCGAGCTGGGCGCCTGGCGCATCGTGCCGGCGCTCACCGCCCGCACCATCGCCACGGCCGGGTCGGCGCAGAAGCTGGAGCGCTGGCGGCGCATCGCGCGCGAGGCGGCGCGGCAGTCGCGCCGCCTGCACGTACCTGAAGTCGAGGCGCCGCGCCCGCTCGCCGAGGCGATGCGCGGGGCGCGCGGCGCGCTGCGCGTGCTGTTGCACGAGGCCGAGCGTGCGCTCCGCCTGCGCGACCTGCTCGCCGCCGCCCCTCCGCCGCCGGCGGGTGCGCCACGCTCGGTGACGATCGCCGTCGGCCCGGAGGGCGGATTCACGGCGGCCGAGGTGGCCGAGGCCGGCGCTTGCGGCTTCGTCGCCGCGGGGCTGGGGCCGCGCGTCATGCGCACCGAGACGGTGGCGCTGGCGGTGTGCGCAGTGCTACAGCACGTGTGGGGCGACCTGGGTTAGCCTCAGGATCCGCCACGCCCCCGACCATGAGCTCGACCGCTCCGACCCAGGCCTCCGTGCCCGCACCCCCCCCGCCGAAGCCGCCTTCCGCCACCCCCGCACCGCCGCGTGGGAACGCCGCCGCGGACGTCGCCGGCAAGGCTACGGGCGCCGCCGCCGCCCAGGCGCCCGTCGAAGTCCGTGTCGCCGGGTTCTGGTGGCGCCTGGCCGCCGCGGCTATCGACCTCGCCCTTCTGTCGCTCCCGGCGGCGCTCTTCTGGTACGTGGTCCGCGACCACCTGCCCAAGGGGCTCGCCGCCGGCATCGACTTCTTCGTGGACATGATCCTGCTCGGCGACGGGGTCGTTCACGCGGGCATCCTGCTCATGCCGCTCCTGGCGGTGGTCTACTTCACGGTCACGACGGGGCTCATGGGAACGTCTCCGGGCAAGTGGGTGCTGGGCTTGCGCGTCGTGGACCGGCGCGGCGACCCGGCCGGCTTCTTGCTCGCGGCCATCCGCGCGCTCGCCTACGTGCCGGGCTTCCTGCTCTGCGGGCTAGGCTTCTTCTACATCGCGGTGGATCGGCGCAAGCGCGGCCTACAGGACCTTCTCGCCGGCACCCTGGTCGTGCGTCGCGCGGCCGGGCCGGCGAAGGGCCGCCCCGGTGGACCCGGGGGTCCGCCCCGACCCGACGCGGTCCCTGCTGCCAGCACCCCGGCCAAGAAGTAATTCCAGGCGTTTGGGCACCCGCCCCGCAGCGGAGACCCCCCCGCTGCAGCGGCACGATGCTTGCGTTGCAACGGGACATGACGACCGACGCGCGCACCACGATCGACCCGCATCAGACGCTCGACCCGCACACGACGCTGGAGCAGGGCACGACGTTCGGCGACCCACCCATCGACTCCGACGACGAGCCGACTGTCCCGATCCGCCTCCCGCCCTCGCTGACCGCGCCCGCGCCCATCCGGCGCATCCGGTCGCGGCGGATCCTGGAGGCGTTGATCGTCGCGCTCGGGCTGGCAGTGGGCGCCCTGCTGGCGGGGCGCGGTGCGCTCGACGACGCGCCCGCAGCCGGTGTCCTGGCCGCGCGCCACGCCCCCGGCACCGACGCCGCGCGCGCCGCCACCTGGCGCGTGCTGCCGGCCGCCGCCGCCGCCGGCGACCCGGGTGCCATTCGCCTCGCTTCCCTGGTGTTGCGTCGCCTGGACGCCCGCGACAGCCCCGCCGACGTTGCCGCCGGGGCGCGCGGCCCCGCCCGCGACCTGAACGCCCTGTACGAGCGTTACCTTGCTCACGGCCACAAGCTCTTCAACGCCGGTCGCGCCAAGGCCGCGCTGAAATGGTACCGCAAGGCCGCACGCCTGATCCCCGCCGATGACCGCGCCTGGTGGGCGATCGGCCGCGCGTATCATGACCGCGGGCTGAACGCGAAGGCCGCCCGCTACTTGGAAAAGGCGCTGCGGCTGAACCCGCGCTCCGAGATGGCGCACCTCGTGCTGGGCAGCGTCTACCAGGAAGAGGCCGACGTCGCCGCCGCCACTTCGTCGTACGAGACCTACCTGGCGATGGCGCCCGCCGGCGAGCTGACCCGCGAGGCCTCCTCGCTGGTGGCGTCGCTCAAGCCCAAGGCCCTCGACCTGCGCGCCGGCATGCGGGTCGGCCCGACCTTCGTCGCCGCCCGGGCAGCGCCCGCCTCTCCGATTGCCCTGCTCACGTTGCCGGCCCCCGCGGCGCCGCGCTGACGACGCGCGCCGCGCCCCGCCGCGCGTGCACGACGCGCACCGCGCGGCGCCGTCCACCCTTCCGCTCTCCCGCCGTTCCGTGCTGAGATGACTCGCCGTGGCGTCGACGCTGGTGCACCTGACATCGATCGAGCGGCTCAGCGTGCAGCACGGGCTGCCGCACGCGATCGAGCACGCCGTCGCGCACTTTCCCGGCGCCGCGCGCCTCGGCGCCGTCTGCGTGGACCTGCCCTACTACCACAACTTCCCCGCCCGCCTCGTCGAGCACTTCCGCCTGAGCGCGCCCCCCGCGTTCCCCTGGGCCGAGCGCTTCCACGAAGAAGACCCGCGCCCGTTTGCCGGCGCCCTGCTCGACGCGGCCCGCGCCGCGGCCCCTGGAGACGCACGCGACGCCCGTATCGCCTTTGCCGCCGGCTACCTCGTGCACGCCGCCTTCGACCAGGTCACACACCGCGCCGTGGAGCGCCACGTCGCCGAAGAAGGCGCGGCCGGCGATCCGCTCCCCGCATGGCACCGGCACTTGCGCGCCGAGAAGTGGCAGTCGCTCTACTACCACCAGCGCATGTTCGGCGAGGACATCGCCGGCCGCGCCCGCTACCTCTCGCGCTGGCGCTTCGTCGACCATCCGCCGCGCGCGCTGGCGGCGCTGGGGCTATTCACGCGGGGCGAGCTGCCCTGGCCCGCCGCCGTGGCCGCACAGCTGGGCGGCGCCTTCCCGGTCGAGCCCGGCCGCGCCCTGCGCATCGCCTGCCGCGCCGTATGGGGCGTCGCCCCCGCCTGGCCGCTGATGGCGGAATGGCTGAGCGGGCTCGTGCAGTTCGGCCTGCTGACGTGCGGGCCGCTCGGGCGCGTGGAGGGACTGGGCCGCGACGCCGCCGCGGCCGCCGCACGCCCGGAGCGCGCGCGCTACTATCACGACCCCGACCCCGCCCGCGGCGTCGATTTTGAAGCGCTCGTGGAGGAAGCCTGCGCCCGGTCGGCGCGTTATCTGGAGGGTGCCGCCGCCCGCCTGGACGGTGGTGGCGAGGACGCGACGGCCGGGCTGCCGCTCGTGGCCGAGGATCTCAGCGGCCGTCCGCTGGACGGCGAAAAGCGCACGAGCGAGGCAACTTCAGTGCACCCCGGGCGTCGATAGCCGTTGGCAGCCGGACGACCCGGCACATGCTAGGATGACATCGTGGCTCAATTCATGCGCAACTACTACAAGACATTGCTGTTCACGGCCGCGCTGGTCGCCGGCTATGTCGTCACCATCACCTACCGCCTCGACGACCGAGGCGGCACGTCCATCAGCGGCGACACGGAAGCCCACGCCGGGACGTGGGACCCGAGCGAGGTCCGCATCCTGTCCAAGGTCGCGCTGTACGTGAACGATCAGTACGTCGACCCCGACCGAATCGAGCCGCGGAAGATGTTCATCGCTGCCTGCGAGGAGCTGCAGTCCTCGTTCGCCGAGGTGCTCGTCACGGTCGACGACGCGAAGAACACGCTCACCATGACCGTCGACACCGCCAAGAAGACCGTCTCGCTGGCGAAGCTCGACACGGTCTTCGACGTCAGCGACCACCTCGGGGAGATCTTGAAGTTCGTCAACGAGCACCACACCAGCGATCTGAAGCCGGTGGAGATCGAGTACGCCGCCGCCAACGGCATGCTCTCCACGCTGGACCCGCACTCGGTGCTGCTGCGCCCCGAGCTGTTCACCGAGATGACCATCTCCACCAAGGGAAAGTTCGGCGGGCTCGGGATCGTCATCTCCATCCGCGACGGAAAGCTCACGGTCATCACGCCCATGAAGGGAACGCCCGCCTACGCCGCGGGGCTCAAGCCCTTCGACAACATCGTCAAGATCGGCGACGAGTCGACGGTCTCGATGGACCTGGACGAGGCGGTGTCGAAGCTGCGCGGTGACCCCGGCACGCCGGTGAGCATCTCGGTCATGCGCAAGGACTGGACCGAGCCGAAGGACTTCACCATCGTACGCGAGGAGATCGAGATCGACAGCGTCGAGCACAAGGCGCTGGAGGGCGGCATCGGCTATCTGCTCATCAAGTCCTTCCAGGGCACCACGCTGAAGGACCTCCGCGCCGCACTCGAAGACCTCAAGGCGTCGGGCGCCACCAAGGGCATCATCCTCGACCTGCGCAACAACCCCGGCGGGCTCCTCGACCAGGCCGTCAAGGTCGTCGACGAGTTCGTCAAGACGGGGACCATCGTGTCCACCGTGGAGGCGGGCAACGTCATCAAGGAGCGCAAGGAGGCGAAGGACAGCAAGAGCGAGGTCACCGTGCCCGTGGTGGTCATCCTCAACGGCGGCTCGGCCAGCGCCTCGGAGATCGTGGCCGGCGCGCTCAAGAACCTGAACCGCGCGCTGGTCATCGGCACCACCAGCTTCGGCAAGGGCTCGGTGCAGGTGCTGTATGACGACTTCCCGGACGGGGCGGCGCTGAAGCTCACCGTGGCGCAGTACCTCACTCCGGGCGACATCTCCATCCAGTCTGTGGGCGTGACGCCTGACGTGATGATGCTGCCGGCCAGCATCGAGACTGGCGGCGTCGTGCTCTACACGTCGGAGAGCCACCTGCGCGAGGAAGACCTCGAGTCGCACCTGACCAACGAGGAGAAGGCCAAGAAGGGGATGATCCCGCGCGTGCGCATTCCGTATTTCTACTCGAAGGTGGAGATGGAGCACGACGACAAGCTGCGCGAGGACGACCCCGACGCGTTCATCGAGGACCACGAGATCGCGTTCGCAAAGGAGCTGCTCAAGGCGGCCGACAAGTCGTGGAAGCGGAGCGACTTCCTCGACGCGAAGGGCCTCGCCGTGATCGACAAGCTGGGCCTCAAGGAGATGGACAAGATCAACACCGCCCTGGCCTCGCTCGGCGTGGACTGGTCGCCGGCGCCGCCCGGCGCCGCCAAGCCGCCCGCGCCCACGGCGGCACCGGGGAGTGCGGCCCTCGGCACGGCGCCCGCCATGGCGGTCGCCCCGGCCGCGCCGCCGCTGATGGACGTGGTCATCGCCAGCGCGCGCAAGGACAAGGACGGCAAGATGGTGCCGGCCAAGTCCGTGACCGCCGGCGAGAGCGTGACGATCACGGCGACGGTGACGAACCGCGGCACTGCGCCGGCGTGGCGGCTGCACGCCACGACCAAGAGCGACTACGGGCTGCTCAAGGACCGCGAGTTCGTGTTCGGAAAGATCATGCCCGGTGAGAGCCGCAGCTCGACCGTGGAGGTGAAGGTGCCGCGCGATGCGCGCAGCCGCATGGACGTGATGCGGCTGGAGTTCGACGCTGACGCCGGCACGCCGCCCGCGCCCATCGAGACGGAGTTCCTGGTGGAAGGGCTGCCGCGCCCCGAGTTCGCCTACGCGACGCGGGTGGTCGACACCGAGGGGGGCAACGGCGACGGGCTCTTGCAGGTAGGCGAGAACGTGAAGCTCGTCGTCACCATCAAGAACATCGGCGCCGGCAAGGCGTACGACGCGGTGGCGATGCTGAAGAACCACTCGGGCAAGAGCATCTTCATCAAGACCGGCCGCATCGATCTGGTCGACGAGAAGGTGGACGGCGCCGGCATCCTGCCGGGTGAAGTGAGGACGCTGGAGTTCAACTTCCAGGTGGCGGCGGCGCCGCCCGACGGCAAGGACTACTACGAGCTGCAGCTGGGCGTGGCGGACGGCGTGCTGCACGAGTACGCCGGCGACAAGTTCAAGATCCCGGTGGGCCCGGCGGGAACCAAGGCGCCGGCCGCCACGGACGTGCTTCTGTCGGTGACGGCGGCGACGGCCTCCGTGTACGGCGGGGCATCCGACACGGCGTCGCCCATCATCGCCGCGCTCGGCAAGGGGTCGGTGCTGCACGCCACGGCGCGCGCCGGGGACTTCTGGCGCGTCGACGCGGTGGACGGACTGCCGGCGGGCTGGGTGCGCGCGAGCGACGTGGCGACCGCCAGCGGCGGCGCGCCCAAGGCGGTGAAGGGCGGGCTGGTGATGGCCAATGCGCCGCCGACCATCGCCGTGACGCTGCCGGGGCTGACAGTGCCGGGCGCGACGGTGAAGCTCACCGGCACGGCCAGCGACGACACCAAGGTGAAGGATCTCTTCATCCTGCTGAACGGGAAGAAGGTGTTCTATCGCTCCTCGCCGAAACCGTCGAAGACGCTGCCCTTCACGGCGACGATTGACCTGAAGGCCGGAGCGAACCTCATCACGGTCGTGGCGCGCGAGTCCGACACCGTCTCTGCAAGCGAGACCTACGTGATCCGCAGTGGACTCTGACGCGCCGCGCGAGGCGGGAGGCACGATGGGAGAGGCGCTGCCGAGCCCGTACCGCGAGCCCGAGCACGAGTCCGTCGCTTACGAAGGAAAGCCCTGGTACTACCGCAAGGGCGCGGTGCGCGTGCTCTTGGTGCTGGAGCTGTGCTGCGCGGCGTTCATCGTGATCGGCGGCGTGTTCGCCCCGCGCGCGCTGCTGCTGGTGCTGCTGGCGTCGGGCGTATACGCCGTAGGCGCGACCATCGTGATGGTGGCGTTGCTGCGGCGAATGGCGCAGCGCCAGCCGACCAAGGACGAGGCGCTGGTAGCCTGGCTGCTACTGGGACCCTGCCTGCTGTTCAGCGGCGCCGTCGGCGCGCTGCTCGCCAACCCGGATCTCCTCGGACCGATTCGGTAGAAGCGCCCCCGGGGCCGCCGGGCCGGCCGGCAGCGGCGCGAGCTGCCAGGCCACGAAGCCGGCCACTGCCACGGTCACATAGAAGACGAGGAGCACCGCGGCGGAGGCGGCCAGCGCGGCGTCGCCGCCGAGCCCGCGCAGGCCGAAGAGCGCCACCAGCGCGGCGTCGCGCGTGCCGATGCCGGCGAAGGTGACGGGCAGGAGCGACACCAGGTTCACGAGGCTCATCGTGAAGGCGACGTCCACGAAGCCGAACGGAACGCCCACGGCGCGGAACAGCCACCAGCACTGCACGAAGAAAAGGCCGTAGCCCAGTGCCGTGAGCGCGAGCGCGCGGGCGGCGGGAGCGAGGGCGACCTGGGCGCGCAGCGTCGCGGCGAACTCACGCGCGAAGGTGCCCGCGTCGGCGCCGCCCAGAGCCGCGTCGACGAGGCGCGCGAAGCGGCCGCGCGGCGCGGCGGAGGCCGCGGACGCCGCAGCGGCGGACGCGCGGCGGCGCGCGAAGCGGTCGCCTACCCAGCCCATGAGACGCGGGCTGGCGAGCGCCGCCGGCGAGAGCGCGGCAGTGGCGAGGGCGGCGAGCCCGGCAAGAGAGAGCCGGCCGGCGAGGCCGAACCAGGCGACTCCGCCCGCCGCCACCACCAGCAGAGCGTAGAGATCGAAGAGGCGATCGCCGACGACCGACGCGAGCGCTACGCCGGGCGTGGCGGCGCCGTCGCGCACGAGGTAGCTGGCGCGCAAGAGCTCGCCGAGCCGGCCGGGCGTGACGCTCCCCGCGTAGAGGCCCACGAGGAACACCACGAACGCGCGCGCCGGCGCGTAGCCCTTGCCGCCCACGCGCGTCAGCCCTTGCCAGCGAAGCGTCTTGGCGAAGATCATGGGCCCCAGCAGCGCCAGCGCGGCGCCGACGAGGCGGAGGTCGGCGGCGCCCAGCCGGCGGCCGAGCGCGCCGAGGTCGACACCGAACCAGAGGACCAGCCCGAGGATGACGAGGCCGAGGAGGCGGAAGGCGAGACGCATGCGGACGTGTCATCCTACACGTTGTCCGAGCCGCCCGCTCGCCGGCGTTCTCGCGCTGCGAGAGGCTCGGATGCGGGGATGGGGGTGGGGACGGGGACGGGGGCGGGGGCCGCGACCGACGCGGGAAAGGGACGCGCGACGGTGAGCCGCTGCGAGCGTTGCGGGGCGGAGGCGGCGCCGGGCTCGCGCCTGTGCGCGGACTGCGCCAGCCCCGTCGGCGCCGACAGCCACGAGCAAACCCGCCCCATCCGCTTGCCCGCCGAGCGGGTGACGGGGGGCCAGACCCGCCCGGACGTCCGGCTCCCCGACCTGCGGCGCACGGGCGGCCAGGCGCTCGAGCGCATCCGCGCGGCCGTGGCCGGAGCGGCGGCGGCGGCGACGGCAACGGTGGACGAGGCGGCCGGCGAAGCGGCGCTGCGTGGCGGCGCGCCGCGCGAGCCCTCCAGCAGCGACGTGCCGCTCGTGGGCGAGGCCGACGACGGCGCGCTCGACGAAGGGCCGGCGCACCGCGACGACGACACCTTCCCGACCATCCTGGTGCGCGGCGAGCCGCTGAGCGGCAGCTACACCGTGCACGGCGTGCGAGTCCGCTTCGTGGGACGACGCGACGAGCTGCGCCAGCTGCTCGGGCTGGCGGCGCGCCTGAAGCAAGAGGGGCGCGGGCGCTTCGCCGCGCTGCTGGGCGCCGCCGGGGTCGGCAAGACGCGCCTGCTCTACGAGCTGGCGGCGCGGCTCGGGCGCAGCCGCGACGGACCGGAGGTGACGCTCCTGCGCTGCCGCGAGGAGGCGCGCCCTCGCCCGTACGAGCCCGTGCGGCGGCTGCTGCGCGCGCTCCTCGGCATCGACCCGGGCGCGGCCTCACCGGCGGGGCTGCGGGCAGTGGCCACGCACGCGCAACGCTGGGGCCTGCCGCCGCCCGAGCACGCCGACGCGCTGCACCAGATCTCGCGCCTGCTCGGTCTGGAGGCCGCCGACGAAGCGCTGGCGCGCGCGCGCGCGACGCGCGAACGAAGCGCCGAGCCGCTGCACCGCGCGGTGGCCGCGCTGCTGGCCGCGGAGGCGCGCCGACGCCCCTTGCTGCTGGTGCTGGAGGACGCGCACCTCGCCGACCCGGGCACCGCGGCGCTGGCCGCCGCGCTGATACGCGACCTGCGCGACGCACCTGTAGCGATGTTCGCCACCGGGCGCGCGCTCCCCCCGCCACTCGCCGCGGCGACCTTCGACGTGACGGTGACGTTGGCCCCGCTCGACGACGAGGAGGCGCGCCTGCTCCTGCGGGCGATCCTCGCGCGGCTGGCGGACCCGCCGGCGGCCCTCTTGCAGATGACCCTCGAGCGCGCCCGCGGCAACCCCTTCGCCCTCGAGGAGGTGGTTCGCCTGCTCATCGAGACGGGCGCCATCAACGCCGAGGCGGAGCGCTGGAGCGTGGACTCCGCCCGCCTGGCGCGCGCGGCCGTGGAGCTGCCCAAGGCGCTCGAGGAGCTGGTGCGCATCCGCGTGGCCTCGCTGTCCAGCGAGGAGCGCGAGGTGCTGCGCAAGGCTGCCGTCTGCGGCGAGGTTTTCGGTGACGGCGCCATCTCCATGATGCAGCTGCTGGACGGGCGCAAGCTCGAGGACATGGACCTCTTCAGCGACGAGGAGCGACGCCGGCTCGACGCCGTGCTGGACTCGCTCATCCGCAAGGACCTCATCGTCGCGCGCGGCAAGGCGCCCACCGGCGGTATCGACCGCGAGTACGCGTTCAAGCATCCGCTGGTGCGGCGGCAGATCTACGACGGCGTCGACGACACGCGCCGGCGCCGCTATCACTACCTGGTCGCTCAGTGGATGGCGGCGCGCGCGGGTGCGGGCGCCGAGCCCGAGGACATCGCCGCGCACTTCGACGAGGCCGCGCAGCACCGCGACGCGGCCCGCTACTACCTGCGCGCGGCCGACGCCGCACGCGCCGCGGGCGCGCTGGAGCGCGCCGTCGCCTACTACGGCCGGGCGCTCGACCTGCTCGACCACGACGACATCGCTCCGCGCCACCGCGCGCTGCGCTCGCTCGGCGAGATCCACCTGTTGGTCGGCGAGCACAAGGAGTCGCGGCGCGCGTTCCGCGCCACGCTGCGGGCCGCGGCGGCGCTCGGCGACCGCGCCGCCGGCGGCGCCGCCCTGCGCGCGCTAGGCCGCCTGCACCTGAACGTCGGCGAGTACGACCACGCGCAGCGCTACCTCGAGCGGGCGATCGAGCTGCTGGCGGCGGCGGGCGACGGCGACGGCCTCGCGGAGGCGCTCGACCTGCGCGCCTCGGTGGCGCTCTACCGCGGGTCGTTCCGCGCCGTGGACGAGGCGCTCAGCTACTACGGGCGGGCGCTGGATCTGCGGCGCTCGACGGCGGCGGGCGCCGGGCCGGCGCGGGTGGCGCGCTCGCTCGCCGGCATCGGGGAGCTGGAGATGGCGCGCTCGGCGCTGCGCAAGGCGGAGCTGGACTTCAAGGAGGCGACGGAGCTGTTGCGGCGCGCCGACGCGCCGGGCGACTTGTCGCGCGCGCTGGAGGGACTGGCGGCGGTTCACGCAGAGCGCGGCGACCACGGCCGCGCCGTGGCGCTGCTCGCCGAGGCGCTGCAGCTCGCCGATCAGCTCGCCGATCGCCGGCGCCGCGGGTCGGTCCTGGTGGGCCTGGGGCGCGGCTACCTCAAGCTCGGGCGCACTGGCGATGCGGTGGCGGCGCTGAACGAGGCCGCCGAGATCGCCGAGGCCCTCGGCGACAAGTTCGGCATCGGCGAAGCGCGCCGCGCGCTGGCCGCCGCCTACACCGCGCTCGACGAGCACCGCCGCGCCGAGGAGCTGTGCGAGGAGGCGCTGCGCACGGCCGAGGAGTCCGGCTCGAAGCTCTCGCTGGGCCGCAGCCTGCGCGCCCTCGGCGACGCGCTTTCCAGCGAGATCTACAGCGACCAGCAAGGCACCGACCCGCAGCGCCGCCACATGCGCGCGGACGCCGACTACCGCCGCGCCATCTTGATCTTCGAGGAGATGGGCCACGAGCTGGAGCTGTCGAAGAGCTACCTCGCCTACGGACGCTTCCTGACGGAGCACGGCGACGCCACCAAGGGCCGCGACTACCTACGGCGCGCCGAGGAGATCTCCGGCCGCGCCGAGCACGAGCCCGGCACGCGGCGCTTCATCCCTTCGCTGACGCCCGCGCCTACGCCTCCCTCGGGCTCGAAGGCCTGAAGTACTGAGCGCACTTCAAGCGGCGAGCGCGGCTTCCAGCGAGGCGACGAGGAGCGCCAGCGTGTCCCGCGTCTCGGCGTCGAGGGTGCCCTCGGCGCCCGCGCGCGCCGCCAGCGCTTCCAGGAACGGGACGGCCTGCGCGGCGGCCGCAGAGAAGGGCAGGAGGGCGCGCGAGACGTCGAGCAGCGACGTCACGGTGGCGAGGTCGTCCTGACCCTCGGGCAGGAACTCGACCGGCGCCTCGGGCCGCGCCGACAGGGCCACCACCAGGTCGGCGAGGAAATCGGCGGTCGCGGCGAGCTTCGCGTAGTCCAGCCGCTCCGGCGTGTCGGTCGTCTGGTGGTAGTGCTCCCAGCGCCCGCAGGTGAGGAACAGGTAGGGCACGCGCGCCTCGGCGAACGGGTGATAGTCGCTCAGCGGCGGGATGACGTGGATGCCGACGCGGCGCGCGCGCACGCCCGCGCGGCCCGCGGCGACGCCGTCCACGAGCGGCCCGTTACCGCGCCCCTTCTCCGCGCCCAGCACGAACAGCGAGCGGCGCACAGGCTCCGGAAGCCCGGCCCGGCCGAAGGCGTGGCCCACCAGGTCCAGGCACACCATCGTGTCGATGCGATCGAGCGGCACCAGCGGCCGGCGGGCGAAGTGCTGCGAGCCCATCGCGCCGGTGAGGAAATGCGGCGGCTCCTCGGCGTCGAACGCGCACAGGAGCACGTCGCGCCGGAGCTCCTTGGCGCGCGGGCCGGCCAGCGCCGCAGCGACGTCCACCAGCGCGGCCACGGCGGCGGCGTTGTCGTCGGCGCCCCAGTACGCCTGCCCGTCGCCCGCGCGTCCCAGGTGGTCATAATGTGCGCCCACCAGCACGTATCGCCCGGCCGGCGCACGCGCCGTGGCGGGCGCGCCCGCGCTGGCCCCCGCAGCCGGCGCCGCGTCCGCACCCACGACCGAGCGTACGCGCGCGACGACGTTGGCGCCGCCGCACGCCGGCACCGGCTGCAAGTAGCCGTCCTCCCCGGCCGGCGCCGCGCCGGCCGACGCCAGCGCCTGCATCACGACTGCCCGCGCCGCGGCGCCCTCCCGCGTCCCCGCGGCCCGCCCCGCGCAGGCCGGCGCGCAAAGCGCCTCCACCAGCTCCCGCAGGCTCGCCACGCGCCGCGCACCGCCGTCGCCCGCCGCCGTCATCGGGAACATTGTCGCACGAGGGCTGTCCAACGCCCCATGACGCTCCGCCGCGCCGCACTGCTCAGCTCCCCGCTGTGGCTCCCCCCGCTGTGGCTGCTCGCCGCCGCCCGCCCGGTCGCGGCCGACTCGCTGAATGCGACGCTCGGTCAACCCCTGCACGAGGTCTCCCACACGGTCGACGTGCGCTTCGGCGACGGGGTGGCGACGCTCACCGTGCGCCGCACGTTCGCCAACGCCGGCACGATCCACGAGGAAGCCACGGTCGAGATCGCACTCCCCGACGGCGCCGTCGCCGTCGGCCTTCGCACCTTCGCGCACGACACCTGGTACGCCGGCGAGCTGATGGACGCCGTCAAAGCCGACGGGCTCTACGAGCAGCTCACCGGCCTGGGCGTCTCGACCCCGCGCGAGCCCACGATCCTGAAATGGTCGAGCCCCGGCGCTCTCCACATGCAGATCTTTCCCGTGCCGCCGGGCGGCACGAGCACCGTGGAGTACACGCTGCTCGTGCCCGTCGACTACGCGGACGGGCTGAGCCACGTCTACTACCCCGCAGGGAACGGCGCCGCCGAGCTGACCGCGCCGATCGTGCGCCTGCACCCGGCTCGCCCCGGCGCGCGCGTTCTGCTGGACGGGCGGCTTGCCCGCGCCGACACGCCGGTGGCGCTGCGGTCGAGCGACGCGGACCACACGGTCGCCGACTTGGCCGCCGCACCCGCGGCCATCGACACCGTGGCGCTGCGGCTCGCGCACGTCGTTGCCGCCACCGGCGCAGGCTTCGTCCGCTTCGAGATGGACGCGGCCCCGCGCTTGCGCCCGCTTCCCAAGAACCTCTCGGTCGTCTTCGTAGTCGACGCCTCGTACTCCGAGGGCGCAGCCGGGATCGACGCGCAGCTCACCCTCGCCGAGGCGTTCCTCAGGCACGTTCCCGACGCGGACTTCGACCTCGTCGCCTACCGCCGCACCGCGAGCCGCTTGCTCGGGGTGTTCACGGCCGCCGGAGACTTCGGCGACGCCGTCACCGGCGCGCGGGCCTCCGGGCTTCTCGCCCCCGGCAACGGCAGCGCGCTCGACGAAGGGCTGCGCGCCGCCGCCGCCGCGCTGCGCGGGCGCAAGGGCCCGAAGACCATCGTCGCGCTGACCGACGACCTGTTGCGAGAAGGGCTCGGCGCGGACGCCTTGCGCTCCGCGCTCGCCGGCGCGGGCGCCGGCACCGTGGTCCATGTGGTCGTGCGCGAAGAAGGGCCCGCGGGCGACGTCGCGGAGGCCGGCGAGTGGCGCGACGACGACCACCCCTTCGCCCCGGTCGCGGCAGCGCACGGCGGCATCGTGTTGCACGCGTTCCACGGCGCCGCTGTGGACGCCGGCGCGTGGAGAACCGTGGCGCTCGGCCTCGTGCGTCCCGTACGTATCGACCGCTTGCGGATCTCCGGCCTCGACGCCGCCGACGCGGGCGCCGGCACGGACGACGGCGACGGCGAGGGCGACGACGGGTTGCCCAAGGCGCTGCGCGAGGGCGAGGGCGTGCGCGTCTTCCTGCCCGCGGCCGCCGCCCCCACCGCCGTCGTGGTGACCGGCGCCATCTGGGGCAAGCCCTTCCGCCGCGTCGTGCGCGCCGACCCGGCGCTGGAGCGCGAGACGGCGGCGCTCGTCTTCAGCGCCGGCCTGCACACGGAGCTCGACGACGGCGCCATGAAGCGCCTCGCGCTCGCCGGCCGCGCCGTCTCGCCCGTCACGTCCTATCTCGCCATCGAGCCGGGCGTCCGCCCTTCGACCGCCGGCATCGCCCGCGGCGCCGACCTCGGCACGCTCTTCGGCTCGGCCATCGGCCATGCTTACGGCGCCGCCGGCATCGACTACTACAGCGAGGGCGGGATCCCCCTCGTCCCCGACCCCAAGCCGCGGCTCGCTGCGGCCATGGCGCCGTGCCGCCGCGACGCCGCCGCGCCGGCCATCGGCTGGAAGGCGACCGTGCGCCTCGAGACGACCCGCGACGAGATCGTCGCCGTGGACGTCGCCGGCGTTTCCGGCGCGTTCGCGCGCTGCGTCGCGGAAGCCGCCTGGGGCATGCGCCTCGATGGCGCCTATCGCGACGACCATCACGCCTTCACGGTCGCCCTGCCCTGACCCGCGCCGCGGCGCGTGACGCGCCCCTACCAGCCTGCTATCCTTGCGCTTTCCGGCAGACCGCCGCGGCGGCCCGTGCGTCCATCGGGAACGGGCACCCAAGGTGGGCGGCCGGCTCGGGGTCTATAGCGAACATGGCGCGCAACTGGTCGGGCGAGGAGGTGACGGAGCTGGTGCGGCGCGCGCGCACCGGCAGCTCGCGCGCCTTCGCCGAGCTGGTCCGCCGCTACCGCCCCCGCATCTACGCCCTGGGCCTGCACCTGACGGGCAGCGCGTCCGACGCGGACGACATCGCCCAGGAGGTCTTTCTGCGCGCCTACAACGCGCTCGACACGTTCGAGGGGCGCGGCGAATTCTTCAGCTGGCTGTACCGCATCGCCCTGCACCTGGCGCTCAACCAGAAGCGCAACCGGGCCCGACGCGGCGGTCCGGCGCTGGACGACCCGCGCGTGGAGTTCGCCGTCGCCGTCGACGCGCACGGCGACCCGCGCCGCGCCGCCGCGCTACGGCAGCTATACCGCCGTCTCATCGGCGCGCTCGACCATCTCACGCCGGTGCTGCGCTCCACGGTCGTGCTCGTCGCGCTGCAGGGCATGTCACACGCCGAGGCGGCCGACGTCCTCGACACCAACGCCGGCACGATCGCGTGGCGCATCCACGAGGCCCGCCAGCGCCTGCGCGCCGAGCTGAGCGGCGCGCGCCAGCCGCCCCCGATCCCCGCCGACGCACGCACCGCTTCCGCGCCCCCGCCCGTGCCGCCCCCCGCGCGCCAGGCCGACTCGGGCCTCTTCAACCTCGACTCGCTCTCGCGCTGGTACCACTAAGCCCGGGGCCTGCCTCCGCTTGCGCGTCGGCGTCAGCGTCCGGGCGGCAGCACCAGCACCTTCACGCGGTCCGCCGCGGCGACCGAGCCGCCCACCGCCGCCAGCCGCTGCGCGCCGCGGTAGAGCCCGACGAAGATCGCCATCGGCACACCCGCTGGCCAGCGCCCCGGCGCCGGCAGGCGGAACGAATGCTCGTCCAGGATCACGTCGCGCGGGCGCCAGCGATCCGTCGCGTAGAGCCCACCGGCCGGCTCGTGGTCGCCCTGCGCGACCGGCGCCCCCTCCCCTTCGGCGGGCGCCACGTGCACGAACACGCGGTACGGCTTGGCGAGCGGGCGCAGCGCCTGCCACCAGAGCGTGAGCTTCACCGTGGCCCCCGGCCCTGGCGCCGCTGGCTCCACCGCCGCGCCCAGCAGGCGGACGGCGCCGCCGAGCTCGGCGTCGAGCGCGATCGCCATCGCGGCCGGCGGCCGCGGCAGGACGACCGCCGCCAGCCGGTCCAGGTCGGCTGGGGCCTCCTCGGCCTCCTCCCACGCCGCCAGCTTCGCGCGCGCCGCCGCCAGCGCGTCGGGCCGCTCCGCGGCCAGGTCGTGCGTCTCGCCCGGATCGGCGGCCACGTCGTACAGCTCGTAGAGGTCGTGGTTCTCGAAGTGCAACAGCCGCATGGGCCAGTCGGTCAGCGCGCGCTTGCGCGCTTCCTCCGGCAGGCCGTCGCGGTAGAAGACCTCCTCCACGAGCGGGCGCGGCGCCGCCGCCGGCGCCGTGTCGAGCAGCGTCCCCGCCAGACTACGCCCGCGCATCGACGGCGGGACCGCCACGCCGAAGAGGTTCAAGATGGTCGGCGCCACGTCAAGCGTCTCCGCCGGCAGCTCGACTACGCGCCCCGCCGTGCGCGCCCCCGCCGCGCCTGGAAACGCGGCCACGAACGGCACGCGCAGGAACACGTCGTAGAGGTCGTAGCCGTGGAAGTGTTTGCCGTGCTCGCCGAACGCTTCGCCGTGATCGGCGGTGACGATCACCACCGTGCGCTCGGCGCGGCCGGTCGCGCGCAGGTGTTCCAGCAGGCGCCCCAGCTCCTCGTCGGCGTTGCGCACCTCGTCGTCGTAGCGGTCCATGTCGGCAGTGCCGAAGCTGGGCTTCCCCGCCGGGCTCTCGTAGCGGTGGTGCGGGTCGTACAGGTGCACCCACAGGAACGTACGGCGCGCGCCCGCGCCGGCGCCGGCCGTGTCCAGCAGGCCGATGGCGCGGTCCACGACGAAGCGCGCCGTGTTGCCGCCGCCGTCCTGTCCACCGGCGTTGTAACGCACCGTTGTGTTGTCGTAGGCGTCGAACCCTTGCTCGAGCCCCCACTTCTCGCGCGGATAGCCCAGGTTCGTGGCGGCCATCGTGTAGACGCCCGCGGCCTTCAGCGTCTCGGCGAGCGTCACCTGGTCGGGCGCCAGCGCCGGCGGCCACGGCGGCGTGTCGTCGAACTTCAAGAGCGAGAGCGGGCGCGACGCGTGCAGCACGGGCAAGTTGAAGCGCGTCGACGGCGCGTTGGCGAAGAAGCGCGTGAAGCGCTCGCCGCGCGCGGCCAGCGCGTCGATGACCGGCGTGGTGGGCCGCCCGTAGCCGTAGGCGCCGACGTGGTCCGCGCGCAGCGCGTCGATCGTCACGAGCACGACGTCGACGTCGGGCGGCAGGTCTGGCGGCAACGCGGCAGGCGCGGCGGCGGCGCCGGCGCCGCCCGCGCGCGCGCCCCCCGGCACCGCGTCGGCGCCGTTGCAGTTCTCGTCGAGCCCGTTGCCGGGGATGTCGAGCCCGCCGGGGTGCACGCGCGGATCGCTGTCGTCGCAGTCGCCGCCGCCGAGGAACGCCGCGTAGCCGTCGCCGTCGCGGTCGGCAAAGCCTCGCAGCACCGCTCCGACGCGCGCGCCCAGCACCGAGCCCGACGCCCAGACGGCACGCGCCGGCGCCACGCCCTGCAGGGAGAACAGGAGCACCAGCGCCACCGCCAACGGCCCCACGAAGGAGAAGGCGAGGCTGGCGGAGGTGGGCAGCTCCGCGGGCCCGCGCGCCAGCCGGCGCGGCACGAAGCCGAGCGCCGCCGCGTTCACGCCCAAGTACACGAGCGCGACGACGAGCGGACGCGCGTCGACGGCGGCGAGGAGATCGCTGTTCTCCAGCGCCTCGGCGGCCGACGCGGCGGCGACGCCGAGCACAGGCAACAAGAGCGCCGCCCATACCGCGAAGGAGCCGGGCCGCGACAGCGCCGGCCCACCGCCCCGCGACTCCCACCAGCGCAGGAAGCGCTCCAGCGCGCGCGCCAGGAGCAGGCCCGCCGGCACCGCCGCGCCCACCGCCGCCAGCGCGCCGACTGCTTGCAGCGCCGCCATCAGCACCGGCTCATGGAACGTGCCGAGCACCCACTTGAAGAAGCGGAACAGCGCGAGCCCCACGCCGAGCACCGTTCCCGACGCCGCCAGCGCGCGGGCAACGAAGCGCGCGCGGTCCGCGGCCGGGTCCGAATACACGCGCCGCGCGGCGCTCCAGGCGCGCGACGGGTCGACCCCGAGGCGCGCCAGCTCGTGCGCCGCCAGTCCCTGCAACGGCCCCCACGGCACCGCCAGCAGCAGCAGGAGCGCCAGGTCCAGGCCGAACGCCGCAAGCACAGTGCCCGCGCCGGCGCCGCCGCCCGTGTGGGCCACGCCGTAAGCCGTCTCGACGGCGGCGGTGACGGCGCCCGCTACCAGGGCGGCGATGAAGCCGGCCAGGACGGCGCGCCGCAGCGCCCGCCCAGCGTCGGCCGCGTCCGTGGCCGCGCCGCCGCCGCCAGCCTCACCGCCGCTGCCACCGCCGCCGGCGCCCCCGCCGCCACCGCCGCCCGCGCCGCCGCCGCCCGTCCCGCCACCGGCAGACGCACCCGCCGGCGCTCCGCCGGGCTTCGCCGCGGCGCGCGCCTGCTCCCTGCGCGTGTTCCGGGCGCGTGCCATCAGTAAGCCCAGTCCCGGCGCGCCCCCGCGGGCGCCCCGCGCACGTAGACGTCCACCAGCGGCATCCCGTCGACGGCGAGCACCTCCACGGGTGCATTCGTACCGTAGACTTCCCAGATTCGGTACTCCGTCTCCGCGAAGATCTTGTTGACGTCGTAGAGCGCCACGTCGCTTCCCTCGATGGTCGCCGCGAAGCGCAGGTCCGCGCGCAACAACCCCTCGCGCTGGTACACCATGAACGCGTACTGCGTGGCGTTGTGGAAGAACACGCGCGCGCCCGGCGCGGCGTGCGCGTTGAGCCAGCCCAGCACGCCCATCTCGGCGTAGCCCCAGAAATGGCGCTGCATGTCGGCGCGCACCGCCCCCTGGTTCCCGCCCGCGAAGGCGTTGTAGTACGACAGCGTGTAGGGATAGTTCCGCGCGATGTCCAGCACGGCCGGCACGGCGAGGAACGCCGCCGCCGCCGCCACCGCCGCCGCCCGCCACCGTGGCGCGCGCAGCCCCGGCCAGTAGCGCGCTCCGGCGCGCACCAGCCACTGCACCGCCACGCCCGCCAGGATGCAGAAGTAGGGCATCGCCGCCATATAGTGCTTCGTGCCGCCGAAGATGGGCGTATTCGGCAGCGCGATGATCAGGATCGGCACGCCCAAGTTCGCCAGCACGCACAAATCTCGCGCGTACGCCCCCGGCCCGATTCCACCGGACGCCGCGCCGGCGGGCGCCCCTCCGGCGTCCGCGCCCGCGCCCGCGCGCGTGTCCGTCCCCACCGCAACACGGGCCTCGGCGCCGGCGTCCCCGGCCGCCGCCGCCGCGCCGCCGCGCCAGCGCGCCCACCAGGCGGCCAGCACGCCGCCCGGCCACTTGCGCCAGATCACCGCGCCCACCATCCCCGTGCCCACCAGCCCGGCCGCCAGCGTCGCCGGCGGCGTCGTCAAGAACGTCATCACGAACGGAAAGCTCACCGGGAAGGGTGGCCGCACGTACATCGTGCCCAGGTACAACACCGTGTAGTACTCGTGACCCAAGTGAAAACCCAGGTACCCGCCCAGCCGGCGGACCGTGTCGAACCACAGCCACGGCCAGTGGGCCACGAAGATGAGGTTCCCCACGATCGCCACTGACGCGAACGTCAGCGCGGGCAGGCGCCACAGGGCCCAGCGCGCCCGCGCGCCGCGCGGCGCCGCGCGGAAGTGCGTGCACAGCCACCACACGAACATCGTCGGCGGCACGAAGTAGACGTTGAACTTCACCGCCGCGGCGAAGCCGAAGACGACGCCCGACGCCGCTGCCCACGCGCGCGACGTCGCCGCGCGGTAGAGCGCGTACGCCGTGGCGAACCAAGCCGCCGTGGCGGCGTAATCGAAGCAGGCGATGTGCGCGTGCATGAAGGGCCGCGGCAAGGTCGTCCAGGCCACCACCGCCACCAGGGCCGCGCCCCGCCCGTACCAGCGCGCCGTCACCACGTAGAGCATCCAAGCCAGCGCCGCGGCGAACAGCATCGTCGCCACGCGCATGCCGAACAGCTCCGGCCCGAGCCGCGCGCGCAGCGACCCCGGCGCCGGCGGCGGCGCCCCCGCCGGCGCGCGCCACAGCCACGCCCCGAGCGCGAAGAGCGATTTCATCAGCGCCGGATGCTCGTGGTTCTCGTTCCAATAGCGATCCACCGCCGCGCGGCTCGTATGGTCGTCGCCCGCGAACCATCCTTCGTACGTGCTGGCGGCGTGCCAGTAGAACGACTCGTCGCGCGACACGCCCATCGGCCGCTGCGTCGCCACCAGCACCGCGAAGAACGCGACCGCCAGCGCCGCACCCACCAAGTGTTCGCGCCACGACGCCGACGGCTCCTCCAGGTACGGCGCCGCCCTCACCGCCGGCCCGCGCGCCGCGCTCATGGCGCGCCCTCCAGATGGGCCGCCACGCACAAGAAGCGCCACTCGATGTCGGGCGCCGCCACGCGGAACGTCACCTCGGCCGTCGTTCCGGGCGCCGCCGCGGCGGTGGTGTCCAGCCGCAGCCGCTTCCAGCCCGGCGCCACCGGAAACTCCACCACCCCCAGATCTTTCCCTGCCACCAGCACCCGCAGCGCCACCGGCCGCGCAGCTGGCTTGTCGATCTCGCGCAGCGCCGCCAGCGGGAGCCCCCCTTCCAGCACCAGCACGCGGCCGATCGGCACGCCCGCCCACCGCAGCACCAGGCTCGCGCCGCCCGCCCACGGGTGCACGCTCAAGCACGCGCGGGGCGCGTCGTCCATTTCGCGCAGGTCGCGCTCCACCTTCATCCAGTGCACCGGCTTCACCCCGGCCGGCGGCGTGCACTCGAACCCCAGCCCGCCCGCCAGCGGACGCGCGCACTCCGCCCAGGGCTTGCCGTCCTTCTCCACGCGCACGCTCGCCGCCGCCACGCCCGCCACGAAGTCGAACGGCACGGCCGGCGCCGGCAGCTCGAACAGCCGCACGCGCACCGCGCCGAAACGAGCCGCCCCGTCCGCCCGCTCCGGGCGCAACGCCGCCATCCGATCGCCCACGCCCGCCGCCCCGCTCCCCAGCGCCGGCGCCGACACCAGCCATAGCCGCTTGAATCGCCACAGCCCGCCCGCCGCCACCTCGCTGGCAAGATCCGGCAACGCCACCACCGGCCCGTCGCCCAGCGCCAGGCGCGCCTCGTCCGCCCACCAGGGCGCCACGCCCACCACGTCGCCCGGCGCGAGCCGCGCCTTGACCCAGGCGGCCGCCGCCACCCAGTCGGCGCGTGGCGGCGCCGTGGACGCCCAGTAGGCCCCCAGCCCCACCGACGCAAACCCCATCAGCGCGATGAAGGCCGCCGGCACCAGCACGTACAGCCGGCCCGGGCCTGGCGCGCGCGCGGGCGTCACGATAGCCGGTCCCAAGAACGTCGTTCGCTGAGGCTGGCCAAGCCAGCCTTCGCTTGGCCGGGGCTCCGCCCCGTGCCCCGGAGCCGGAGCTCTTGGGACCGGTTCAGGCGCCGCACCTCCTCGGCCCGCGCTCGCGGCGAACACGCGCTCTGCGGCCCCGGGCGTCGCGTCACGCGCGGAAGCTACCATGCGCCGCCGCCCTCGCGGTAAAACGGGGCGTGCCCACCGCCACCGCGCCGCCTGCGCCCGTATCCGCGCCCGCGCCCACGTCCGCGCCTGCGTCCGCACCTACGCCAGCGCCCGCCTCCGCGCCCGCGCCTGCCGCCGCCTCCGCACGCGCGCCCGCCCCGAAGGGCGCCTCCGCCGCCGGCGGGCCGAAGACCGCGCCCTTCTGGCGCCTCCCCGCGCTCGTCGCCGGCGTCACGCTGGCCGTGCTCTCCGCCTTCTCCGCCAACTGGCTCACCGCCGGCGCCTCCACCGACACCCACTTCGTCTACCAGGCCGACGCCTGGCTGCACGGCCAGCTCCACCTCGCCGTCCCCAAGCCGCCGCACGACAACGACTGGGCGTTCAAGGACGGCCGCTGGTACGTCGGCTTCCCGCCCGGCCCCGCCGTGGCCATGCTGCCGTTCGTCGCGCTCAACCGCGCGCTCGGCATTCGCAACGCCGACGGCAGCACGCGCTTCAACGACGTCGCCTTCACGCTCGTCCTCGCCGCGCTGAACGCCGCGCTCCTCCTCCTGGCGCTGCGCTTGTTGCGCGCGCGCGGCTACTCCGCGCGCACCGAGCGCGAGGACCTCCTGCTCGTCGCGCTCTTCGCCTTCGGCACCGTCGCCTTCTGCTGCTCGGTCCTCGGCGAAGTCTGGTTCACCGCGCAGGTCATGGGCGTGACCTGCACGCTCCTCTTCTTCCTCGCCGCGCTCGACGCCCGCCATCCGGCGCTGGCCGGCCTCGCCCTGGTGGTCGGCTTCGCCACGCGCAGCACCGTCGCCTTCGCCGGGCCTTTCTTCCTGCTCCAGCTCTTGTACCCCGCCGGCCTCCCGCACCCCGGCGCGCGCGGCGCCGCGCGCTTCCTGCCGCGCCTGGACCGCGCCGCCGTCGTCGCCCTCGGCCGCTTCGCCCTTCCCGTCGCCGCCGGCCTCGCGCTCGTTTGCTGGCACAACTGGGCGCGCTTCGGCGACCCCGGCGAGTTCGGTCATCGCTGGCTCTACGGCATCTTCCACAATAGGAAGATCGCCACCTACGGGCTCCTCTCCTGGGCGTACCTGCCGCGCAACCTCGCCGCCGCGCTCGCGCTCGTGCCCGTCTACGTCGCGCACTTTCCCTGGGTGCAGGTCAGCCGCCACGGCCTGGCCCTCTGGCTCACGACCCCAGCGTTCCTGCTGTTGCTCTGGCCGCAGCGCCGCTCGCCGCTGCTCCTGCCGTTCGGCCTGGCCGCGCTCTGCGTCGCCGTCCCGACGCTCCTGTATCAGAACACCGGCTTCGAGCAGTTCGGTTTCCGCTTCAGCCTCGATTTCACGCCCTGGCTCGTCCTGATGCTCGCCGTCGGGGCCTACCCGCTGCGGCGCCTCTTCGTCGCGCTCCTCGTCTGGAGCGTCCTGGTCAACGCCGTCGGCGCCGCCACCCTCAAGCGCGCCGGCGACTTCTACTACGGCAACGCCTCCGCCAAGACGATGTTCCCGACGGACTGAGTCGAGGCACGCCGCAGGCGTCGCCTCCGACTTTGGGGAGAGATTCACATCCTCTCAGCCACCGGAGCCGACGCGGGCGCAGCGCCCGAACGGGGCCGCCGTGTTATCCTAGGAGCCCACTCATCAGGAGGTGCCGTGATGAAGGAAACCATGCGTTTCGTCTGGCCGTGGCTCGCCGCGGCGTTGCTCGCGCTCGTCGGGCCGGCGGGCTGCCACCGCTCCGCCGAAGGCGAGGCATGCGACACGGACAGCGACTGTCAGGACGGTCTCGAGTGCGACCCGGTCGAACGTATCTGCGAGATGCCGGGCACGAAGTATACGGACTCCGGCACCCCTTCGGACGCCGCCCCCGGCACCGACGCCGCCCCTGGCTCCGACTCCGGCACGACCGGCTCCGACTCCGGCACGACCGGCTCCGACTCCGCCATGTGCATCCCCGACGGCATTACGTGTAATCCCAACGGCACCGGCGCCCCCTGCTGCGGCGGCGCCACGTGCTGCACCGGCCCCGGCGGCACGATGATGCCCGTGTGCACGATGGCCTGCACGATCGGCTGATCGCCGCACGGCGAGCGCACGGCCTCGGCCGGAACGGCGCATCGCGGCGCGCGAACTGTCACGCCGACGCGCGTCCGGACGGCTACGGCGACGAGGACGGGTCCACCAGGTCGCAGGCCTGGCGTCGTCGCTCAGCGCTTCTTGAGGTAGGCCTTCCACGGCTTCCAGTAATTCTCGATCCAGCCCTGCGCCAGGGCCTTGTGGTGGGCATCGGGCACGTTCGCGTGGACCATCGTCACTTCGCCTCCGCCGCCCGCCGCCGGCGCGAACCACAGCGACAGCACCGAGTCGCGGTCGCTCTTCTTCCAGTCGGCCGCGCGCCACGTCTGCACGACCATCTTCCCCGGGTCCAGATGCAGGGTCGTCCCCGCGATGTATCCGTCCCACGCCGTGAACGCCGCGCCCGCCTTGGCGGGGATCCGCGCGGCGGCGCCCGTCGCCGCGCTGTGCTTCTTCTCGTCGACGTACAGCGCGTACAGCGCCGCCGGCTTCGCCGCGAGCTTCACCTTCTGAACGATCGTCTTGGCCATGCGCCTCCTCGCCGTCTTCCCGCGCCGCCCGCGCCGCCGCCGCACTCTACACCAACCGCCGCGCGCCTCGGGAGGCGTCTACCGCGGCGTCTGTGTCAGTGGCGCAGCTCGGCCTACCCGCCCTACATGAACAGCCCCACCATCTCGGGACGCCGACGCCGAGCACGACACCGACGCCGCCGCCGTCGCCATCGCTCGAGCAGAATCGACCAGGCCGCTACGGGATTCGTTCGGCACGCAGCGAGGCGAGGCGCTCCGACACGCCCCAGAATGCGCACCAGTGCTCGACGTGCGCCCAGTCCAGAGTCGCGCCGGCGCGCGCGCGAGTTCGCACGATCGCGCGAACATCTTCCCAGTCGCGCGGGCGGCCCGCGAGCAGCTTGTAGACGAGGAGGTCCTCCGCGGTTGCCACGGGGATCGGGCGATTCCCGATGGGGAAGAGCGCCGCGCGCCGCAGCACCTGCTCCTCGAACGGCGTCTTCGCGATCAGCAGGTCGACCTGTCTGAGGTCCGGGTCGTCGCGCCGAAAGATGAGCAGATCCGGGAGATCGTCGGCGGAATCGGTCTGGTTGCGCCGGACGCAACGGTAGCCCAACGCTACCAGCGCCGCCTCGGCGGCGGCGGTCGCCTCGGTCGTCGCCGCGAGAGCCAAGTCGAGGTCGGTCGTCGCCCGCGGCGGCGCCCACGCATTGCGCGCGACGGCTCCGACGATGGCAAACGTACCTGCTGGCAGCGCATCGGACAGCGCCGCCAGCACGTCCACCGCGCTCACTGCCCGACCCGCTTCCCCGAGCCCAGCCCCATCGCGATGCGCCGCCGCGCGATCTCCATCTGCCCGTCCGCGCGCGCGTCGACCTCGGCGAGGTGCGCCGCCGACCACGGCGCCTCGCCGCCCAGCTTCAGCCCCAGCAGCATCCGCTCTCCCGGCGAAAGCCGCAGCGCCTGATCGATCCGCTCGTTCTCGTCCTCGGCGAGCCCCCGGGCGACCGCCGCCATGTGCGCGTGGTCCTTCTCGCTGGCTCTCCGCGCGCGCATGCGCCAATGATACCGCGAGAACGCGCAGAAAGCGGGACCGACGACTCCTGCTGCACGGACTGCCGGTGGGCCGGCTCCACTAGCAGCCGGAATCCACGGCTCCGAGCGTGCAGGCGGCGTCCGTCAACGCGTGCGTTCCGGCGTCCGAGCCCGCGTCAGTCCCAGGCGGACGTCCCCAATCGGGCAGCCGGCACACGGCACACAGAGCCGCGGCCGCAAGAGAAGCGCCAATCGGCGTGATGCGCTGAGACGGCGGCGCCGAGAAGCTTGCACGGCCAGGGCGCCGAGCAGGGCCAAGAGCGTGACCGCCGCGCGTTGGCTTCGCGACCGGCGCGCGACGGCGACGGCGCAGCCACAGCCGCCCGGCGCGGGAACGGACGCGACCGTGGGCTGGTACATGGATTCGAAGCCGACCCAGGCAACGTCCTCGGCGAAGCGGCCGCCTGCGTCGCGCACACGGACCTTGAAGGGGCGCGTGAGGCGGCCCGCCGCGGACACGCGGCGCGGGGCGACGGAGCGGTAGGGGACGTCCCACGTGCCGTCGTAGTCGTCGTCCCACTTGGCTTCGAGCGCCGCGGTGTCCGAGTCCGCGTCGGCGACGACCGGCACCAGCACCGCCCAGGTCGCGCCGCGGTCCACGACGCGCAGGTCCACGGTGGGGCGCTCCCCCTCGGCCTCGCCGCCGAGCGCCGCCGACGCGCTGACCAGCCCCGAGCCGTACTCTACCGAGGGGACACCGCCAGCGGGCGGCGACGCGGACGCGCGCAGGGCGTCGGCGACGTCCACGCCGCGGAAGCCGGCTTCCACGAGGAGCGCGGCCACGCCGCCCACGTGGGGCGTCGCTCCCGACGTGCCGCCGAAGACAAGCTCCGCCCCGTGCGGCCGCACGCCGTCATCGAGCCGCGTGGCCAGGTCCACGATGACGTTCTCCGGCGCGGCCGCCCAAGGGTTGTCGGGCGCCACGACGTCCGGCTTGCGGGCGCCGTCGATGCGCGGTCCACGCCCGGAGTAGTCGCGCACCGTGCCGGCCGGCTCGTCGCCGTCGAACCACGGCTCGTCGCCCGTGAGCGGATGCCCTGCGACGGCACCAGCGGTGATGCACAGGTCGGCCACTCCTGGGCTCGCGACGGTCCGCTCGGCGGAGACCAACGCCGGATCCCAAGAGACGCCGTAATAGACGCCGTATTGGAGGTAGGCGTCCACGACCATGGTGCCGTCCGTACCGGGCGCGATCTCGACGGACCACGACCCCGTCGAAAGCGGCCCCAGAGGCGACGGGCCGTACAAGTCCACGACCACGTAGCGCGTGCCGCGGTCGGTGGTCTGGTCGGAGAAGAAGATGTCGCCACCGTTGCTCAATGTGTGGATCGCGAAGGGCTCGTCGCTCTCGTGGGCGCGTCCGTCGGGCTCGATGAGCCGGACCTGGGCGGGCGCGCCGCCGCGGATGTTCACCGCGAGGTCCAGAAAGCTCGTCGGGCCGGGGGAGCTCGCCGACAAGAGTAGTGGTAGGAGGACGGACTGCCCCGCCTCCGCGACAACATGCGCGTGGTCACCGGTCGCGCCCCAGTTTCCCGCAGCGCAGGCGTGCACCACGCCGTCCTCCCGCGTCGAAGCGTCGATCAACGCCTCGGCCGCCCCAGACCCATCGAGCGGCCATAGCAAGCTGGCGTACTCGTGGATGACGACGTCCGGGTGCTCGGCGAGGAGCCAGAGCAACCCCTCCTCCATCGCGAAGCCGCCGTAGGAAACGACTATCTCCGCGTCCGGCGCCATCCCCACGCGGCGGCGGCCCGCGAGCGGGACGTCGCCGAGCAGGATCGACGTGACCGCGGTCGCGTGCAGGGCGTTCGAATACCCGCTGTGCGCCGCCCAGCCGTCGTACTCGAGCGCGTTCGCCGACAGGTCGGCGCCGCGCACGAACACGTGGTCGGTGGCCGTGATCGGATCGGTGTAGTAGTTCGCCACGTTCACGTAGAGCTTGCGGATCTTCGATGTGCCGAGTCTCACCGCGCGCTCGCCGGTCTCGACCAGGCCGTCGCGGTTGAAGTCGTCGGGCACGAAGAGCGGCTCGCCGAAGGCCGGCGCGTCGTCGCCGAAGCCGTCCGCCGCGCCATGCGCGCGCCGCCCGTCGCCGTCCTCGTCGAGCCACAGCCAGTCCACGCCGGGATCGAACCCCGGCGCGCGCGCCGGCAGCACGAAGCCGTAGAAGTCCGTCGGCTCGGCGCGCAGGAGCTGGGCGGTCTCGCCGGGATCCGCGGCGCCGTTTCCGTTCAGGTCGATCGCGTCGACACCCGGCGAGAGGATCCCGTCGCCGTCGGCGTCGATCCGGTCGTAGTACCCGGCATCGGCGTAGAAGAGCGCCGGATGGAACACGTCGACGTTCGTGTCCTTCGAGCCGAACAAGACGCCCCGCCCCGTCAATAGGTCCAGCTCCGGCCGCGCGCCGCGCCCACCCTCCAGCTCGACCATGGCGGTCGTGACGTCGAGCGCCGGCACCTCGTGCCCCGGCGCGACCCAGCGCACTCGCCGCACCGACGCCATCGCCTCCAGCGCGTCCAGTGCGCCCCTACCCGCGCGCGCCGCCACGAAGCGATCCCACGCCACCGGCCGTCCGTCGACTTCCGCCACCGCCACGCCGCGCGCCCGCAGCGCCTCGATCGCCGCCCCGTCCGCCGGCCCCTCCAGCTCGAGGAGCACCGGCGCGCCCGCATCCGTCACGTCCATCCGCCACGCCACCAGCGAATCCAGCCGCGCGGCGTCGAGCAGCGGCCGCAGCCGCGGATCCAGCTTCGCCACGGAGGAGACCCCTCCCCCGCGCGGGTCCGCCGGCGCCGGTGCGGCGGCGCTCGACAGCGCACCGACCGAACCCACGGCGGCCAAGGCGACGAGCACGGCGGAGCGGGTGTTCACACTTCCTCCCGGCGACGACTCCGAAGAGCGTAGCGCGCGCGCCCGCCAGGGAATAGCCGCCGGGGCGAAGCGTTCCGTTCACGAGGATCCGCGCAGCACCGGTCTGCGCGGGCGCCGCGGCCACCGGGGCGCGGACGTCGCGAGGCACGCCGGCGGCGAATGATACCCTCCTCCACGGCAAAGGCGGTGCGCTGGGCGGGGATCGGCCTCGCCGCCCTCGCTGCAGGGTGCGCGCGCCCGCGCGCACCGCTCCCACCGCCGCGCCCGACGCCAGCGCCAGCGCCAGCACCGCCGCCGCCGCCGCGGCCCCCGCCCGCCCCGGCAGAGGTCGTCAGCAACGTGCTGTATGCCGACTACGCCGGCTCGGAGGCGTGCCGCTCCTGCCATTCGAAGGAGTACGCCGACTGGAGCACGTCGCCCATGCATCGTATGACGCGGCTCGCCGGCGCGGCCGACGACCGCGCCCCATTCGACGGCGAGGCCTACACGATGGGCCCGGACCGCGTGACCATGGACAGGCGTGGCGGCGAGCGGTTCATGCACCTCGAGTCCGCGCGCGCCGGCGACCGCCTCTTCCGCATCACGAAGATCATCGGCGGCCGCTACCGCGAGGACTTCGCCGGGCTGGACGTCACGTCGGGCGCCGCGCCGGCCGGCGAGCTGATCATGCCGGTGTCGTGGCTCCTGTACGCGCGGACGTGGCGCTACAAAGGATACTCCGTGATGGTCCCCGCCCGTCCCGGGCTCGGGGCCGGACCCGCCTGGAGCGTGAACTGCCTTCCCTGTCACAACACGCTCCCTTCGCTTTGGATGCTGTACGACGACCTCTTCGGGCCCGGCGCGCCCGCTTACCAGGGCTCCATCAGCGACGACTTGCTGCCGCCCACACGGAGCTGGCCGGTGGTCGCCACCGACGCGGCCGGACTCGCGGCTGCGGTGCGCGGAGAGGTCGCCCGGCTGGGCGCCGTCGTGCCCGCCACGCTCCCGCTGCCGAGCGTCCTCACGCGCGCGATGCATGCCACGCGCACGCGCCTCGACGCCGCGGCGCTCGTGGAGATCGGTGTGGGCTGCGAGGCCTGCCACGGCGGCGCGCGCGCCCACGCCGAAGACCCGCTCGTGCGCCCCGTGTTCGGCGTGCGGAGTCCCCTGGTGCGCGTCGGACCGGCCCCGCCCGCCGCGGCGTCCCGCGCCGAGCGCATCAACCGCGCCTGCGCGCGCTGTCACACGGTGCTGTTCTCGCACTACCCGTACACGTGGGAGGGCGCGTTGCGCGGCGGCGCGGCGCCCGGCGGCAGCTCCATCAATTCCGGCGAGGCGCGCGATTTCCTGCTGGGCGGCTGCGCGGCGGCCATGAGCTGCGCCGACTGCCACGACCCGCACGGCGAGGATGCGCGCGCGAAGCTGGCGGCGCTGGGCACGCTCGCCGGCAACGCGCTCTGCGTGCGCTGCCATTCCGCGCTGGCGTCCTCGGCGGCAGTGGCGGCGCACACGCACCACCGCCCCGACGGGCCCGGCGCCGTCTGTCTCGACTGCCACATGCCGCGCAAGAACATGGGTCTCGACGCGCGGCTCACGCGGTACCACCGGATAGGGTCCCCCACCGACGACGCCCGCGTGCTGGGCGATCGCCCGCTGGAGTGTGCCGCGTGCCACCCCACCTCCAGCGTCGAGGCGCTGGCCGGCGCCATGGAACGCTGGTGGGGCCGCCGCTACGACCGCGCGATCCTGCGCGACCTGTACGGCGACGACCTGAGCGCGGGGGTGCTGGCCGCCACGCTCGCGCGCGGCAAGCCGCACGAGGTGGCGGCCGCCATCGGCCTGCTCGCCGCCGGGCGCGTCACGTCCGCGCTTCCCGCCATCCTGCCCGCCCTCTGGAACGACTATCCGCTAGTGCGCTACTTCGCCAAGCGCGCCATCGAAGAGATGACCGGCACCCCGCTGCCCCTCGACGTGGAAGCCCCCGCCGATGCCATCCGCGCCGCCGTCACCACCCTGCGCCTCTCACCGCCCCACCCCGCCCCCCGCTAGCCCGCCCGACGCCCCGGCTGGAGCACCCGAGGCCCGGCGGGGCTTGCCGGCGGACCCCGATCGGTGCGCCCTGCGCGCTACCGGCGGCTTCTTTCGCGACCACCGATCGGGCGCGTCGCCCAATCAGGGGCGGCGACGGGATCCGGAACGCGGTCGTTGAGATCGATGATCTCACGGTCGCGACCGTTGCTGCGCCGATAGAGCTTACCCGCCTGAGCAAAGATCAGGCGTCGGTTGCAGTCGTATCCTGACCAGTCCGCACCGTCGACGACTTGCCGAGAGCCGTGGCGGCCGGCCTTGCCATCGACCAAGTCCAGGCCGTGAGGCAAGTGGTCTGGATGCGGCCGGTCCCCCGTCCCGTTGCGGAGCACCAGCTTCCGACGGTCGACGAAGCGCCCGCCGCCGCCGTAGGTCGTCCCCGCGGGCCACAACGCCAACGCCGAAAGCCACGGCAGTCGGCTCACTGCCGTCCAAGAGTCCTTGTACCCCGGCCGCGTCGCGCCGCCGTGGCAGAAATAGACGAACAGCTCCCCATCCGGAGAGACATCACACCGCTCCTCGTAGATCCGCCCTTTGAACCAGGCCCCGTCCGTGAGCTCATCGCGGCGCGTGTCCCAGCGAATCACCTGGTACCAGCGGCTAGGCCCGCGTCGAATGACCGCGGCCACCGGGACGTCGCGTGCCGGGATGACGAACAGCCTGCACGGCGGTGCCATCAGCCGTGCAGTATGCCATCCGCCGCCCGCGCGCACGGCGCCGTCGGCGATGGGCCGACCACGACACCGACCCCGAGCACGACGCCGACGCCGAGCACGACGCCGACCACGACGCCGACGCCGACCACGACGCCGACGCCGACGCCGAGCACGACGCCGACCACGACCCACGACGCCCACGCCGACGCCGACGCCGACGCCGACGCCGAGCACGACGCCGACGCCGACCCACGACGCCCACGCCGACGCCGACGCCGAGCACGACCCACGACGCCCACGCCGACGCCGACGCCGAGCACGACGCCGACCACGACGCCGACGCCGAGCACGACGCCGACGCCGGCGCCCGACCGCGACGCCGGCGTCATCCCCGCGCGCCTACCGCGACAACCGCGACAGCATCTGCCCGAGCCGCGCCATCAGCCCCCGCACCGGCGCCACCTCCGCGTCGCCGATCGCGCCGAACAGCACCGCGACGTCCAGCGCCGCTTCGGCCTCGAGCACTTCGCCCCGCGCCAGCGCGAACACCCGGGCGCGGTCCCGTACCCCCTGCCGCCCCGCCGCCTCGGCCACGTTGAGCATCGCGCTCACCGCGGCCCGCTCCAACTGCGGCCCCGCCTCACCCGGCAGCCCGCGCCACCGCTGCCGGTTCGCCGCCACGAAAGCCACGACCTCGCCTGCCACCACGTACGCGTCGAGTCGATGATGCGGGAACCCTTCTGCGCATCCGCCAACCGCCTGCGGCAGGCGCCTCCGGCTCCGCAGTCTCGTCCACCTCACGAGCACGACCCCACCGGGTGCTCCTT
>DASYRF010000449.1:0-9171 GCA_036004705.1 Myxococcota bacterium
GCCTGGGCTGGCTCCTCGCCCCGGAGCCCGTCGCGCGGGCCGCCGCGGCGGTGCACCAGTTCGTGGTCGCCTGCGCGCCCACGCCGTCGCAGTACCTGGCGCTCGAGGCTTTCGAAGAGCCGCGCTGGCTGGGCGCGCTGCGGCCGGAGCTGGCGCGCGGCCGCGCCGCCATGCTCGCCGCGATCGAGTCCGAGCTCGGCCTTCCCCACGCGCCCGCCGAAGGCGCGTTCTACGTCTTCGTCGACACGCGCGCCGTCGCGCCCGACTCGCTTCGCCTCGCCGAGGAGCTCCTCACCGAGGCCGACGTGGTCACCGCGCCGGGCATCGCGTTCGGCGCGCCGGGCGAGGGCCACCTCCGGCTCTCCTACGGCGGAAGCCCGGCCGAGATCGCCCGCGGGGTGGCGCGGATCGGGCGCCACCTCCGGCAAGAGGTGTAGAAGGAGCCATGGCCCCGCCCGCCGCCGAATGGGACGCGCAGGCGTACCACCGCATCTCCGACCCGCAGCTCGTCTGGGGCCGCGCGGTCCTGGCGCGCTTGCCGCTCGCCGGGGACGAGACCGTGCTCGACGCCGGCTGCGGCACCGGGCGGGTGACCGCCGAGCTCCTCGACCGGCTCCCGCGCGGCCGGGTGATCGCGCTCGACGCCTCGCGCGCGATGCTCGAGGCCGCCCGCGCGCACCTCGAGCCGCTCCACCCCGGACGCGTGACCTACCTGCACGCCGCCCTGGAGGCGCTCGACCTCGACGGCGCGGCCGACGTCGTCTTCAGCGCCTCGGTCTTCCACTGGGTCCCCGACCAGGCGAGGCTCTTCGCGAACCTCTTCCGCGCCCTGCGCCCGGGCGGGCTCCTCGAGGCGCAGTGCGGCGGCGCCGGAACGCTGCGGCGCCTGCATGCCCGCGCCGAGGCGCTCGGACGCCGGCCGCCGTTCGCCCCCGCCTTCGCCGGCTTCCGCTACCCGGCCGCGGTCCCCGACGGCGGCGCCACCGCGGCGCGCCTGCGCGCGGCCGGGCTCGCCGAGGTGGACGCCGCGATCGCCGACTGGCCCGTTCCGCTCGGGGACGCCGCCGCCTACGCGACCTTCGTCGAGAAGTCGATCCTCGGGCCCTACCTCGCCGAGCTCGCCGGCGACGAGCTGCGCCGCCTCTTCGTCGCGGAGCTCACCGCGCAGGCGGCCGCCGACGACCCGCCGTTCGTGCTGGACTGCCGGCGCCTCGACCTCCACGGGCGGAGGCCGGCCTGAGGCCGCGCCTCCCCGACGGCGGCGTGATCGGGCTCGCCGCGCTCTCGAGCCCCTTCGAGCCCGAGGTGCTGGCGCCGGGCGTGGCCTGGATGCGCGCTTCCGGCTACGAGGTCGTCGAGCCCGCGGGGCTGGGCGCGCGGGCGGGCTACCTCGCCGGCGACGACGCCCACCGGCTGGCGATCCTCGAGGCGCTCGATCGCGATCCGCGCATCGACGCCGTCTGGTGCGTGCGCGGCGGCTACGGGCTGCACCGCCTCCTCCCCGAGATCGCCGCGCGCGGGCTTCTCGGCGCGTCGGACAAGCTCCTCGTCGGCTTCTCCGACGTCGCCGCGCTGGCGATGCACCTCCTCGGGTGCGGCGTGCGCTCGGCGCACGCGCCGCTGGCCAACACCGTGGCGCGCGTCGCCGGCGCCGAGGCCGCGCACCTCCGCCGCGTGCTGGCCGGCGACGCCGCCGGGGCACGGGTCGTCGCGCGCGGCCCGGTGGTGCGCGGTGGACGGGCCGAAGGGTTCCTCGCCGGCGGCTGCGTCTCGATCCTGCAGCCGCTCGTCGGCACGCCGTACCTGCCGTCGCTCCGCGGCGCGATCCTCGTGATCGAGGAGATCGACGAGCGCCCCTACCGCGTCGACCGGATGCTCACCCAGCTCTTGCTCGCCGGCATCCTCCAGTCGGCGGCGGCCATCGCGGTGGGCGACTTCGTGAAGTGCGAGCCGGCGACGCCGGGCGGCCCCACCGCGCTGGAGGTCGTCGCCGAGCGCACGCGCGATCTGGGCATCCCGGTTCTCGCGGGCTTTCCGATCGGGCACGGCCCGGAGAACTGGGCGTTCCCGGTGGGCGGCCGCGCGCGGCTCGACGCGGACGCCGGCGAGCTCGTCTTCCTCGACGGCTGAGCTTTGCGGGGGCGCGTCCCACGCGGACCAAAGACCCGACCTTAGATTAGGCAGGAAGGACCCGAGCGGTTCGGGTGAGGAGGTCTGGATCGAGAGTGACACCGAGCCCATCACCGACGCGGCCAAGCTCCCCGCGCGGCTGTCCGCCGGTGCGCGCATCATTCGCGACGATGCCGCGCTGCGGGCCGCTCAAGTCACCTCGGCCGCTTCGGCGACGCGCCCCGTTCTTCGCAGGACGAGCAGAGCGCTGCAAGCTCTAGTCGAGGCGGCGGGCGTCCTCGACGCCGAGCGTCACCTCGCCAGACTTCACCAGGCCGCCCATCACGCGGACGAGGAGGTCGATGGGGGCGTCTGGGTCGGGGACGAACAGCATCTCGTGATCGGCCAGACCCCGCAGGGGGGCGGGCGGCCCCGATGAGAGCGCATCGAGTGCTGCGCGCAAGGCGGGGGCGTCCTTTGCTTCGAGGCGCGCTTTGTCTGCGCGCAGAGACTCGGCCGCGACGCGACGCGCGCCGGCGCGGATGAGGGCACGGGCGTACGACCGCGCCTCGGGCCAGGGCGGCACCGACACCTGGATGATCGCTAAGCCGGTCGGCGTCGCCACCGCGATCGCGACCCGTTTTCCGCTCAGCGCGACGAGCCGGCCGAGCGCCCGCACCGCGTCGGCGGCGCGCGCGCGGCGGTCGACCAGCGCGACGAGGCGGCTGGTGGGCTCCTCCCCGAACGCGGGGGGAAGCACGACGTCGGCCGCGGACACGCCCGCCGGGGCGGGCACTTCGCGCGCCGCGTCCTCGAGGGCGCGCCGCAGCGCGGCGGTGGCGGCCGCGGCGGGAGCGTCCAGAGAAACGGCGCGGCCGGGAAGGGCGGTCGCGGCCACCCGCGCTGCGCCGCCCTCAGCGTGCAGGATCGGCACGGCCCCGACGTACGCCACCGCGCCGTCGACAGCCGCGTAGAAGCGCCCCTCCGACTCGCGCGCAAGGTCGCCGGACGCGGGCGGAAGCTCCCAGACGTGCCCGCCCGCCCGCAGCGGCGCCGGCAGTGGAACGGGCACACGAAGGAGGCTCAGCGCCGCGTCGATACGGGCGACGAAGCCGGCGGCGCGCAGGGTGGAGGCCACCGCGTCGTCCGGCGCGTCCAGTGCCTTGCGCAGCGTGACCAGCCACTCCACGGCGCTCCGCGCCGCGTACGCCATCGGCGCCTCCCGTTCCGGCGCGAGCGCCGGGCACGCCGCGGGGTCGAGCGCGCGCGGGGGAAAGTCGACCAGGAACGCGTGCAGCGCCTCGGGACAGGCGTACGGCGCCAACCGCGCGACGAGCCGCGGAGCCGCGCCCGGGCCGACCTCCGGCAGCATCTCCAGCACCACGGCCGCCGAGGCCCACGCCAGCGCGGCGGTGACGACCGCGGCGTGGCCGCCGCCGCGCGCGGCGGAGGAGCGTGCCGACTCGACGGCGACCTCCGCGGCGCGAAGGCGCGGCGCGAGCCGGTCGAGCTCGGCGATCGTCGGCGCCAGGCCGAGGACTCAGTAGGCGAGTCTCTCCATCGCCTCGGGGCCGTATCCCAGGCCGTACTGCCCTAGGATGGACGCCTTCCCTTCGGGGCCCAGCAGCGCTTCGCGCTCGAAACCGAGCTGCAGGATCAGCAGCTTCCATAGCTTCGGTTTCCCGTCGTCGTTGTTCCGCAGCGCGTTGAGCTGGAAGTGCCACCATTCCATGTGCCCCTTCTGACCCTTGAAAGCCGGGCAGGTCACGGTGCTGGTGGGCCCCAGCAGCGGCGTCGTGATGGGCTGAAGGGAAAACGGATCGGAAGGGCACGTTGCCGTCCACTTCGCCCGGTCCGCCAGGATCGTGACGGTGCTGACGGCACCGCCCGCCGCGCGCGTCGCCCGGAACGTCTTGCCGGCGAACTTCCAGGCCCGAGCGCTCAGGGCGGTGGTGACCTCCTTGAAGGTCGTCGTCCCAGGCTCCAGATGGATCGCCACGCCGCCGCCGGCGGCCGCCGTCGCCGCGCGCCAGTCATCGAGCAGATCGTAGACCTTCTTGAACTCCTCGCGCGGCACGGCGGTCGTGTCCATCAGGAACACCTGCCCTGCCGGCCGTGTGTCGTTTTCCTTCAGCAGCTGGATCTTCAGGCGCTTCATCAGGTCGCGGAAGGCGTGCGGGTTCCAGACCGGCAGGGTGTCGAGCTTCCCGCCGAGCCACTCCGGGTGCGGCTGGATGCGTTCGAAGCCGAACTTCTTGGCCAGCTTCGTGACATTCAGGAACTCGATTCCCCCCCAGACCTTGGGAGGCAGCTTGTGGCCGCCCTCGAGGCTGTCGGGATCGTACTGCCACGGCTCGATGGACGCCTTGTATTCGACCTCGGGCGGGGGATCCGTTTGCTTCTTGGCCGTCGGCACCTCCGCCCAGACGGTGAAGAAAGGCGCCTCCGCTCCGGGTGTGTCGTTGACGATCCAAATGGGATACGTCACGCCCTTCGAGCTGCCGGGAAGGAAGTCGTTCGTGAAGAGGTCGACGGCGAGGCCGGTCTTGTGAAGCGAAGTGTCGACCATGCCGTGGCCCGGCGAGCGCGTGCCGATTCGAACGTCGCGATAAGCGTTGGCGAGCTGGACGCCGTACTCGAATCCCGCGTCGACAAGCGCCTTCGACCAGTCTTGAACTCTCGTGTAGACGTCGGAGCGCAGCCAGTCGACCTTCTTCGCATCCCACGCGACCAGCACTTGATCCGCCTTGCGATAGCCTTTGTCGAGCCAGAGGCGGATCGTGTCCCCGGTGACCTTGTCGACCAGCGTCTCGTGCTCGAACTTGGCCGCGGGCAGCGACGGTGGCACCGGCAAGACGGCGAGGTACTTCGGCGACTCGGCGCGTTCCTCGTCGCGCGCCACGGCGGTGATCTCGTGATCGGCGCCGGCGAAGGGAGGCTTGCGCCCCGAGGCGGAATCTATCTGGGCGGCGAGCTGCGCGGTCGCGTCGCGCTGAAGCCCGAGGACGGCCGCCCAGGTCATTACGTCGAAGACTCCCTCGTTCCAGCCGATGGTGGGGTACGAGCGCACCGTGCCCCAGCCGACGTTCTTGCCTTCCTTCGGCTCGGGTGAATAGGGGAACCACGAGTTGCCCACGACGTAGCGGAGCGCGCCGAGGTGGAACTGCAGCCGCGTGACCTGCTCCTGCACGACGGGGCAGCCGGCGTTCGGCATGCCGCGGAACAGGACCCACCCTTTGTACAGGGACGAGCCGCGCGGCGCGTAGAGCTCGGGCTTCTCCGGCACGCGGACGACCAGCTCCCAGATCTCCTCTTCGGTCTTCTTGACGGGGTCTTGGCGCTTGCCGGTCAGCTCCTTCACGGGCGTCACCACGTAAGCCTCGCCCCAGCGCGCCTTCTTGTCGGCGGCGGGCATGTTGCTGTTCAGCTCGGCGAGCGCCACGCCGGGGAGCTTGGCCTCGGGGTGCCGCACGAAGATGAAGGCGTACTGCTTGCCCGCCACCAGCGGCTCGGTGCGCTTGGCGTCGGGGCTCCACTCGCTGGCGATCGGCGACAGATAGCCGTCCTCGTCTGTCTGCCCGAGGTAGTACTCCAGCAGCGGATCGTCGGTCCGCGTCCAGAGGACGTACAGGTTCGAGAGCCAGGCGTGCTCGACGACGACGGTCTCCTTCTTGATGAGGTGTCCTGCCTTGTCGTAGGTCTTGCTCTCCTTGCTTTCCGGGTGATCCGCGGCGCAGCGGAAGCGCGGCAGGAGCATCGGCTTGAGCTTCACCGCCTTGTTCTCGGCCATGGTCAGAACCGGCAGCCGCGCGCGGCTTCCGCCGTCTCGTAGGTTTCGGCGTCGCCGCTAAACGGGTCCGGCTCGCCGAGGTGGCTGCCGTCCTCGTCCGACGCGGCGGGCGCTCCCGCCGAGAAGGCGTCGGTGCTGGTGACCTGAAGGTCGTGCAGCATGCAGCGCCACGATTCGCCCACCTTCGTCCACACGCGGTACAGCCCTGGCGGCACGCTGCGGAAGCGGTAGAGGAACAGCGGCGTCTCCCCGCTGCGCGTCACGTCCGGCTGACCGGCCGCCAGGACGCGGTCGTAGGAGGCGCCGGCCGTGCATTGCAAGCGCACCTCGGCGGTGCTGTCGGGGTCGTGCACGAGGTCTCGCTCCAGCGGTACGACGAGGTCGAGGCCGCCGCCGGCGTCCTTGTCGAGGTCGATGGTCTCGATGCTCGCCGCCACCCATTGGGGGTATTCCGGGCAATCGGCGCAGGGCGTGCGCGGTTTCGGCGTAATGGCGCCCTCGAACACGAACACCTCGACGCGCCTGTTGCGCGGCTCGTTCACCTCGTCGTCGGTGGGATGCGCGAGGTGGGATTCCCCGCAGCCGTGTGTCTCGACGTGCGTGTCGGCGGAGAGCGTGGTGCCGTCGGTGGCCATGTAGGCGACCACCAGCTCGCGGCGCGTCAGCGGACCGAGGAGGCCGTCGGCGGTGAGGCCGGCGCCGGCCGTGGCGTTCCGGTGCTGCTGGAAGCGCAGGGCGGCGGCACGCGTCGCCTCGTCGTCGACCCCGTGAACGGGTCCCGCGTAGAACGGTGCCGTCCCGTCGGTGACCGTCGCCAGCATGTGCTGGTCCTCGAGCGTGCTCCACTTCTTCGAGTGGCTCGTGCCCGCGTACCACTTCATCCAGACGTCCACCTGGTCGCGCAGGAAGGCGGCGATGGAGTCGGCGCGCTCGCAGGACAGCTCGAGGTTGTGCGCCGGGGTATCGACCGTGTCCGTGTGTCCCGTGACCAGGACCTCGGCTCCCGGATGGGCGTCGCAGAGCTCGCGTAGCCGGCGGATGCGGTCCATCGCCAGCGGCAGGAGGAACGTCTTGTCGGTGTCGAAGAGAAAACCAGTCATCCGCGCGCGGAAGACGCGAGGCGGGAGCTTCACGACCGACGGCGTGCCGATCGGCAGCGTCAGCCCCGGCGCAAAATCAACTGTCGTCATCGAGGCGCCCAGCATAGACGACCGCCTACCTGGCCGCCAAGGCGGCCCGGCGGCGCGCACATCTTCGACGGCGTGGCCGAAGCGAACGTGGGCTAGATGGTCCTAGATGGTCCTGGGCTAGATGGTCCTCTAGATGGTCCTGGGCTAGAGGGCTTTGCGGGCTTCCGCGAGGATGACGTCGACGGGGGGCTGGTCGGCCATGCCGGCGCCGACGTGCTCGTAGCGGATGACACCGGCGCGGTCGATGACGAAGACGGACGGGCGGGCGATGCTGTGGCCGACGTGCTCGGCGCCGTAGGCGCGGATGACGTGGAGGTCGGGGTCGGACAGCAGCGGGAAGGTCAGGCCGAGGTCCTTGGCCATGGCGGCGTTGTCGGCGGCGGCGTCGGCGCCAATGGACCAGAGGGTCGCGCCGGCGGCGTGGAGGTCGGTGAGGTGGGCTTGCAGCTCGCCGAGCTGCGCACGGCAGTAGGGTCACCAATAGCCGCGGTTGAAGATGAGCACGACGGGACCGAGCGCGCGCGCGTCGGCGAGGTGATACGCGCGGCCGTCGGCGCCTGTCAGCGTGAAATCCGGCGCGGACTTGCCGGCGGCGGCGACGCCGCCGATCGTGCCGGCGCTCACACCGTCGTAGCGCGCGCAGCCGGCGGCGACGGGGGGCGCGGCGGCGGTGGCGGCGCCGGCGGCGAGCAGCGCGGCAAACGCAGCGGCACGGGCCCTGCGGGGGCGCGGGCCGGCGAGCGCGGCGGCGCAGGCCGTGGCGCGGGGCCGGCCGGCGAGGCCGGCGGCGCGGGGCGTGGGGGAAGCCAGGGAAGGGCGGTCCGGCGTCATGTGGCACCTCCGGGGACAGGATGCTCCCGCTTCGCGGCGAGCACCATGCCTAGCGCGGTGCAGGCGGCGGCGATCGCGAGCACGACGACGGCGGACACGAGGGGGCCGGCGCCGCCGGCGGCGGCGTCGCCGACGCCGGCCACGGCGCGCAGGTGCGGGCCGAGCGCGCCGTTGCGCAGCGCGAGCGGGCTGGTGCCGACGAACCACTCCATCACGAGGAGCCAGCCGGCGCCGGCCATGAAGGCGCGCCCGCCGAGCGCCACGCCGCCGAGGCCGAGGAGCGCGCCGAAGCCGACGGCGGCGAGCGCGGCTCCCGCCACGGCGCGGGCGAGGTACGGGAGGCCGGTCGCGATCTCCGCCGCGCCGCCGGTGCCCCACGTGGCGAGGAACGTCAGCACGGTGCCGGCCACGCCGAGCACGGCCAGGAGCGCCGTGGCGGCGAGGAGCTTGCCTAGATAGAGGTGCGCGCGGCGCACCGGGCGCAACAACAGATAGGTGAGCGTGCGCCCCTCCACCTCCAGCCCCCAGGCGCCGCCGGCCAGGAGCAGCCCGCAGAAGCCGGGGTAGAGCAGCAGGAAGCCCCACGCGGTCACGACGTCGAACGCGCGCAGCGGGCGCGCCCCGGAGAGGCGCGCGGCGAGCCCGCCGGCCGGGCCCAGCGCGCAGAGCATCAGCGGCAAGGCGAGGCGGCGCGCGCTGAACGCCACGCGCGCATGCAGGAGCGCCACGCGCCCCACCGCCGCCGCCGCCCCCGGGAGGCGCGCCGCGGCGGCGTTCGTCGCCGGCCGGCCGGGGTGCGCCGGGGCGCCGCGGCCGTCGGTCGGGCGCGTGTTGGCGGGCGTCGCCGGCCCGCCGGGAGGCGCGGGGGCACCGCCGCCGTCGGGAGGAGGCGCCGTGGCGACCATCGTCAGCCGACCAGGAGGCGGAACACCGCCGCCAGGTTGGAGTCGGGCGAAGTGAGCGCGCGGATGTGGATGCCGGCGGCGCGCGCTTCGCGCGGCAGGCGGTCGTACGTGGCGTCGGGGGCGCGCGTTTCCACGACGAGCGTGTCGTGCGTCTCCAGCCGCACCGAGACGACCTCGTCCCACGACATGAGCTGCGCGGCGAGCTCGCGGGCGCGGTCGCAGGTGACCGACACGCGGTGCGGCTGCGTGTCGATCAGCGCGCGGATGGCGTCGATGTGCCCGTCGGCCACGAGCCGCCCTTGCGCGAGGAGCACGATGTTGCGGGTCATGGCCTCGACTTCGTGCA
>DASYRF010000450.1:0-17516 GCA_036004705.1 Myxococcota bacterium
GCGGCGGCGAGAACTTCGCGCGCGCGCGCGCGCGCGGCCGCGGCGTGCTGGTGCTGACCGCGCACCTGGGCAACTGGGATCTGCTGGCGGTCAGCGAGGCGCTCGCGGGCGCCGACCTCGCCATCGTCACCCGCCACCAGCGCGCGCGCGGCGTCGACGCCGTCTGGAAGGCCAAGCGCGCCCGCCTGGGCGTGCGCCAGATCGGCGCCGGCGGGGCGCGCAGCGCGCGTGCCTTGCTCGGCCACCTGCGCGGCGGCGGCGTGGTGGGCTTCGTGCTCGACCAGCACGCGGGGGACGCCGGTGTCGTCGTCGATTTTCTGGGCCGGCCGGCGTCCACCGATCCGGGCCTGGCCGCCCTGGCGCTCGCCAGCGGCGCGCCCGTGTTGCCCGTTTTCATCCGCCGGCTCGAGGACGGCACGCACGAGGTCGACATCGGCGTCGAGGTGCCGCTCGCGCCCGGAGCGACGCGCGCCGCGCGCATCGCCGCCTCCACCGCGCGCTTTGCAGCCGTCGTCGCGGACGCCGTGCGCCGCACCCCCGAACAATGGCTATGGCTGCATCGCCGCTGGAAGGTGGCGCCGGCCACCGTCGCCACCGAGCCCACCGCGCTGGGCGTCGCCGCCCCCGAGCCCGCCGCGCTGGGCGCCACGCTGGGCGGCCGTGAGGCGGTGCTGCCATGAACGTGGGCGCGCTTCTCACGGTGCTGGAGCGGTTTGCCGGCCGCCGCGTCCTGGTGATGGGCGACGTCGTCGCCGACCAGTACGTGCAGGGCGTCGCCACGCGCCTTTCGCGCGAAGCGCCGGTGCCGGTCGTGCGCGTGCAGTCGGAAGAGCTGCGGCTCGGCGGCGCCGCCAACGTCGCGCACAATCTGGCCGCCCTCGGCGCCGACGTCTGCCTGCTGGGCGTCGTGGGCGCCGACGCCACCGGCGCGGAGGTCTTGCGCCTCGCGCGCACCGCCGGCATCGACGTGGGCGGTGTGTCCATCAAGGCGCACCGTGCCACGCCGCGCCGCACGCGCATCGTCGCCGGCAGCGATGACGACGCTCCCGGGGACGCCGCCGCCGGCCAGCAGCTCGTGCGGCTCGACCACGACCCCGCCGCCCCGATCGGACGCCTGGTGGCCGACGCCCTGCGCGAGGCGCTCGACGATCTCTTCCCGCGCATCGGAGCGCTCGCCATCGCCGACTACGGGCTCGGCACCCTCACGCCGGAGCTGACCGAGCGGGTACGCGTGCTGGCCGGGGCGCTGGGCGCGGTGGTGACGGTCGACTCGCGCTTCGACCTGGGTGCCTTCCGCGGCGTGACGGCAGTGACTCCCAGCGAAGCGGAGGCGGCGGCGCTGTGCGGCCTGCGCGCCCCGCTCGAGGGCGACGCGGTCGCCGCGGCCACCGCGCTGCGCGTGCGCGAGCGGCTCGAGGTGGGGTGCGTGCTCCTGACGCGCGGGCGGCGCGGCATGGCGGTGGCGCTGCCCGGCGGCGCCGTCCAGCTGCTGCCCGCCGGCACGGCGCCCGCGCCCGCCGGCACGACGACCGCCGCGGCCCCGACCGCAGAGGCGCGCGTGGTCGACGCGACCGGAGCCGGCGACACGGTGCAGGCCACCTTCGCGCTGGCCCTTGCCGCCGGCGCCGATCCGCTGGCCGCCGCACAGCTTGCCAATGAAGCCGCCGCGCTGGTCGTGCGCAAGCCGGGCACGGCGACCGTCAACAGCACGGAGCTCTTCCGCGCGCTGTGCGCCCGCGCGCCGCTGCTCGCGGGCGCCGACGACGACGTGCCGGCGCGCGGCAACGGAGAGCCGTTGCCACCGCCCGCCGACGGCGCGCGCTAGGGCATGGCGCGCGTGGTCAACGCTGCGGCCGCGCCGCCCCCGCTGGGTCCCGACGAGGTGCGCGCCCTCGGGGAGCGGCTACGCGCGTCTGGCGCGGCGCTGGTGCTGGCGGGCGGCGTCTTCGACCTGCTGCATCCCGGCCACGTGCGCTACCTGGCGGCCGCGCGCGCGCTGGGCGACAGCCTGTTGGTGGCGCTCAACGGCGACGGCTCCGCCGCCGCCTTGAAGGGCCCCGGCCGGCCCCTGCAGGGCGCCGTGGCGCGCGCCGAGATCGTCGCCGCGCTCGCGGCCGTCGACGCCGTGACGATCTTCGAAGAAGGCGACCTCGCGGCGGTGATCCGCCGATGCCGGCCCGCCGTGGTGGCGAAGGGGGCTGACTACGACCTGGCGCGCTTGCCGGCCGCCGAGCGCGACGCCGTCGCCGCGGTCGGGGCGCGCTGGGCGTTCGTGGGGCCGCCCAAGCAGGAATCGTCGAGCGCGTTGTGGGCCCGCGCGCGCGCCGGCGCCGCCGGGAGGACGCGATGATCGCGCGGGCGCCGCGGCTGAGCGCGGTCGTCATCGCCCAAGACGAGGAGGCGCGGCTCGGCCCCTGCCTGGACTCGCTGGCGTTCGCCGACGAGGTCGTGCTCGTCGACGGCGGCTCTCGCGACGGCACGGTGGCGCTGGCGCGCGCGCGCGCGCCGCACGTGCGCGTGGTCGAAGCGGCGTTCCGCGGCTACGGGTCGGCGCGCGAGCGCGGGCGGCGCGAGGCGCGCGGCGAGTGGGTGCTGGCGGTCGACGCCGACGAGCGCGTGCCCGCAGCGCTGGCCGTCGAGATCCGCGCTCGGCTCGGGGCGATCCACGCCACCGGCGGCGATGAGCCGCTGGCGGCGGCCGCAGCGCGCGGCGGCCCCGACGCCTTCCGTCTCGCCATCAAGACGTACTACCGAGACCGCTGGCTGCGGCACGGCGGCTTCTGGCCGGCGCGGCGCGTCCGACTGTTCCGCCGCGAGCAGGCGCGCTACGCAGAGGGCCGCGAGGTGCACGAGCGCGTGGAGGTGCAGGCGGCTGGCGGGGGCGCGCCACGCATCGACGACCTGGACACGCCCCTCGAGCACCGCTCCTACGGGTCGTTCGGCGAGGCGCTGCGCCGCGTGGAGCGCTACTCGACGATGGCCGCCGCCGAGCTGCATGCCCGCGGCGCGCGCGCCGGCGCCTGGCGCGCGGCCTTGCACGGCACCGCCCGCTTCTTGCGCGGCTACCTGTGGCGCGGCGGATTCCTCGACGGCGTGCCCGGCCTGTGGTTCGCGGCGCTCGGCGGCTACGAGGCGCTGGCGAAGTACGCCAAGCTCTGGGAGCTCGGCACCGCGGACGTCCCCGCCTTGGCGCGAAAACGGGCCGCGGCCGGCGAGCCGATCCAAGCGCCGGAAAGGGACGAGTGTTCCTCCTGACGGGCGAGCGCATCGCGCGCTATACGATCGACAGCGTCATCGGTCGCGGCGCGACCGGCGTCGTGTATCGCGCGCGCACGCCCGAAGGCACGCGGGTGGCCCTCAAGCTTACCGACGCCGGTCTCCCGCCGCCGCTGGAAGAGGAGCTGCGCCAGCGCTGCCGCCGCGAATTGCAGCTCGCGCCGTTGCTCGACCACCCTGCGCTCGCCCCAGCCACCGAAGGCGGCGAGCACGACCGCCGCCCCTGGCTGACGATGAGGCTCGCCCCCGGCGAATCGCTGGCGCGGCTCCTGGCGCGAGTGGGCCGTATGCCCGAGCCCGCGGTGCGCGCGCTGGGCGCGACGCTCGCCGGCGCGCTCGCGCACTGCCACGAGCGCAAGGTGTTCCACCGCGACGTCAAACCGACGAACGTCGTGGTGCCGCAGGAGGAGCTGGTGTCGGGGCGCGCCTGGCTCGTCGATTTCGGCTTGGCGCGCGGACCGGGTGCGGCCAAGGTGACGCGCGTCGGCATGCCGCTGGGCGCCTTCGGCTTCGCCGCGCCTGAGCAGCTCGGAGGCATCGACGCCGGCGCGCCGACGGACCTGTTCGGCCTGGGCGTGGTGCTCTACCTGGCCCTCACCGGCGTGCGCCCGTTCGCCGGCGCCACCGCCGACGAGTACGAGGCGGCGTTAGCGGGTGGGCCCCCGGCGGCTCCGTCGGCGCACGCACCAGTTTCGCCGGCGCTGGAGCGCCTCGTGCTGGCCTGCCTGCAGCGCGACCCGCGCGAGCGCCTGCACAGCGCTGTGGAGCTGGAGCACGCCCTGCGCGGCGGCGGCGCGCCGCAGAGGGCGCGGTGAGCGGCGCAATGCCGGCGGCGCCGCCGGATTTCACGGCGATCGTAGTCGCCTACGAATCAGAGGCGCTGATGGCGCGTTGCCTCGGCGCGCTGGCAGGCGCAGCGCAAGAGCGCACCGTCGAAGCGATCGTCGTGGACAACGGTTCGCGCGACGCGACCGTGGCGCGCGCCGCCGCCGCGCTCGACACGCCGGCCTGGCGGGGGAGGGGCGCAATTGTGCCGCTGGGGCGGAACCGCGGATTCGCCGCCGCCGCCAACGCCGGCGCCGCGCGCGCGCGCGGCCGCCTGCTCGTTTTCGTCAACACCGACGCGTTCGCCGCGCCGGGCGCGCTCGACCAAGTCGCAGCGGCAATCGAAGCGCCGGCGCCGCCTTCGAGCGGGCGCGTCGCGCTGGCCTCCCCGCAGCTCTATCACCCCGACGGGCGCCGCCAGCGCACCGCACCCGAATGGCCTCCGCGCCGCGCGCCGCCGCAGGAGCCGGTCGACGTGGCGCATCTGCGCGGCGCGTTTCTGGCGGTGGCCGCCGACGCCTTCGCCGCGCTCGGCGGCTTCGACGAGCGCTTCTTCTTTTATCTGGAGGAGACGGATCTCTGCCTGCGCGCGCACGGGCAGGGCTGGCGCGTGCTGCTGGTCCCCGGCGCGCGCGTCGTGCACCTGGGCGGCGCAACCGCCAACCGTTGGCGCGGACGGGCGCGGGTGGAGCACGCCGCCGGGCGGGCGCTGCTCGCGCGCAAACACGGCCTCGTCGCGCCCGGCGCGCTCGGCGCGCTCGCCGACGTGGGCCGCACGCTTGGGCAGGCGCTGGGCGCGGGCGCCGCCGCGGTGCTCACGCTCGGGCTCGTACCGTCGCTGCGCGCGCGCGCCGCCGCGGCACTCTGGGTCGCGGCCTGGCGGTTGCGCGGGCGCCCGGACGGCTGGGGTCTACGTCCCGCCGACTAAGAACCGGTCCCAAGACTCCGGCTGCGGGGTGCGGGGCGGGTCGCCCGGCGCCGAGCCTGCGGGCCGGGCGCGTGGGCCGTCAGGGCGCCTCCCAGGCGCCCAGGTCCGGCGCCGTGCCGTCGTAGAGGCCCGCACGGGCGGGGCCGTTGACGTCGGTTCCCGTGTCGGCGCCGGCGTCGATGCACAGGCTGCTCGAGGCGAGACGGTAGTCGTCGGTGGCGGCGTCGACGAACAGCGGATCGACGGTGAGCGAGGCGCCGCCCGGCGCGCAGCCGCAGCACGACCCGGCGGTGTTCGCATAGTAGTCGTTGTAGTCGAGCGCGGTGAACAGCGAAGAGGTGCTAAGGCCGCAGCCGCCGTTGTAGCTCAGGATGTTGTCGCGCAGATCGTGCCCGGCGCCGCTCGCCGGGGTGCCGTAGAAGACGCCGTCGCCGGTGTTGGCGTAGACGGTGTTGTGCCACAGCGTGGTGCTGGGGACGAACCGGCTGATGGAGATGCCGGCGCCGACGTTCGCGTAGATGACGTTGCCGCGCACCACTGGGGCGGTCGAAGCGCTGCCGCTGAAGAGTCCGATGCCGGCGTTGTCGTGGACGCGGTTGCCCTCCATGAGCGCGTCGGCCCCCAAGAGCTCCACCCCGTGGTCGCCGTTGGCGTAGACGTCGTTGCCCGGGCCGAAGTGATCGGACGCGCCGAACATTTTGGTCCCCACGAAGCCGGCGTCGTGGATCGCGCACCCGGCGATCCAGTCGAAGCTGCCGTCCACGTCGATGGCGTCGTCGGGGCAGTTGCGCACCTCGATCGCCATGACCGTGACGGCGTCGGCGGCGACATGCAGGCAGTCGTCCGCCGCTCCGCCCAGGGACGCGCCGTCGATGACGACGCCGGGCTCGCCGATCAGGACGCCGCCGGCGTCGCCGAGCGCCGGGAGCACCGTGCCCGGTAGGATCGTCATCGGCCCGGAGAACGTGATCGTCTGCGGCCCCGCGTCCGCGACGGCCTGCGTGATCGCCTCGCGCAGCGAGGTCAGCCCGTCGCAGCAGTCGACCACGTCGGCGGCGGTGTCGACGACGAGGCGGTCGGCGGCGTCGTCGACCACGGCCCACCCGACGTAGAAGCCGTCCTGCCCCGACGTGTCCGTCACGCGCAGCGTCACCGCTTTCAGGCCGACCGTGGCGAAGACGTGGGTCGCGCCGATTCCGGTCGCGTCGTATGTGCCGTCGCTCTCCCAGTCCCAGGCGAAGACGAGCGCCCCGTCGGGGTCCTCGCGGTCCCAGCTCGGCGCGCCGTCGAAGGCGAAGACGGTCGTGCCCAGGCCGCCGCCGGGCGCGACGCTGAAGCGGGACACCGGCGGCGCGTCGTCGGTGCAGGTGCCGGACCCGCTGCAGGCGCCGGCGGTGCAAGCGTCGGGTCCGGTGCAGACGAGGCCGTCGTCGCAGGCGGCGCCGTCGGGCAGGACCAGGTCCGCCGGGCAGGCCGCGGAGGCGCCCGAGCACGTCTCGGCCGCGTCGCAGGGCCCGGCGGCGGCGCGGCACGGCATCCCGGCGGCGGCCAGTGCGTCGGGCGGGCAAGCGCCGGCGACGCACGTCTCGCCCACGTCGCAGGCGCCGGCAGCGGCGCGGCACGAAGTCCCGTCCGGCGCGCTCGTGGCGACGCACGCGCCGGCGGCCGCGTCGCAGACGCCCGCGCTGCAGGGCCCGCCGGCGGCGCTGCAATCGGTCGGCGCGCCGGGCGCGCACACGCCGGCGAAGCATTGGTCGTTGCTGGTGCAGAAGAGGCCATCTTCGCAGGGAGCGCCGTCGAGCGGCGACGCGTCGTTCACGCAGCCTAGCAGCGCGTCGCAGGCGTCGGCCGTGCAGGGGGCGCCGTCGTCGCAGCTCGGCGGCGTCCCTGGCTGGCAGGCCATGGCGGCGTTGCATACCTCGTCGCCGTTGCAGGCGTCACCGTCGTCGCAGTCGGCGGCGCCGGTGCACCGTTGCAGCACCGTGAACGCGGCCGCGAGCCGCCCCTCCCGACCGGCGGGATCGACGACGCGCAGCTCGTAGACGCCGGGGGCGAGCGCGGCCGGCACGGCGGCGGAGAGGCGGTGCTCGTCGAGGTAGGTGACGCCGTCGAGCGCGACGCCGCCGAGCGAAGCAGTGAACGTGGACGAGCTGGAAGAGGTCGCTCCGTTCCCGAAGCTCGCCCTGGCCGCCAGCCAGAAGTCGTCGCCGACGATGATCACCGGCGTGGCCGTCCCCTCCACGGCCTGGGCGGGCTGGACGGCGCTGGGCGCCGGAGGCGCTGGCACGCCTTGCGTGCAGCCCGGCAGCGCCGCCGCGGCGAGCGCGCCTGCGACCCACCCGACGACGACGTGCGCGGAGCGAGCCCAGCGCGTCTGGAACGCAGCCTCGCGCCGCCGGGCGCACGCGCGCCGAACGTCCCGATCGCCCTGCATGAGGGTTGGATCCTAACAGGAGCGGGCGCCTTCCGCTCACGCCCCGCGCGGCAGGCCTCCGGCGCGGCCGCGCCCGCCGGTGCGGGCGGAGGTGGCAGCGTCAAGCCACGCGCGCCGACGGTGAAGCCACGCGGTCCGACCGCGCTTGACAGCCCTCGCGCCGCGCCCTAACCAGTACGCATGCCGATCGACCCCACGCTGCTCGAGTTCGTCGCCTGTCCGAAGTGCAAGGGCGAGCTGACCGTGCGCGAGGACCCCGAGGGGTTCGCCTGCAAGACCTGCAAGCTCTTTTTTCCCGTGCAGGACGGCCTGCCCAACTTCCTCATCGAAGAGGCGCTTCCCCTCGAGAGCTGACGCGGCGTGAAGGCCGTGGTGCTGCAGTCCGCCCTGCTGGGGGACGTCGTGTTCACGCTTCCGCTCGTGCAGGCGCTGTGCACGTCCGACCGCTACGAGGCGGTCGCCGTGGCGGCCACGCCCAACGGCGCCGAGATCGTCCGCCTGCACGGTGCCGCCGCCGCCCTCGTGGACGACAAGCACGGCGCCGACCGCGGCCCCCGCGGACTGGCGCGCGTGGCTGGGCGGGCGCGCGCCTGGGCGGACGGCGAGCCCCTCGAGGTCTACGCGGCGCACGGCTCCGTGCGCACGGCGCTGCTGGCTCGCGCGGTCGGCGGGGCGCGCCGTATCGGCTTCGCCTCGGCACCGCTCGCGCGGCTGGTGTACGCGGTGCGGGCGCCCGGGCGCGAGCCACGCGACGTGGCGCGGTACCTCGCGCTGGCGGTGGCCGCAGGCACGACCACGCCGGCCGCCGCCGCCGCCGCCGCCGCCGCCGGACCGCGCCTCGCCACGTCCGCCGTCGCACGCGCCGCCGCGCGCGCGCGCCTGGGCACCGCTGCCCGCGCCTGGCTCGGCCTCGGCGTGGGCTCGCGTCGCGCCACCAAGGACTGGCCCGAGCGGCGCCTCGTCGAGGCGGTGCGCCTGGCCGCCGCATACGGCTTCGCCGGGGTGTGCCTGCTGGGCGGCCCGGACGAGCGCCCGCGCGCCGCGCGCCTGCGTGCCGCCGCCGCCGCCGCCGGCGTCGCCGTCCACGACGCCACCGGCGAGCCCCTTGCCGATGCCGCCGCCACGCTCGCCGTGCTCGACGCCGTGGTGGGCCCCGACAGCGGCCTCACGCACCTCGCCCGCGCCGTCGGCACGCCGTCGGTGGTGCTCTTCGGCCCCACCGACGAGGCCCGCCACGTTCCCGTCCCGCACACTGTCGCGCTCGTGCGCGCCGGCCTCGCCTGCCGGCCCTGCCACCACGCCGGCCCGCCGCGTTGCCCGCTCGGCCACCACGCCTGCCTCGAGGAGCTCGACGCTCCCGCTGCGCTGCGCGCCGCCGCCGCGTTGCGCGCCCGGCGCGAGGCGGAGCTCAGGGCTTGAAGCGGCCCTCGACGACACGACCCCCGAGGCGGTCGCGCACGCGACCCACCAGGGACCAGGCGGCCAGCGCCTCGCCCTCGACCCCCAGGCCGGGCGCCAGCTCCGGGCCGGCGGCCAGCACGTCGTCGAGCCCGCTGTCCGGCGCGGGCCCCAGCGCGCCGTGCGGCGGCGGCGCCGCCGCGCGGAACACGGCCGCGCCGTCGAGATCGAGCGGTCCGACGTCGGCGCGCACGTGCCGCGCGGCGAACGGGCACGCGTCGTCGAGCGCGCCCAGCACGCGCGTGCGCAGTGCGGCGCGCGCCTCGACATCGGCCGCACGCGCGGCCGGCGCGAGGCACGACACGACCAAGCGGGCCGTACCGCGCGCGTCGGCTGGCAGGCGCTCGAGCTGCAAGAGGTTCTCCTCTACGAGCGCCGCGTCCGGGTCGCGCACCGCGTAGGCGAGCGGGCCCAACGCGGCCGGAAGGGCGGCGTCGTCCAGGCGAAGCCCGAGCGACAGCACGCGCTCGGCGGGGGCCATCGCTTCGCGCGCGCGCAGGTGGCGTGCGTGGCCGGCACGTCCTGGGCAGAGCGTGGCCACCGCCTCCAGGTCGCACGCGGCCAGCACCAGCGACGCGCCCAGCACCTCGGGCGAGGCGACCACGCGCACGCCCTCGGCGCGCGCGGCGCGGTGCACGATCTCCTGCGCCGTGCCGGCGGCGCCGGCGCGTACCTCCGCGCCATGGCGCGCCGCCGCGCCCGCCAGCAGCGCGGCGATGGCCGCGGGACCACCGTCGACCGTGACCGGATCGCGCCGGAGCGCATCGACCGCACGGGCCGCGGCCACGGCCGGCGGCCAAGCCCCCTCCGGCGGGATCAGGCGCGCCGCGAAGCGCACCGGGGCCAGCGCCAGCGCCTGCAGCAGCGGCGACACGGGCGGCGGCGTCTCTTGCACACCCGGCGCCGCGCCGCTGCCCGACGCCCCCGCCGCGACCGCCGCCGCTAGGAGCTCGACGGCGACGGAACCCTCGAGCGCCTCCAGCCCAGTGCGGCGAAAGCGGCCGCGCGCCCTCGACCACAGCCCCCGCGGCCAGAGCGGCGCTTGCGCGGTGAAGGCGCCGTCGAGCGTCCCGCGCAGCTCGGTCGTGCGCCCGAAGAAGCGTAGCGCGCCCTCCGCCTCCACAGGCACCTCGCGCGCCAGCTCGCGCGCCAGCAGCGCATCGTCCGCCGGCACGTCGAGGCGCAGGCGCGGCCCCAGCACCTGCCAGGCGGGGTCGTACGGCTTCACTAGTCGGCGCAGGGGCGCCGTCAAGGCCAGCGTGTCGGCGAGCGCGACCCACGCCGGCGCGTCCAGGCCCGCCACCACGCGCGGCGCCGCGTCCGGCTCGGCCTCGGGTCCGCGCAGCAGCAGCACGCGGTACCCAGCCCGCGCCAGCAGCGCCGCGGCGGCCGGGGCGGCGAGCCCCGGCCCCAGCGCAATGACGTCGTAGAACGCTTTCACCGGTCCCGCGCCCGCACAGCTAGCCGAACGAGACGACGGCCGCGCCGTCGTCCCCTTCCGCGTTCTGGCCCGTGGGCGGTGCCGGCGCGACCGTCAGTCCCTGCGTATCGATGCGCAGGCGCCGCGACCCTTCCACGCGTTGCACGCGCCCTTCGCCCAAGAGCCTGATGGCCAGCGGCAGGATGCGATGCTCCTGGCGCAGAATGCGCGCTCGCAGCCGCGCCTCGTCGTCGCTCTCGCGCACGGGCACCGCGGCCTGCACCAGGATGGGGCCCGTGTCCACCTCGGGCACGACGAGGTGCACCGTGCAGCCCGACACCTTCACCCCGTGGGCCAGCGCCTGCTCCTGTGCGTTCACGCCGGGGAACGCCGGCAACAGCGAAGGATGAATGTTGAGCACGCGATCGGGAAACGCGCCCAACAGCACGGACGTGACGACGCGCATGAAGCCCGCTAGCACCACCAGCTCGACGCCGGCGTCGCGCAGCGCCTGCACCAGCGCGGCGTCGTAGGCGGACCGGTCGAGCCCCTCGTGCGGCAGCACGCGTGCCGCGACGCCCGCCGCCCGCGCGCGGTCCAGGGCCTGCACGCCGGGGCGGTTCGACAGCACCAGCGTCACCTCCGCGTCGAGGGTGCCCGCGGCGATCGCGTCCAGCACCGCCTGCAAGTTCGTGCCGCTGCCGCTGACGAGCACGCCCAGCCGCAGCCGCCCGCGCGCCGCGCGCGTTTGGCCCGGCCCGCCCGAGCCGCTTGCGCCGCCGCCGCCGCTCCCGCTAGAAGACATTCCCCTCGATGTCCACGGGACCGCCGCCCGCCGGGCGCGGGACGACCTCGCCGACGGCGACTGCGCCCGTGCCGAGCGCCGCGAGGGCGCGGTCCACCTCACCGGCCGGCACGACGACCACCATCCCCAGACCGCAGTTGAACGTGCGCAGCATCTCTGCCGGCTCTACGGGCCCGCGCCTCCTCAGCTCGTCGAAGATGGCTGGGACCGTCCACGACCCACCGCGCAGCCGGACTTGCAGGCCGTCGGCCATCTGCCGCCCGGCGCGTCCCCACAGTCCGCCCCCGGTGACGTGCGCCGCGGCGCGCAGCCCGCCGGCGACGCCCGCGTGCGCACGCAGGACCTGCTTCACGTAGAGGCGCGTCGGCGTCAAAAGCTCCACCGCTCGTACCGCCAGCTCCTCCTCTGGGAGGATGCGCCGCACCAGGGAGAAACCGTTGGAGTGGAGCCCGGACGACGGCACCCCCACGACCACGTCGCCGGCGGCGGCGCGCGTTCCGTCGATCACGTCGGCGCGACGCACCAGCCCCACCGCGAAACCCGCCAGGTCGTAGGTGCCCGGCCCGTGAAAGCCGGGGTGCTCGGCGGTCTCGCCGCCGATGAGCGCGCAACCGGCCTCGCGGCAGCCCGCCGCGATGCCCGACACGGCCTGGGCGATGACGTCGGCGTCGAGCTTTCCGGTGGCCACGTAGTCGAGGAACAGGAGCGGCTCCGCCCCCACGCACACGAGGTCGTTGACGGACATCGCCACCAGGTCGATGCCGACCGTGTCGTGCAGGCGGGCCAGCGCGGCGATCTTGAGCTTCGTCCCCACCCCGTCGGTGGTGGCGGCGAGCAGGCGCTCCGGATCGCCGGGCAGGGCGAACAGGCCGGCGTAGCCACCCACGCTCCCCACGACCTCCGCACGCGCCGTGGACGCCGCCAGCGGGCGGATGAGCTCGATGAGCCGATCGGCGGCGGCGATCGACACGCCGCTCCTCTCGTAGGTCAGAGCCATGGCGCCTCGCGCTTAACCCGCGCGCCCGACGGCGTCAAGGCGAGTCGGCGCCGCGCCGCCCGGCGCTTCGCCGGCGCGCCGTTTTGCCCCGGCCGGAAACGCTTGCTAGGATTCGCCCCGTGAGCAACTCCCCTCTCGGACACTGCGTGCACTGCAACTTCGAGCTCCCCAAGCCGGTCGAGTTCTGCCCGGAGTGCGGGCAGCGGCAGGTGCGGCTGGCGCGGCCTCATCCGCTGGCGAAGGGGACGTCGCTGAGCGACCAGTTCCTCGTGACCGAGACCATCGCCGACGACGGCATGTCCACGACCCACGTGGCCGAGCAGGCGTCGCTGGGGCGCCGCGTGCTGTTGCGCACGCTGCACGACGGGCTCGCGGTGGACCCGGCGATGGTGAAGCGCTTCCTCGCCACGGTGCGCAAGGTGGGGCGCCTCCACCACCCGGCCACCATCCCGGTGCTGGCGGCGGGGTCGTCGCCCGACGGGACGGTGTGGGTCGCCACCGAGGACCCGGGCGGGCAGACGCTGGCGGAGCGCCTCGCCGCCGGGGCGCCCGTGGCGCGCGGCTGGGCGCTGGCCATCCTGCGCCAGGTGGGGGAGCTGCTCGAGCAGGCGCACGATCAGGGCATCGTTCACGGCGCGCTCGACCCGGCGCGCATCCTGATCGTGGAGATGGGCGACAACAAGGACGTCGTGCGCGTGGCGGACCTGGGTGTGGTGTCGTTCATCGAGGAGATGGCGCGCCGCGCCGACGTGAAGGTCAAGCTCTCCACGGCAGCGGCCTACCTCGCGCCGGAGCGGATCAAGCAGCCGCCGGACACGCGCAGCGACGTATTCGCCCTCGGCGTGCTGGCGCGCGAGACGCTGGCGGCGGGCGGCCCTGTGGGCGGTGCGGCGGCCGCGGCGATCGAGGCGGCCACGGCCCAACAGCCGGGCGATCGCACGCCAAGTCCGCTCAAGCTCGTCGAGGCGCTCGAGGGGGCGCTGTCGGCGGGCGGGGCGCGCGCGGCCAAACCCGTGCCAGCCCCGGCCCCCGCGGCGCCGGCGGCCGCTCCGGCACCGGCGGCTGCGGCCGCACCGGCGGCGGCGGCTCCGCGCTACTCCGAGCCGCCGGCGCGCGCGGCGCGCGCGGCGCGACCCCCTGACGAGGACGACCTGGCGATGCGTGCTGCGCGGCCCGCGCCGTGGCTGTGGATGGCGGGCGGCGTGGCGGCGGGCGCGGTTCTGGCGGTGGTAATCACCCTGCTGGCGGTAGGCAGCGGCGACAAGGGCAAGGACCGCGACGACGGCGACGCGCGGGTCGTGGCGCTGGGCACGTCGAAATCGGACCGCCCGGGCGACGAGGGCGCGAAGAGCGACGAGGGGGCGAAGGGCAGCGACGACGGGGCGAAGCACGGCGACGGCGACAAGGCGTCCGCGACGGACGCTCCCGGCACCGTCGCGCCCGCGGCCGGCGACACGGCCAAGGCCGACGAGGGCAAAGGTGAGCCCGCCAGCGGCGGCGCCACCGGCGCCGCCGACGAAGGCGCCGCAAAGTCCGCGCTGCCCGCCGGCCCCACCCCGGACGAGGAGAAGGCGTTGGCCGCGCTGCGCAAGGCCGCCGCCTCGGGCTCGCTGGCCGCCGCCGAGGACGCCGCCGCACGCATCGCGCCCGCGAGCGCAATCCACGCCGAGGCCGATTCGTTGCTGGGCAAGGCGCACGCGCGCGCACTGCGCGAAGCCGTGGCGGGCGACAAGACCAGCGAGGCGCGCGCGCAGCTCGACTGGCTGGACGCGCATCTGGCCGCCGACAGTCCGCTCGCCGCCGAAGTGAAGAAGATGGCCGCCAAAGTCGAGACGCTGGAGGCGAAGGCGGTCGCCAAGGCCGCCCCCGCCTCTGCGGCGCCGCCGCCGCCCGCCGCCGCGCCCAGCGGCAAGGCCGCCCGAACCGACAAGGGATCGGCCAAAGCGGATCGCACGACGGCCAAGGCGGACAAGCCGGCGCGGACCGACAAGCCGCCGAAGACCGACCCGACCCCGCCGGCAGCCCCCGCGGAGAAGCCCACGCCGGCGGCGACGCTGACGCCGCACGAGCCGCTGGCCCCCAAAGGCGTGCCCAAGCCGCTGCCCAAGCCGGCCGGCATCCCGACGGTGAAGCCGAAGCCCAAGCTCGGAGGCTAGCGGCCGACGCGCGGCCGCTCGACGTCCTTGCGCGTCTACCTGGTGCGGCACGGCGAAACCGAGATGAACCGGTTGCGCCGGGTGCAGGGCCACAACGACGAGCCGCTCAACGACACCGGGCGCGCGCAGGCCCAGGCGCTGGCGGCGGCCTTCGCCGTCCGCGAAGTGCACGCGGTCTGGACGAGCACGCTGCAGCGTGCGCGCGAGACGGCCGAGATCGCCTTCGGCGGGCGCGGCGTGCCGCTGCGCGAAGATGCACGATTGATGGAGCTCAACCAGGGCGCGCTGGAAGGGCTCACGTTCGACGAGATCGAGCAACGCTACGGCGAGGAGGTGCGCGCCTGGCGCGCCGAGCCGGAGGAACGCACGCTGCCCGGCGGCGAGGGCTTTCGCGCGCTGGCCGACCGCGCCTGGGCGGCCTACGAGGAGATCGCCGCCGCCGCGGGGGAGCGGCCCGTGGCGGTCGTCACGCACAACTTCACGATCGTGGCGTTGGTGTGTCGGTTCCTGGGGGCGCCGCTTCGCTCCTTCAAGCGGTTCCGCCTCCACCCGACGGGGGTGTCGGTCATCGAGACCGGGTTCGCCGGGCCGGCGCTGGTATCCCTGAACGACACGCGCCATCTCGACGGCAAGCCCGGGCTGCACCGTTGAGAGTGGCTGCGAGCGCGCTGCTGGCGGCGACGGCTGGCCTGGCGGGTGCGGCGGCGGCGGGCGCCCCCGTCGCGGCGCCGCCTGCGATCGCCTCCTACGACCTCGACGCGCACCTCGACGCCGGGTCGCGCAGCGTCAGCGGGCGCGAGCGCATCACCTGGACGAACACGACGCACGCGCCGACCGCGACGCTCTGCCTGCACCTGTACTTGAACGCCTTCCGCAACAGCGAGACCACCTTCCTGACCGAATCCGCGGGCAAGCACCGCCGCTGGGACTTCTACGACGACCCGGATCCGTGGGGGTGGATCGACGTGGCGTCCATGACGACCGCGCCCGCGGCGGGCGCCCCCGCCACGCCAGTGCGCTTCACCGCCGCCGGCACCATCGGCTATGCGGTGCTGCCCGCGCCCGCCGCCCCGGGCGCGACCGTGGCGCTCGACGTGGAGTTCCAGGCACGGCTGCCGCGCGTCTTCGCGCGCACCGGCTACGCCGACACGGCACGGGGGCGCTTCTTCATGGTGGCGCAGTGGTTCCCCAAGGTGGGCGTTCTCGGCGACGGCGGCTGGACGTGCGACGACTTCCACGCCTCCACGGAGTTTTTTGCAGATTACGGCAACTATACCGTGCGTATCGACGCCCCGGCCGAGGACGTCGTGGCCGCCCCCGGCGAGCCGCTGGCCCCGGCGGCGCGCTTCCCCTTCGACGCCGCCGCCCCTCCTGCCCCCGGCCGCGCGGTGCACACGTTCCACGTCGCCGGCGTACACGACTTCGCCTTCGCCGCCTGGCCGGGCTTCGCCGAGCGCACGCGCGCCGGCCCGGGCGGCGTGGAGATCCGCCTCTTCTACCCGCCGGAGAACGAGTCGTACGCCGACCGCCACCTCGACGTGGCGGCGAGGGCGATGGCGGACATGGGCGCGCGGCTGCGTCCGTACCCGTACGCGCGGCTGACAATCGTCGACCCGCCGTTCGAGGCGTCAGGTGCAGGCGGGATGGAGTACCCGACGCTCATCACGGTATGGAGCGACCGCTGGCTCCCCGCCGGCGGCAACGCCGCCGCGCTCGGCGTGACCATCCACGAATTCGCCCACCAGTACTTCTACGGGCTGTTCGCCTCCAACGAGCCGCGCGAGGCGTGGCTCGACGAAGGGATGGCGACCTACGTGACCGGTCTGGTCGCCGACGATCTCTGGGGCGCGGACCGCTCCGCGCTGGACCTCGGCTTCGCGCGCCTCGGTTACTTCGAGGCCGCGCGCGCGCGCTACGTGGGCGCGCGCAAGCTGCTCGACCCCGTCCTCCTCGACGCCTGGCGCTACCGCGATCTGACGGACTACGGCGTGGCGTCGTACGCGCGCACCGCGCTGGCGATGCGCACACTGCAAGGGATCGTGGGCGACGCGGCGATGGCGCGCGGCCTCCGGCTGTACGCCGAGCGCGCCGCCTTCACTCATCCCTCCACGCCCGACCTCGTGCGCGCGCTCTCGGATGGGGCCGGCACCGACCTGGGCTGGTTCTTCGACGCCGTGATCCGCCGCCCGGGCGAGGTGGACTACGCGGCGGGCGACGTGCGCAGCGAGCGGCGGCGGCTGCCGCGCGGCGTTTTCCCGGCCGACACACCGGTAGCGGGCACCGCCGTGCTCGCCGCCGCCGGCGAGGTCGAGCCGCCGGTCTGGGAGACGTCGATCGACGTGGAGCGCCGCGGCGACGTCGTGCTGCCGGTCGACGTGCTGGCGGTGTTCGAGGACGGCACCGAGGTGCGCGGCACCTGGACGCGCGACGAGCAGCTGGCGTCGCCGTCGGCGTGGCGGCGGTTGACCTTCACCACCGAAGTGCCGCTCGTCCGCGTGGAGGTCGACCCCGACCGCAAGCTGCTGCTCGACCGCAGCTTCACGAACAACGGCTGGGCCCGCGGCGCAGCGGCGTCGCTCGCGACCGCGCGCTGGGGCAGCGCGCTGCTGCTGTGGGTGGAGACGGCGCTGCAGCTGGTGGCGCCGTGAGCGTGACCCCGGCCGCCCGGCGCCCGCGCGCCGCGGCTGCGGTGCGGGCAGCCCTGCGCGACGGCATCCTCGTGGCGCGGCGCGGCTGGCGCCTCGTCCTGATGCTGTACGCCGCGGACCTCTTGCTCGCGCTCGTGCTCGTGGCGCCGGTCGCCGCCGCCGCGCTCGCTTTCTTGGCACGAACCACCGCCGCCGAGCGGCTGGCGACGGGGCTCGATCTGCCGGCGCTGCAGGAGCTGTCGAACGCCGCCCTGGCGGACGTCGCCCCGCTGTGGCCGCTCGCCGGTTTGGTGGCCCTGGCGGCGCTGGCCGCGAGCGCGTGCGCGTCGGGCGCGGTGTACGCGGCGGCTTGCGGGGAGCGCGGCGCCGGCCCGCTCGCCGCGGCCGCCGCCCGGCACGCCGGGCCGCTGTGGCGCGTCGGACTGTGGGCGGCGCCGCTGTGGGCGGCCGCCGCAGCCGGCGTCTGGGCGGCAGGGCGCGCGCTCTGGCGCGCGGGCGACCCCGGCGGCCCACGCGGCGTGGCACCATACGGGGCGCCGGCGGCGATTGACCCGTGCGGTGAATGACGG
>DASYRF010000451.1:0-13389 GCA_036004705.1 Myxococcota bacterium
CGTGCGTGCGCGACAGGATGACGATCTGCCCGCGCGCGTTGCGGTCGACGTCCTTGACGTAAGCGACGATGCGGTCGCCGGCGCGGTAGCTCTCACGCGGCGCCTGCTCCTTCACCGGCAGGACCGCCTCGGTGTTGCCGAGGTCGACGATGATGTTGCCGCGCTCGAACCGCCGCACGATGCCGGTGACCAGCTCGTTCTTGCGGTCCTTGTACTGGTTGTAGATGTTGTCGCGCTCCGCCTCGCGGACGCGCTGGATGATGACCTGCTTGGCCGTCTGCGCGGCGATGCGTCCGAAGCCCTTCTTGTAGGTCTGCAGCCCGAGGATCTCCGCGTAGCGCTCGTCTTGCTTCTGCGCCTTCTCGTGGTCCTCCTCGCGGTAGAACAGCTCGAAGTTGTACTCGTCGCCGACCTCGGCGTCCGGGTTCAGCTTCACCGCCTTCTCCGTCGAGATCTCGCGCTCGGCGTCGAGCACCGGCTCGGCGACCGTCATCTTCTGGAAGATGCGCACCGTGCCGGACGGCTCGTGCCAGTGCGCCTCCAGGTCGCGGTTCATGCCGAAGGTCTTCTTGGCGGCCATCAGGATGGCCGTCTCGAGCGTCTCGGTCAGCACGCTCTTCTGGATGCCCTTGTCCTTCGCCACCTGCTCGAGGACCATGCTCAGGTTTGGTTCCATCACTGCCTCGTTCTCGTTTCCGTCAGGTTCCGCTCTTCATCGAACATGAGATTCGCCCGCTTCACCTCGGCGAGCGGGAAGGTCGTCTCGGGACCGCCGCCGCGCGGGGCCAGGCGCACCGCCCCGCCCTCCAGCGCCACGATACGGCCCTCGTGCGCCGCGCCGTCCGCCGTCACCGCCCGGCAGAGCGCCCCCACCGACTTGCGCCAGTGCGCCTCCTCGGTGAGAGCGCGGGTCAGCCCCGGCGACGACACCTCCAGGACGTAGCGGTGCGGGATGAGGTCATCCACGTCCAGGCGTGCCGAGAGGTCCTTCGACACCGCCTCGCAGTGGTCGAGCGTCACCCCGCCCGGGCGATCGATGAACACGCGCAGTACCCACGCACCCTTCCCGCCCCGGGCGTACTGCACGTCCCAGACCTCGCAGCCGTGTACCGCAGCTGCACCGTCCGCCACCTGGCGGATCGCCTGGACCTCTTCGTTCATCGAGGTGGACCTACTTCGGCGACAACCACCACCAGCACCAGCACCAACACCAGCAACAGCACCAACACCAGCACCGCAACGCCTCCGCCAGGCCTCCCCCTCACAAAAAAAAAGGTGGACCAACCGGCCCACCTCCAGGGTTACCCCGCAGAGATGTCGCGGGGCTTATACCGCGCGTGGTGGGCGTTGGCAAGGCCCAACGTACACCCTGCGACGCGGCGCGTCAACCCCCGGCCCCACGCCCGTGGGACGGCGGCGGGACGGCGGCGGAACGGGCCAGCCGCGCTAGTTCAGGGCGACGGCGAGGTCGACTTCGGGCTGCGCGTTGAAGGTGATGGCCAGGTCGGTCGGGAAGCTGCTGCGGCCGGCAGGGGTCAGCGTCACGCGCAGGTCGAGGTCGGAGTTGGCGGCCATGCCGCTGCCGACGCTGTCGCTCACCTTGTCGACCGTCGGCTCGCCGAGCGCAACTTCCTCGGGGAACGGGCCATTCAGATCCGCGTCCAGGAGCACGCCGTCCACCACCAGCTCCAGGCTGGAGACGTTGCCGGGGCCGGTGTCGAAGGCGGCGCCGTTCGCCGCGTCGGCGAGCGAGAACGCCATCACGCGCAGCCGGATGGCGTTGATGCCCAGGATGGGCTGGTTGCCGAGCTGCTTGTTGGCCGCGCGCGCCGACGCCTCGTCGAAGATCTCCACCGTGTCGTTGAACGTGACCAGGCAGCCGCCGTCGGCGGTCTCCACGTAGTCCACGGTGTAGTCGCCCACCATGTCGCTGCCGGTGCAGGCCGCCACGCTCGTCCCGACCCCCGCCAGCACTTCGCCGTCGACGTTCACCGGCGGGATGCCGTCGTCCTGATCCAGCGTGACCAGGCTGGGGTTCTGGAGCTCGCCGCAGCCCCCAAGCCCCAGCGCCAGCAGTGCCGCCGCCATTCCCCGTCTCGTCGCCGTGGTCTTCATGTCGGCCTCCATTGTAAACGGGGCGGCCCTCGCCGCGCTTCCCACCACTATCACATCGACGTCGCGTTCGCCTGGCCGGGGCTGGGCCGGAGCTGTGCGCGGAAGTCGCGCGCGTTGTCGTCGCCGTCGAAGCCGAAGGCGCGGCCGATGCTCGTATCGGCGGCGTCGAGCGGGTTCGGGGCGAAGCCACCTTCGCCCCCGGTGCAAGCGGCCGGCGCGGCGGCGAAGTGCACGGCGTCCACCACGCGGGTCATCCCGCCGCCCGCGTCCACCACCAGCTCGATGGTCGTGCCGTCGGCCTCGCTGAAGTCGACGCTCGTCTCGGGCACCAGCAGGTCCCAGTTCGCCACCGTCGCGTCCGCGCCGACGACGTAGAAGCCGTCGGCCGGCACGACCGCCGCCGCCAGGGTCGCGGCGTCGATTCCCGCCACCATGTCGACCGTGCCGGCGCAGTCGCGCGCGCGCACGAACAGCCCCACGCCGGCGGCGGCGAGCCCGGCCACGCCCGCCAGCTCGATGAACGTCCCCGCCCCCGACGCGCCCTGCGGGTTGTAGAAGATCTCGTTGATGACGACGGGCCCGCGCACGTTCAAGAGGTACGGACCGGTCGTGCCGGCGAAGGACGTCACCTTCACCACGTACGTGCCGGGCGCCGGCGGGCGGAACGCCAGCACGGGGTCGAAGAGGTGGCCGGTCGGCGCGGCACGGTCGTCCGCCGCGGTGGGGGCGGTGATCATGACCGGCGCGCCCGTGGCGTCCAGGACTTCGAACGCCAGGTCGGGCACGGCGCCGAAATGGTCCACCAGCCCGCGCGCCGCGGTGTCGATCACGATCACCGAGAGCGGATCGGCGGGGTCCATCCCGTCGCCGACGGTGAAGGCCCAGTAGTCGACGTCGGGGGTTTCCCCAGGCGCGGCGGGCGGGGAGATGAGCCCGCGCGCCACGACGGCGCCGGCCAGCGGCCCGCCCAGCGGATCGACGCCCAGGGGCGTGGCGCCGGCAGGGTCGTCGTTGGGCTCGACTTCCGCGACCGGCGCGTCCACGGTGCGCGCGCGCAACGTGAAGGCCCCCCCCGCCGGCGTTTCCGCCTCGAGGCGCAAGTAGTAGGTGCCGGCGGCGGCGAACGCCCAGGTGACCTCGGCGGAGAGCGTGATGGTGTCGTCGACGTCGTCGTTGCCCGCGAGCACCGTCACGCCGTCGGCGGCGTACAGACGCAGCGCCGGATCGAGCGGCGAGAAAGCGGCGTCGGCGACGAACGTCACGACCTGTCCGGGCGCGGCGGTGAACGCATAGTAGGCGGCGCCGCCGCCGGCGACCGACCCGGCGAAGGTCGACTCCAGGCCCGGCGGCGGGAGAGCGAGCGGGTTCAGCACGACGGGCGCGACCGTGAGCGTGGTGGCCACCGCCTCGGCGCCGGTGCCGATCACCAGGCCGTAGTCGCCGGGCGGCGTGAGCACCGAGGTGGTGATCGAGACGGTCGCGACGTCGTCGGCGGCGGGGGTCGCGCCCGGCGAGGCGACGACCTGCTCGACGAAGAGGCCGCTCACGAGGCCGGCGACGGTGGCGCTGGTGGCGGCGCCGAACGCGGTGAAGCGGCCGACGACCAGCACGGGAGCGAGCTCGTCGCCGGGGCGCACCGTCGAGGGGACGGGGAGCGTGACGGTGGGCGTCCCGGCGGTGACGTCGAAGTCGGCCGCCAGCGGCGAGGGGCCGCCGTCGTCGAGCAGCAGCGTGGCCGGTCCAGGGAGGGCGCCGGCCGCGGCACGCAGCGTCACGCGCGCGCGGCCAGGGCCGAGCGGCGCGAAGGACTCGACCATGACGTCGGGCGAGACGGCGGTGACGGCCAGCGCGGGCGAGGTCAGGTCGACGCCGTCGGCCACCAGCTCGGCGGCGACGGCGCGCCCTTGGGATACGGCGGCCGGCACCAGCGCCGCGGCGGGGGCGGCGCCCACGAGCACGATCGCCTCGGCGACTTCGCTGCCGGTGGTGAGGCGCACGACCGCCGGTCCGGGCGTGGCGAGCCCGTCGGCGACGACGTCGAGCGTGGCGGAGGTCGGCCCGGTGACCGTGAGCGTGCCCGGCACGACCTCGCCGGCGAGGGCGGCGCCCAGCGGCAGTATCTCGGCGGTGGTGACGCCGGCGGCGAAGCTCGTGCCGTCGCCGCTGAGCGCGAGCGACGCCGCCGCCCCGGGCGCGACCGACACGGGCGCGACGTCCGGGATCTCGGGCGGCCCGGCGGGCGCGATCGGCACCGCGCCGTACAGGCGCTCCCCGGAGGCGGGGTCGTACAGGGCGAAGGCCGCCGGGCCGGCGGGCGCGCCGCGCGAAGTGGTCACGGCGAGCGTGCCGGTGGTGGGCGAGCCGACGATCAGCGAGGCGGCGTCCAGGCCGCCCCCGGGCGTGAGCTCCACGGCCGGGGCGCCGGCCCCCAGCGGCGGTCCCGCGGTCGTCAGCGCGAACGTGGCGTCGCGCCCGGGCGGCGCCGGGGCTCCGGCGGCGGCGGCCCCGGCGACCACGCGGTCGTCGACGCTGAAGACGGTCGCCGCCTTGGAGGGCCCGGTGTAGGCCAGCACCAGCGCGTCGCCCACGGCCGCGCCGGGCGCCACGTCGATGACGAGGTTGAGCCGGTTGGCGGCGCTGACGTTCAGCGTGCGCACCGTGATGCCCGGCGTGGAGAACTCCACGACCGTGGTGGGCATGCCGGTGCTGAACGTGATGTCGGTGCCGTCGATCTGCAGCGGCACGCCGCGCGCGCCGCGCGCCACGCGGTCCGGCGTCACCGCGATGGTCCCCAGCTGCGTGGGATTGATGAGGCCGAACGCGCCGACGGCGATCTCGTCGCCGGTCTGCACGGTCAGGGTGGCGAAGCCGTTGGGGAGCATGGCGTCGAGCGAGACGTCGAACGTCAGCTCCGTCTCGGAGCGGACGGTGACCGGCGACGTGATGGCGACGAGCGGGTGGTCGAAGGCCGCGGTGGTGACGCCGTCGAGGAAGTGCGTGTTCTCCCCGTAGACGGTCAGCGGCAGGTCGGTTCCCGCCGTGCCGTACGACGGGACGATGGAGATGCTGGCGACGAGGTCGCCGCCGAGCACGTTGAAGGTGGTGGTGAGCGTGGTGGGCTGGTCGCCGTTGGGGGCGACGGCGTTCTGCACCGCGACGATCACCGCGCCGGGCAGATGGTCGGGGGCGATGGTCACGACGGCCGTGAGCTGCGCCGGGCCCTGCACGTCGACCGACGGAACGTCGACGCCGTCGAAGCTCAGCGTCGTGACGCCGGCGGCGAAGGCCGTGCCGCCGTCGCCGGCGGTGCCGGTGACGAGGAGCTGCACGGTGGCGCCGGCCGGCGCGCCCGCCGGCGAGACGGTGATGGCCGGGCCGACCGGAACGCCGACCCGTGCGCAAGTGCATCCGGCCAGCGCGCCGAGCGCCCACAGCGCGGCCGCGACGACCAGCTTCGCTGAAACCCTGCTCATGATGAATGGCTCCATTAATGATAGCACGCGCGGGCGCAGCGTCACGTGCGGCGGCAGGCGCGGCCTCGCGGGCCGCGATACGCGCGGCGCCGGCGCGGCGCGCGCTCGGCCCCGCACCTTGCACGGGCGCGCGGCGCTCTGCTAGCTTCGCCGCATGCCGGCTCCGCTCTTCTGCTGGGCGTGCGGTCATCCGGTCGAGATCGTGTCGGCGGCGGTCGGCCGCCAGGACCGCTGCGAGAACTGCCAGCGCGACCTGCACGTGTGCAAGAACTGCAAGTGGTACGAGCCCGGTCTGCGCAACGACTGCCGCGAGCCCATGACCGAGCGCATCCTCGACCGCGAGGCCGCCAACTTCTGCCACTTCTTCGTCCCCTTCGAAGGCAAGCGCGCCGACCTGACCAGCGGCGAGGTCGCCAAGAGCAAGGCCAAGCTGGACGCGCTCTTCAGCAAGCTGAAGTGACCAAGCCCAGCGAGCCCGGGGGGCGGGCAGGCCCGCCCGACGACCCCACCCGCGCGGGCAGCGCGCGGAGTGGGGAGGCTCGCCCGGCTTTGCCCGACGACCCCACCCGCGCGGGCAGCGCGCGGAGGGGGGAGGCTCGCCCGGCATTGCCGGGCGAGGGGGGGCGGGCAGGCCCCCCCCTGATCGACCTGAGATCCGACACAGTCACCAAGCCGAGCGCGGGGATGCGCGAGGCGATGGCCGCGGCCGAGGTGGGCGACGACGTCTTCGGCGAGGACCCGACGGTGAACCGCCTGCAGGAACGCGCGGCGGCGCTCGTGGGCGCGGAGGCGGCGCTGTTCGTTCCGTCGGGGTCGATGGCGAACCAGATCGCCCTGCTGGTGCACTGCCAGAAGGGCGACGACGTGATCATCGGCGAGGGCGCGCACAACGTCCTGTACGAGTCGGGCGCGGCGGGCGCCATCGCCGGCGTGCAGTTCACGGTGGTGGGACGCGGCGGGCTTTACACCGCCGACGAGGCCGCGCCGGACGTGAAGCCCGACAACCACCACAACGCGCCGACGCGCCTCTTGTGCGTGGAGGACACGCACAACCGCGGCGGCGGGCGGGTGTGGCCGCGCGCGCAGCTCGCCGGCGTGCTGGCGCTGGCGCGCGAGCGCGGGCTGGCGACGCACCTCGACGGCGCGCGCCTGTTCAACGCCGCGACCGCGCTGGGCTGCAGCGCCGCCGAGCTGGCCGCCGGATTCGACACGGTGTCGTTCTGCTTCTCCAAAGGCCTGGGCGCGCCGGTGGGCTCGGTCCTCTGCGGCAGCCAGGCGCGCGTGCACCGCGCCCATCGCTTCCGCAAGATGCTGGGCGGAGGCATGCGCCAGGCGGGCGTGCTGGCGGCGGCGGCGCTGTGGGCGCTGGACCACAACGTGGCGCGTCTCGGCGAGGATCACGCGCACGCGCGGATGCTGGCCGACGCCGTGGCCGAGGCCGGCGGCGCGCGCGTGACGCTGGCGCCTGTCGAGACGAACATCGTGATCTTCGACGTGCCCGACGCGCCGGGGCTCGTGGCGCGCCTGCGCGAGGCGGGGGTGCTGATGCTGGCGCTCGGCCCCGGGCGCGTGCGCGCCGTCACGCACCTCGACGTCGGGCGCGGCGACATGGAGCGCGCCGTGGCGACGGTGCGGCGCGCGCTGCAGTGAGCCAGGGCGGCGCCGGCGGCCTCGACGCCGTCTTCCGGCCGCGCTCCGTGGCGGTCATCGGCGCGTCGCGCAAGCGCGGGACGATCGGCGCCGAGATCTTCGCGAACCTGCTGCGTCACGATTTCGCCGGGACGGTCTTCCCCGTGAACCGCGAGGCGCGCGTCGTGCAGTCGGTGCGCGCCTATCCGACGGTGCTCGACATCCCCGATCCGGTCGACCTGGCGGTCGTGGTGGTGCCCGGCGCGGCCGTGCCCGGCGTCGTCGCGGAGTGCGGCCGCAAGGGCGTCGGCGGTCTGGTCGTCATCAGCGCCGGGTTCAAGGAGACCGGCGAGGCCGGCGCGGCGGCGGAGCGCGCGCTGGTCGCGGCCGTGCGCCAGCACGGCATGCGCATGGTCGGGCCCAACTGCCTGGGCGTGCTGAACACGGCCGCCGACGTCTCGCTCGACGCGACCTTCGCGCCCACTTATCCGCCCGCCGGCAACGTCGCCTTCCTTTCGCAATCGGGCGCGCTGGGCGTCGCCATCCTGGACCACGCCCGCGCGCTCGGCATCGGCGTGTCGATCTTTTGCTCGATGGGGAACAAGGGGGACGTGTCGGGCAACGACCTGCTCGAATACCTGGAAGCCGACCCGGCGACGAAGGTCATCCTTTTGTACCTGGAGTCGTTCGGGAACCCGCGGAAGTTCGGTCGCCTCGCGCAGCGGATCGGGCGGGCGAAGCCCATCGTGGCCGTGAAGTCGGGGCGCTCCGCGGCCGGCGCGCGCGCGGCCTCGTCGCACACGGGCTCGCTCGCCGGCGCGGACGTGGCGGTGGACGCCCTCTGCCGCCAGGCGGGCGTCATCCGCGTGGACGTCGTCGAGGACCTGTTCTCGATGGCGATGCTGCTGGCGCACCAGCCCGTGCCGGCGGGGCCGCGCGTGGCCATCCTCAGCAACGCCGGGGGCCCCGGCATCCTGGCGGCCGACTCGCTGGAGCAGAACGGCCTGGAAGTGGCCACGCTCGGGGCGGACACGCAAGCGCGCCTGCGCGAGACGCTGCCGCCCGAGGCGTCGGTGCGCAATCCGGTGGACATGATCGCCTCGGCCACGCCGGTGAACTACCGGCGCTGCGCCGAGGCGCTGCTGGCGGCGCCGGAGGTGGACGCGCTGTTGGCCATCTTCGTGCCGCCCATCACGGGCGACACGGCGGCCGTGGCGCGCGCGGTCGTGGAAGCGGAGCGCGCCGGGCGCGCCGCCGGGCGTGCCAAGACGGTGGTGTGCTGCATCATGGGGACCCACGGCGTGCTGCAGGGCGTGGCCGAGCTGCAGGAGGGCGGCGTGCCCTGCTACCCGTACCCCACGGGCGCGGCGCTGGCGTTGGCGCGCGCCGCGCAGTACGGCGCCTGGCTGGCGCGCCCGACGGGCCGGGCGTTCGCGTTCGCCACGGAGGCGGAGGGCGAAGCCGCCGCGCGCCGCGGCCGCGCCGCGCTGGCGGGGAGCGAGGCCGAGCCCGCCGCGCCGCGCTGGCTGGCGCCGGGCTCCATCGAAGCGCTGCTGGGCGCCTACGACTTGCCCACGCTGCGCGCGCGCACGTGCGAGCCGGCCGCGGACGCCGCGGCGCAAGCCGCGACGCGCCTGCGCTTCCCGGTCGCGCTCAAGATCCATTCGGCGACGATCACGCACAAGAGCGACGTGGGCGGCGTGGCGCTGGGGCTGGCCACGCCCGAGGCCGTGCGCGACGCGGCGCGCGCGATGCTGGAGCGGCTGGAGGCGGCCGGCCAGCGCGGCGCGGTCGACGGCTTCCAGGTGCAGGAGATGGCGCCCGACGGCCTCGAGGTGATCGTCGGCGTGACGCAGGACCCGAGCTTCGGGCCGCTCGTCATGTTCGGGCTCGGCGGCGTCTATGCCGAGCTGCTCCGCGACGTCGCGTTCCGCATCACGCCCCTCACCGACGTGGACGCCGCGCAGATGGTGCGCTCGGTGCGCTCGTGGCCGCTCCTCGACGGCTACCGCGGCGCGCCGCCCGCCGACGTCCCCGCGCTGGAGGCGCTGCTCGGGCGTGTCGGCCAGATGGTGGAGCGCCATCCCGAGATCCTGGAGATGGACCTGAACCCCGTGCGCGTGCTCCCGCGCGGGCGCGGCGTCGTCGTCGTGGACGCGCGCGTGCGCGCCGGCGCGCCCGTCGGACGGCCGCCGCCAGGCGCCTGATGCGCGAGCCCGCCGAAGAAGTCGTCGCGCTGGCCGCGGAGCTGGCGGCGCGCCACGTGCCCGGCACGCGCGCCCCGCGCGTGCTCGACCTCGGCGCCGGCGAGGGGCGTCACGTCGTGACGCTGAGCGACGCCGGGCTCGACGTGGTGGCGCTCGACCGCGACGTCGCCTCCGCGCGCGCCATCGTCGAGGTCGCGCCCGGCACCGAGTTCGCCTTGCACGACCTGGCCCACCCGCTGCCTTACGCCGGCGAGGGCTTCGCCGCCGTCGTTCTCTGGAGCGTGCTCCCGCACGCCGACCCCGCGCTGGTGCCGGCGCTGCTGCCCGAGTGCGGCCGCGTGCTCGCCCACGGCGGCGTGCTGCTCTTCAACCTCATCGACCCGCGCGACGGCCGCCGCGACCCCGAAACGCACGCGCGCCGCGCCGACGTCCCGCGCGGCCCCGATCACTTCCACGCCCGCGCCGACGTGGACCCCCATCTATGGTGGGGCAAGATCGCCGACGCCCGCCTCGTGCGCGCGCCCCTGCGCGGCCGCCCCGACCTCGACCCCGTCGCCGAGTGGCGTCTGCGCGTCGTCAAGCACTGAACCGGAGCCGCAGCCGAAGCGACGCCGGCGCCGAAAGCCGACGACCGACAGCCGACGCCGACAGCCGACGCCGACAGGCGACGCCGAGGCCGCCACGTGGGACGGCTCCCCGCCGTCCGCTACGCGCCGAAGAGCGCCTGATGCAGCGATCGCACCGCCGGGGCGATGTCGGCGTCGTCGATCAGGAAGCTCAGGTTGATCTGGTTGGCCCCCTGCGAAATCATCTCGACGTTGACCTTGGCCTCGTCGAGCGCGCGGAAGACGCGCGCGGCGATGCCGCGCTGGCGGCGCAGGTTCTTCCCCACGACGCACACGATGGTCTTGTCCGTCTCGACCGTCACCTGCCCCTGCCGCTCCAGATCCGCGAGCGCCGCCCTGAGCCCGCCGCGGTCCCGGCACGTCATCGACACGCTCACTTCGGACGTGGAGATCATGTCCACGTCGATGCTCGAGCGGCCCAGCACGTCGAACACGCGCGCCAGGAACCCCGGCTGCCCCAGCATGCGCGGGCTCTCGATCGTCAGCACCGTCTGGTCTTCCTTGTAGGCGATGCTGGTGATGGGGGGCGCGTCGGCGGCCCCCGCCTCGGTGATGACGGTGCCGGGGTGGTCGGGGCGGTTGGTGTTGAGCACGCGCACCGGGATGTTGCGCTCCACCGCCGGCAGCAGCGTGCTCGGATGCAGGACGCGCCCGCCGTAGTAGGCGAGCTCGCTCGCCTCGGCGAAGCTCATCGCCGGGATCGTGCGCGCGTCCGTCACCACGCTCGGGTCCGCCGTCATCACGCCGTCGGTGTCCGTCCAGATCTCGCATTCCTCGGCGCCCAGCGCGGCGGCCACGCACGTGGCCGTGAAGTCCGAGCCGTTGCGCCCCACCGTCGTGATCTCGCCGGCGGCCGTCTTGCCGACGAACCCCGTCACCACCGCCACCTCGCCGCCCGGCGCCGCCGCCGCGAAGCGCTCGGCCATCGCCTTCTCGAACCCCGGCAGCGGGCGCGCCGCGCCGAACCGGTCGTCGGTGACGAAGCCCAGGTCGTACGCGTCGTGCGCGCGCGCCGGCAGCCCCTGGCGGGTGAAGTAGTCGGCGATGGCGCGCACGCTCATGCGCTCGCCGAAGCTCTGTACCAGGTCCATCACGCGCGGGCTCGCCTCGCGCACCAGCGAAATCCCGCGCAGCAGATCGGCGATCTCCGCGAAGAACCCGTCCAGCATCGCCGGGTCTCCGCCCAAGCCCGCCAGCACTCCGCGCTGCCGCTCCACGATCGGCCGCGCGTCCGCGCCCTCTCCCGCCGCCGCGCGCCGCGCCGCGCCGATGAGAAGGTCGGTCATCCCCTTGTGCGCCGAGCAGACGACGACCGGCCCGCGCGCGCCCCGCCCCCGCACGATCTCGAGCGCCTTGTGTATCTGCCGCGCATCGGCGAGGCTCGATCCGCCGAATTTCATGACCAGCATGGGCGGCCGATTACCACAACGCGCCCCGCCCGTCACCGCGCGCGACGACGCGACGCCACGCCGACGCCCACGCCGAGCACGACGCCGACGCCGTTGCCGACGCCGCCGCCGAAGCCGACGCCGCCGCCGACGCCGACGCCGACGCCGAGCACGACGCCGACGCCGAGCACGACGCCGAAGCCGACGCCGACGCCGTGTATGACGTTTACATGCACTGCCCCATGACGCAGCCCGGGGAGATCGTGGGGCAGTTGTCGAACGCGGGGCAAAAGATCATCGTGCAGTCGATGCCCGCGCACGACGTGGACTGATGCGCGGTCCACTCGGCCGCGTAGGCACTGTTGATCGCGACCGAAGTGCCTCCCATGGAGCAGGCGCAGCAGCAGTCCGAGTCGACCCACGTGCAGTCGTCGTCCATGATGCAACCCGCGTAGCAGGTGAGCGGATCGGTGGGGGCAGGCGGCGCGCTGCAGCCCGCCGTGGCGTCGGTGCCGGACGGCACCGCGTCCGTGCCGGTCGGGCCCGAATCGAACGGCGCGCTGGAGTCAGATCCCGGTGCGGCGTCGGACGGCACCGTCGCATCCGTGCCGGACATCGCGTCAGAGCCCGCAGCCGCGTCCGACGTCGCAGGCTTCTGACACGTCCGCGTCGCCGGGTCGCACACCAGACCCGCGCGGCAATCGCTGGCCGCGTCGCATTCGCCGCCGACGCCCCTGTGGCATGCGGCCACCGACAGGACGACCGTGAGGAGCCAGACGCGAAGAGTGCGCGACATGATCCTCCTTCCCGAGTGCTCCACGTTAGCAGGCGCCCCAGCGGCTCGGAAACCAATCGCCCCTGTCGTCGCCGGTCGAAGGGGCGTCGGCACCGCCGCGGCCGAGCGAGCCGCGGTAGGGTCGCCGCGCGGTCGCCGTGATATCGTCGGGCCGATGGCCGCCGAGGAGGACGCGAATCGCAGCACGCTGCGGGCGCGGGGACGGCCGCCGCCGGAGACGCCGCCGCCCCTCGTCGTGACGTTCTACGACGGTTCCGGCGTGCGCGCCGTGCCGCTGGCGCCCGGCGAGAGCTTCACCGTCGGGCGCGGCCCCACGACCGCGGACGTCGTGCTCGCGGATCGCAGCGTCTCCACGATGCACGCGCGTTTCGAGCGCGACGGCGAGCTCCTTTACGTGAGCGACCTCGGCTCGCTGAACGGCGTCCGCACCCGGCGGCCGCCGTGCGACATCAAGGGCCGCACGCTCGTCGGCACCGCCGTGCAGATCTGGCTCGGCGACGTCTGCGCCGTGGCCCACCGCCTCGCCGACGTCCGCGACTGGACCGGCGGCCCCCGCCCCGACGAGGAGACCGCCGGCGAGCCCGGCCCCGGCGGAGCCCGCCCCGAGCGCCGCGGCGCCCCGACCCCGCTTGCCCACGACTGGTTTCTGCGCGAGCTCGAAGCGGAAGTCGACCGCGCCGCCCTCTTCGAGCGCCGCTTCGCGCTCTTGCTCGTCGCCGCCGTCGACCGGGACGACGGCCACATGTCCCGCTGGGAGCGGCGCCTGCGCGCCCTCATGCGCCGTGTCGAGAAGACCGGCCTCTACGCCGGCCACGTCCTCGAGGTGCTGCTCCCCGAAGCCGACGAGAAGGCCGCCATCGCCCTCGCCCGCGCGTCCATCTCGTCCGCCCCCGACGACGAGCCCCCCCTGCGTTTCGGCATCGCCGTCTTCCCGCGTTCCGGCACCAGCGCCGAGTCCCTCCTCGCCGCCGCCGCCGCCGCCGTGACCAAGCCCGCCGGCTCCCCGATCGAGCTCGCCCCACCGCGCGACGGCACGGCGCCCCGCCCCGCCCCCGACCCCGCGCCTCCCGCCGCCGCCGAGCCCGACGACGCCGCCGACAACGACGACGCCGCCGACATTCACGACGACATCGACGACGACGACGAGACCGAGAC
>DASYRF010000452.1:0-7708 GCA_036004705.1 Myxococcota bacterium
GAAATGAAGGCGGGGCGCGCGCGCAAGAGCGGGGGGCGGGCGGAGGGAGCTGCGGCCGCGGCGTCCGATTCGCCGGCGTCGCGCGCGGCGGCGAAGGAGGAGACGCGCGAGGCCCTCGTACGAGCGGCGATGCAGGCCTTCGCCGAGGAGGGGCTCGACGCGCCCAGCCTCGACGCCATCTGTGCGCGCGCCGGGCTGACGCGCGGCGCCTTCTACGTGCACTTCGCGAGCCGCGACGATCTCATCGTGGCCGTGATGGCGCGCGCCAGCGTCTGGATGATGGACGTCCTCATCCAGAGCGGCGACGCGGCGCTGGACCTACGAAACACGGTGCGCGCCTTCGCCGGCGCCGTCGCCGGCGGGGCCTACCCGCGCAGCGGGCGCGTGCGCCTGCACCACGTGCTCGACGCCTGCGCCCGTTCGCCCTCCATCCGTGCCGGCCGCGTAGCCGTGCTCAGCGAGGCGCGCACCCGCCTGGCGGCCGCCGCCCGCCGCGGCCAGAAGGCCGGCACCGTGCGTCGCGACGTCGAGGCCGGCGCGCTCGCCGAAGTGCTCCTGTCCCTGGTGCTCGGTGTCGAGGTGATCCTCGCACTCGATTTTCCGTTCGACGTGCGGGCCGGCGCCGAGGCGATTCTGCGCGCGTTCGCCGGGCAGCGCGGCGCTGCCGCGCCCGAATAGCGCCGCCGGGCGCGCGAGCGCGCCAGCCCTCGCCGTGCGGCGTGGACTCCATGCACCGGGCGGGCGAGCGCGCCAGGCCTCGCGGTGCGGCGTGGGCTCTATGCGCCGGGCGGGCGGCGATATACTGCCGCCCATGTACGTGTCCAAGAACAGACTGGCCGGGTCGCTGGTCGAGGCGCCGCTGGAGCAGTTGCTGGAGGCGTGTCACCGCAGCCTATTGACCGGGACGATCCGCATCCAGGTCGACGGCAAGGAGGGCGTGCTCCAGATCCGCGCCGGCGCCGTGGACGAGGCGAGCTTCGAGGATCTGTCGGGCGACCCGGCCGTGGCCCGCCTGAAGGCCTTGCGCAACGGCACCTACGAGCTGTCGCAGCGGCTCCCGGACCTGAGCGGCGCGCTCGGAAGCGCCGCCGCGCTCGACGGCGAGGTCAGCGACGTGCCGCTGACCGCGATCATGCGGCACTGCGAAGACAATGCTTTGTCCTGCACGCTCGTGGCGGTGGCCGGCTACGACCGCGCCGAGATCGTGTACCGCGCCGGCGACCTCATGTCGGTGAGCCTGAACGGCAAGCGCGACGACGACGCGCTCCTCGACATCGCCGTCTGGAAGGACGCGCGCTTCCGCGTGCAGCTCCCGCCGCTCGATCCCGGCATCGACGGCTGGCCGGCGGTGCGCGCCGACCCGACCGCGCCCTTCCACGTCGAGTCCGCCGCCCCCCGCGCCCCGCACGCCTCGGTGCCCCTGGCGGCGTCCGCCCCAGGCGCGGCCGCGGCGCCCGTCGTCGCGGTGGCCGTCCTCCCCTCGGCGCCGGCGGCCGCGTCACCGGTGGCCGCCTCCCCCTCGCCCCCCTCGCCCCGCAGCGCCGCCCCCCCCAAGCCCGCGCCGGCGCCGCCGCCCGCCAAGCGCTCCCCCACCGCGCTCGTTCTGCTGCTATTGCTTGCCGTCGTCCTGGCGCTCGCCTTCGTCGAGTACCGCTGGCATTTCGGTGCGCGCTTGTTGGGGCTGGAAGCGCCCGGTGCCCCAGCGCCCCCGGCCCTCCCGGAAGCCGCGTCTCGGCCCCCGCTGTAGCCCCTCTCCGCGTCACTCGACTGGCCTGTAGGCGCCGCACGTCACGGCGCTGCGGGCCTGCGACGCCTACCTCGTCGTTTCGACGATCGACGGCGTCTATCTATCCCCGCCGCCGGCCGCTGACGCCGCGCCGCGCGGCGCACGCCGTCGGGGTCGACTTTTCGGGGGAACCCGCTATGTAGGCCCCACCGACCTCACCCGGGAGATTGGAAAATGGAAACGCGGACGCTCGGCAAGCAGGGGCTGCGGGTCTCGGCGCTGGGCCTGGGCTGCATGGGGATGAGCGAGTTCTACGGCCAGTGCGACGACGCGGAGTCCATCGCGACCATCCATCGCGCCATCGAGCTCGGGGTCACGTTCCTCGACACGGCCGACATGTACGGGCCGTTCACGAACGAGAAGCTGCTCGGCGGGGCGCTGGCGGGGCGGCGCGACGAGGTGGTCCTCGCCACCAAGTTCGGCAACGAGCGGCGCGAGGACGGCAGCTGGGTGGGCGTGAACGGGCGGCCGGAGTACGTGCGCCAGGCGTGCGACGCGTCGCTCGCCCGCCTCGGCGTCGACCACATCGATCTCTACTACCAGCACCGCGTCGACAAGAAGACGCCGATCGAGGACACCGTCGGGGCCATGGCCGACCTCGTCAAGGCCGGCAAGGTGCGCTTCCTCGGGCTGTCCGAGGCGAGCCCGAAGACGATCAGGCGCGCCCACGCCGTCCATCCCATCAGCGCGTTGCAGACGGAGTACTCGGTCTTCGAGCGCCACGTCGAGAAGGAGATCCTCGCCACGTGCCGCGAGCTGGGGATCGGCTTCGTCGCCTATTCGCCGCTGGGGCGGGGCCTCTTGACGGGCGCCTTCACCCACCAGGGCGCGGCGAAGGACTCGCGCAGCCAGCGCTTCCCGCGCTTCCAGGGCGAGAATCTGCAGCGAAACCTCGCCCTCGTCGGCGTCATCCGCGCGCTCGCCGAGGCGAAGGGCGCGACGCCGGCGCAGGTGGCGCTGGCCTGGCTGCTCCACCAGGGGAAGGACATCGTCCCCATCCCCGGGACGAAGCGCCGCAAGTACCTGGAGGACAACGTGGCCGGGGCGGAGCTGCGACTTACCGCCGACGATCTAGGGACACTCGCCTCCCTCGGCGCCGCGGCCGGCGCGCGCTACGCGGACATGGGCCACATCGACACGTAGGCCGGGCTCCGCGCGCGCCGCTCAGGGCTTGCGGCGCCCGGCGCGCAACGTCGCGCAGTGCGGCGCGGCCGGCGGCGCGTCTGTGGACGGGCGCTCAGCGCTTGCGGCGGCCGGGGCGCGGCGCGGCCGCCGGCGCGTCGGTGAACCCGCGCTCCGGATGCGCGGGATCGTAGGCCAGCTCCAGGCTCCCCTTGGGCAGGAGCGCGCGCCAGCGCGCGCCGAGCCGCTCGAGCGTGGCGCGCACGGCGGCCATCGCGGCGGGGGCCACCGACGGCGGCGGCGTCACGCCCACCTTCGCGCAGGCGTCCCGCGCGGCGGACACACGGTCGGCGTCGGTCAGCTCGGCGACCCACCACGACAGGCCGGCCAACACCTCGGCCAGCAGCAGGTCGCGCTGGTCGGCGCCGAAGCCTGCGTACTTGTCCGCGCCGCCGCTGCGGTTCGCCTGGGCGTTCAAGCGGGCGGGATCGGCGCCCGCGTCCACGCGCCCCCAGAACCCTTCGCGGACGCCGAAGGCGGACTCCACGACCAGGTGCACGAGGTCGTGCGGAAGCCCGTCCCCGTAGGTGGGGAACGACCAGCTCACCTCTCCGCCCGCGCTGCGGCGCACGTAGACGCGGTCCGGTTGTCCGTGCGTGCGAACGAACGCGATGCGCATGACGCGTGACCCCCGCGCGATCCTGGCACGTGCGCGCGCCGCGTCAACGGTCCGCCCAGACCCGGTGTCGCGACTCCGGCTGCGTGGCTCGGGCCGGAGCCCCGTAGCGGGCGATGGTTCTCGCGGCCGGTTCTAGTCCGCGGTCTTGGAATGCTTCGAGAAGAAGTCCCAAGCGGCGTCGGTCCCGATCGACGGCCAGTGGTGCGCGCCTTCGGCGAGGTCGATGAGGACGACGTCGTTGTTGGCGAAGCAGCCGGCGTACCGGGTCGTGGTGGTGGGCCCGTCGGTTCCGGTGTCCGTCTCGCTGCTGGAGGGGCCGCGGCAGCGATCGTGCTCGACCCAGTACGCGACCGCCTCGTCGACCGACTTGCAGGGGCAGAGGCCGGGAATCACCGCGTCCGGGAGGCCGCTGTAGGTGACGGTGGTGTCGCGCTCCCCGTGCAGGATGAGGATCGGGATGGCGCCGGTGGCGTCGGGGAGAGTCAGGAAGCTGCCGTCGTCCTCGGGATCCCGGCCGATGGTGCCTTCGGCGAGGGCCACCGCGGCGAGGAGGTCGGGGAGCTCGCGCGCGAGGCGATGGGTCATGAACGCGCCGTTGGAGAACCCCGCCGCGTACACCCGTCGTGCGTCGACGCGCAGCTCCGTCTCGAGCGCGGTGACCACATCCCGCACGAATTGCACGTCGTCGACCGTGATGCCGAGCGACGGCGTGAGCCCACTGTTCCACCCTTGGCCGGGATGTTCGACGCGGCAGCCGGGATCGCCGGCCGCAGGGTTGCACGCCGTGCCGTTCAGGTAGGCGACGAAGAAGCCCTCGTCATTGGCCTTGTCGCTCATCCCGGTCGTGTCGCTCATCGCCAAGCCAGTCCCGCCGAAGCCGTGGAGGACGAGCACGAGGGGCAGCGGCTTGTGGCCGTCGTAGCTCGGGGGAATGTAGAGCAACAGGGTCCGGTCCACGCCGCCGCTGGGGATGACGACGTCATTGTCGCCGACGGTCAGCGGGGCCGGCGTGCCGGATGCGGCCGGGTCCGGTGCGGCGTCGCAGCCGCACGCGAGGACCAGCGACGCGGCCAGGCCGAGCGCTGTGACCGGGGCTCGCGGCGTCCGCAGCGTGCGTCGATCGATCTTCGTCATGGGTGCCTCCTTGGCCCTCACCAACTAACAACAAGGCCGACGAGACGACTACTACGGGTTTCCCCAAGGCGCGGGGCGGCCGGCCGCGTTACCCTGGGGAGCCATGGGCGTGCTCCTCAAGCGGGCGCTGGACTGGGCGGCGGTGTGGCACCGCGCGCAGAAGCGCAAGTACCCCGGTGCCGACGTGCCCTACGTGAGCCACTGCGCGGGCGTGGCGGCCATCCTCTCGCGCCACGGGTTCGACGAGGAGGTCGTCGCGGCCGGCGCGCTGCACGACGTGGCGGAGGACGCGGGCGTTTCCTACGACGTGCTCGCGGAGCGCTTCGGCGCCCGCGTCGCGCAGCTCGTGCGCGAATCGAGTGAGGCCGACAAGACGCTGTCTTGGGAAGAGCGGAAGCGCGACTACCTCGAGCACTTCCGCGTGAAGCCCTGGGAGGCGCAGGCCATCTCGCTGGCCGACAAGATCGACAACCTCCTTTCGATCGTGGTGTGCGCCCGCGACCACGGCGACCCCTGGCCGATGTTCAAGCGCGGCCGCGACACGCAGCTCGCCCGCTTCGACGAGCTGAGCGACGCCCTGCGCGTGCTGGCGCATCACGCGCTCATCGACGAGTACGAGGCCGCCCTCGCGGCGGTCCGCGCTCTGCCGGCTTGACGGAACCCCGGCGCCGCTCGTAAGGGGGGCCATGGTCGACGGACTCAAGCTGGAGAAGGCCGACGGCGTGGCTACGCTGACGCTGGACCGGCCCGACGCGCTCAACGCGCTCACGTTCGACATCTACGCGGCGCTGCCGGAGCTTCTGCGCAGCCTGGGCGCGGACTCCGCGGTGCGCGCCGTCGTGCTCACCGGCGCCGGCAAGGGCTTCTGTTCCGGCGGCAGCGTGCACGAGATCATCAAGCCGCTGCTGGAGCGCCCGCCGCGCGAGGTGTATCGCTTCGCGCGCATGACCTGCGACGTGATCGAAGCGATGCGCGCCCTGCGGCGGCCGATCGTCGCGGCGGTCAACGGCGTGGCCGTGGGCGCCGGCGCGATCCTGGCGCTCGCCTCCGACCTGCGCCTCGCCTCGCAGAAGGCGCGCTTCGGCTTCCTGTTCAACCGCGTGGGGCTCAGCGGCGCCGACATGGGGGCCTGCTACCTCCTGCCGCGCGTCGTGGGCCTGGGAAACGCCACCGAGCTCTTGATGCGCGGGAACGTCATCGACGCCGCGGAGGCGTTGCGCATCGGGCTGGTGAGCCGCGTGGTGGCCCCCGAGGCGCTGGAGGCGGAGGCGCGCGCGCTTGCGCTGGAGCTGGCGCGCGGCCCGGCCTTCGCCCTGGGGCTCACCAAGGAGATGCTCGACCGCGCCTTCACGATGGATCTGCACGCCGCGCTGGAGGCCGAGGCCCAGGCGCAGGCGCTGTGCATGACGCTCCCCGAGTTCCGCGAAGGACACGACGCCTTCGTGGAGAAGCGCGCTCCGGACTTCCGGCGCTTCGATCCCTGACCGCCGACGCGCGATGTCCGACCACTACCTCGAGCCCGAGCACCTGGCGCTGCGCGCGCAGGCGCGTGCCGCCGCCGCCGCCCGCCTCGCCGCCGAGCCGCCACCGCACGAGACCGCCGACGAGGTGGACGCGCGCACGCGCGCGCTGGCGCGCTGGCTGGGCGAGGCGGGCCTGGCCGCCGAGGTCGTCCCGGCGGCGTACGGCGGCGCGCGCGCCGCCGTTTCGTCGCGCGCGCTGTGCGTCGTGCGCGAAGAGCTGGCGGCCCGCGACGGCCTCGCCGACTTCGCCTTCGCCATGCAGGGGCTCGGGTCCTACCCCGTCACGCTCGCCGGCAGCGACGCACAACGCCGCGCGCTGCTCCCGCCGGTGGCGCGCGGCGACACGCTCTGCGCGTTCGCCCTGACCGAGCCTGGCGCCGGCAGCGACGTGGCGGCCCTGGCCACGCGCGCCGCGCGCGACGGCGCCGCGCCCGGGGCCGGCTGGGTGCTCGACGGCGAGAAGCACCTCATCTCCAACGCGGGTGTCGCCACGCTGTACGTCGTGTTCGCCGTCACCGACCCCGCCGCCGGCAAGCGCGGCCTCTCGGCGTTCGTGGTCCACCCCGACGACCCCGGCTTCCGCGTCGCCGCGCGCCAGGAGGCCATGTCGCCGCACCCGCTCGGCGTGCTCCGCTTCGACGCCTGCCGCCTCCCCGCCGGGCGCCTGCTCGGCGCGCCCGGCGACGGACTGCGCCTCGCCCTCGCCACGCTGGAGGTCTTCCGCCCCACCGTCGGCGCCGCCGCCGTCGGCATGGCGCGCCGCGCGCTCGACGAAGCCGTCGCGCACGTGAAGTCGCGCGCGCAGTTCGGCGCCCCCCTCGCCGCCCTGCAAGGCGTGCAGTTCCTCCTGGCCGACTCCGCCGTCGATCTCGAAGCCTCGCGCCTGCTCGTCCTGCGCGCCGCGCGGGCGCGCGACCTCGCCGCTCCCGGCGAGCGGCACGAGCTCTGGTCGGCGGCCGCGAAGCTGCACGCCACCGAAGCCGCGTCGCGCGTCATCGACCGCGCCGTGCAGCTCCACGGCGGCGCCGGCGTCCTGCGCGGTGCCGTCGTCGAGCGCCTCTACCGCGAGCACCGCGCCCTGCGCATCTACGAAGGCGCCAGCGAAGTCCAGCGCGCCGTCATCGCCCGCGCCCTGCTGAGGTGACCCCCGCGCCCCGCCGCCGCTTCGCCTTAAGGAGTCGCCAACGTCCCGCTGATGAGGTCGTAGTTGTACGCGTTGATCGACATCGACTCTTCGTCGTGGCTGGCCATGAAGGCGAGCACTTCACCGCCGAGGAACAGGATCTCCAGGGTGGCGGCAGCGAGGCCAAAGAGCCCAGCAGCATCAGCATTCGACGGCCCCATCGCCACCATGCCCGCGATCCCTACCCCGGCAGACACCAACCCGCCGGCGGAAAAGCCCAGCCCGACGACGGCCGCCGTTCGGGCGTGACGCGCATGAACGGTGGCTGTCGGAGAGGACGC
>DASYRF010000453.1:0-44469 GCA_036004705.1 Myxococcota bacterium
TCTGCGTCTTGCCGGGCTCCAGCAAATACACCGCGAAGCTCTCGGCCAGGTCCTCCATCGGGTCGAGCCGCGCGTAGCGGCTCACGAACTGTTCGTCGCGCTTCGCGTCGTAGTGGACGAACAGGTCGAGCGACAGCGAAAGCGGATCCTCCTTGGTGCCGGCCTGGTACTTGTAGAAGGTGACCATGCGACCGTTCACCTTGATCGGCCAGCGCTCGGTCATGTTGCTGGAGGATCGCTTCTGTTCCTTGAACGTCGCCAGCAGCTTGTTCACCGCGTCGTCGCCGATGCCGAGATCCGTAGCCAAGCTGTCGGCGGTCGAGGTGCGCCAGTCGCTCAGCTTCATCCATTCGGCGGCGGGAAGGCGGAAGGAGTCGACTTTGCGCTCCGGGTCGGTGCTGTGGCCCACCTCGTGCAGGAACGAGCGCAAGAAGAGGTCGGGCTGCTTGAACGCCAGGTCGAAGATGGACATGGTGCTCAACTTCTCGTCCCAGCTCGCGGCGGCGCTGAACGTGCCCTCGCCCTGGCGCAGAACGTGCTTGACCCGCTTCAGGTAAGCCGGTGGGATGCGGTCGAGGAGCTGGTCGACCTTGTCGAGCTCGTCGCTCGACCAGAGCATGTACTTGCGCCGCGTCAGCTCCGGCTTGCCCTGCTGGAAGTTGGTCTGCACCGCGCCGAAGATGAAGTCGAACCCCCACTTCGCCTGGAGACGGTAGAGCTTCCGATAGGAGCCGCGCAGGCGCTCGACCTGGTCGAGGTAGCGCTTCTGCGCCTCCTTTTTCCGCGTATCGTTCTGCCCCGCGTCCGCGAGCTCCTTCTGAAACTCGTCGTATAGGAAGTCCAGCGCCGTCTCGATGTTGTAGGCCGTGCGCTCGCCCGCCTCCTGGAGAGCGGTCTGCCGCTCCGGGTCCTTCGCTTGCTTCGCGTCGGCCTGCGCCATCTCCCGCACCTCGCGCGGCCACGCGACGGTAGCGGCGTCGCGCTCGCGCAGAAGCTCGCGGGGATCGCGCAGCGCGGGGAGCGAGCCACCGCAGCGCGACAGACGCAGACCCGACCGCTGGCGAGGCCCGGAGCCGGCGCGGCGCCGCACGGGCGCCGGGGGCGTCTTTCCGTGCAACGCCAGTACCGCGCCGGCGGCGACGCGGTCGGCGTCCACCTCGAGGCTCTCGTCGTCGCCGCCGCCTCCGGAGTCCGGCAACGCCCCCGCGGCCGCCGCGCCGCCCTCCTGCTGCGCCACGTGGGCGAGCTCGTGCGCCAGTACCGCGTCGCCGACAGGCTCGCCCGGCCGGTACTCCCGAGGACCGAAGGCAACGTGCTCTCCGACGGTGAACGCGCGCGCGTCCAGATCGCGCGCCAGAGCCGCCGCCGGCGCATCGGCGTGGATACGGACGCGCGCGAAGTCGTGCCCGAGCACCGTCTCCATGCGCGCGCGCACGCCTGCGTCCAGCGAAGTGCCGGGGCCGAGAGCCTCGCGCGTCGCCAACGCCGGGCCGGCCTGCGCGGCCGTCGCGCGACTGCCGCCTTCCGCGGCGGCGTCATCACGTTCCCAGCGGAAGAGGCGGCCCAGGCTGGAGAGCGCATGACCGACCGTGCCCGCGACCGACGCCACCGCGCCGGCGACGCCTGCCGCCGCCCGCCCGAGAACGCCGAGCACTCCGCCGCCGGAGAGAGCGTCCAGCATGCCCTCCGGCACGTCGGTCACGCGTCCCGTCTCCGACCACGTGACGATCGACCGGCGCACGCGCCGCGCGAGGAGCGGGATGGTCTCGGCTGCCGCGCCGGCACCGGAGGCCTCGGGCGCATACTTACGCAGCGCACGCTCTATCTGTGCCGCGCTGCGCCCTTCGTAGTAGGAGAACCAGCGATCAATCCACGGGCAGCCCGCGGTCGACCAGCGCGTGCCCCGCAGCGCGTCCTCGGCAGTCGCGCACACCGCGGGGCGCAGTGCCGCCAGAAACGCACTGCGGCGCATCTGGCCCGGAGCGAGCTCTCCTGCGTCGTCCTCGACCAGCAAGGCGGGTGGCTCGGCCGCGTCGCGCCCTTCGGCGGGCTGCGCCTGCGTATCAGCGGCGCGTTGTAGGCGCAGTCCCCCGGTGAACCGCGACACGACCAGCGGCACCGGCGCCACGGCGCCCAGCCCGGTCGGCCGCCCGGCGCCCGCGGCCGCGTGGGAGCGCGCGCGAGTCATGGGGCCAGCGTGGGGCCGCGATCGGGGGCGCTCGCCTCGGCGCGAACGCGGATGCGGCTGAAGCTGTAGCCGCGCGGCGAAGGGGCCGTAGCCAGGGCGGCGCTAGGCTGACGCCGCCGCGCCCGCCACGTGCGCGCGAGCGTCGCCAGCAGTGCCCCCAGCAGCGCCAGCGCCACCGCCGCGTGCCAAGGCCGGAACGTCCAGGCACCCCGTAGCTCCGCCTGCAACACCAGCCCGGCGAGGAGCACCGACGTCCACTGCGCCTCGGACGCGCCGAGGAGGTACGGCCGTCCCTCGTCGCCGCGCGCGAGCTCGAGCAGGAAGCGCCCCGCCCCGTAGCCGAGGACGGCGGCCGCGAGCGCCTCGCCGGCCGGAGCGCCGCGCAGCACGAGCGCCGACCCGAGCGCGGCGACCGCCAGCACCCAGCCAGCCTCGACGAGCTGGACGGGGAAGACGGGCACGCCGACGAGCTCGGCAGGAAACCCGGCGGCGGCGTGCTCGTCGCCGTAGCGCACGCCGTGGCGGTGCGTACGACCGTAGCAGCAGCCCACGGCGAAGCAGCCGAGCCGCCCGAACGCGAGGAAGAGCCCGAGCGCCAGGACGGTGAGCTCGAGGTACGGCAAGACGGGCGCCCCCAACAGCCGCGCCAAGCCGGATGCCACGGCGGCCACCGCGACCTCGTGGCGGTAGTACACCAGCCGCTCCACGCCCGTGACGAGCTTCGTGGCCCACGCCTGGGCCAGGAACGTGACCACCGCCGCGGCGGCGAGCAGTCCCACCACGCCTGCCGGCAGCCCGCGGGCGCGGGCCAGCACGACACCGAGCCCGACCGCGAGCGCGAAGCCTGTGATGCCCACGACCTGGTAGGTCGAGCGCGCCGCGCCGAAGAGCTGGACGGTCGGCCGCGCGAAGCGGTCCAGCAGGCCCGGCCGCGGCGCAAGCGGCGTCACCACGCTACCTGCCCCCGAACCGGGTCATGGACGCGCAGCCGCGTCCGGCCTGGCCGCGGCGGCGGCGACGGCGGCGGCGGAGCCGGCGCGCGCCACCAGCCGCACCGGGGTGCGCGGGAGGTCCACGCAGTGGCCCGACCAGCCGCCCGACACGTCGTCGCGGCGCAGCCGGCAGGTCACCTCCGACGGCCGGCCCAGAATGACCAGCCCCTCCTCGTCGGCCTTCCAGGCGCGCTCGCTCGGCGCCGCACCCTCGCCGATGCGCCCGTCCGCCAGGAACGACATGGATCGCGGCGGGACGTCGGCGCGCTCATAGCTCCAGGCCCGCGTGACGAGACGCGCCGCCAGCGCCACGCGCAGCTCCTCCTCGATCGTCGCCTGCTGCGCCACCAGCTCGCCGGCGAAGCGCGCGCACGCCGTTTCGTCTCGGAAGCCGCGTACGGCGCGGTTGGCGCCGTCGAGCCGCCATTTGTCTCCGTGACGATGATGGAAGATCACGTCGCCCGCGAAGTCCGCCTGGGCGATCGTCGCGCGGTCCAGGTGCACCGGCGCGGCGGCCGGCATCGCGTAGGGGCTCCCGAGCTTGCGGAACGCCAGATGGAACGTGTCCTTGTCTCCATAGATGTGGCGGTACCAGAAATCGGAGTGCTCGTTCATCCAGAGCGCCAGAGACATTGCCCGCCAGCAACGCTCCTTGTCCACGCAGATCTGGCCGCTCTCGAACTCCGGCTCGTCGCGCCAAGCCACGCCGGTGAGGCGCCAGATGGCGTGGTCGGGCGCGAAGCGCGTGAAGTCGGGCCAGAAGATCGCGCCGGTCTCGGCGTACTGGCGACCGCGAAACAGGAACGTGGGGTCGACGAGCGGGACGTTGTCGGCGTCGAGCAGCAGCACGTGGCGAAAGCCCGTGCGCAGGATCGCGTACGCCTTCAGCTCCCAGCCGCCCAGCCTGCGCACCGGGTGCTCGGCGCGGACCGCGTGAGCGTCGACGCAGGAGGCCCCGCGTTCCTCCGCCAGGCGCCGCATCGTCGGCGTCATCTCGTCGGGCCCGAGGTGCCACACCTGGATGGGGAGCGTGCACCCGGCACGGCGCAGCATGTTGAGGCACACCCACGCCGACGGGAAATAGCGACCACCGCCGGGGATGACCACGCCCGTGCCCTCGAACGGTGGACAGGGGGGGATGCGCTCGATGAACGCCTCCAACGCGGCCTGGGCAGTCTGTTCGTTCAGCGGCTCCTGAGCCATGGTCCCTCGCAAGGTCGGAACGTCAGTGGCCCCTTACCAAAACGACGGTGTGTACCACAATAGCGATTGACAGCCGCCTGCGCCAAGTGATACGCGCGGACGACTCGGGGGCGTTACATGGCGCCTCCGTGGGGCTCTCTCCACAACGACAACGACGAAAGATTCGGGCGCGGGCGCGTCACGGCGGCGCCGCAAGCGTTCCACCGTATCCAGCCCACTAGGAGGACAGGCGATGCCGGTACAACTGACTGCTCCGGGCGTATACATCGAGGAGATTCCAAGCGGCGTCCGTACCATCACCGGGGTCGCGACGTCCATCACGGCCTTCGTGGGACGGACCAAATGGGGTCCGGTCGCGGAGCCGACGCTGCTGGGAAGCTTCGGCGAGTTCGAGCGCAAGTTCGGAGGGCTCTGGCAGGACAGCCCGCTCAGCTACGCGGTCCGCGATTTCTACCTCAACGGCGGATCGCAGGCGCTCATCGTGCGGCTCTTCAAGCCCGGCGTCTCGACCGACGGCGTGGCCAAGACCGCCTCCCTGGGCGGCGCCTACGGCTCGGGGTCGGCCGGCGGGGGCGGCGGCGGGCTCCTCCTGGAGGCGTCGAGCCCCGGCGAATGGGGCAACAAGCTCACCGTTTCGGTCGACACCAACGTGCCCGGCGATTCTTCGGGCGTGGCCGCTCGCCTGGGCGTGGCGACCGCCGACCTCTTCAACCTCACCGTCACCTACGACGGCGTGCAGGAGGTCGTGGTCCGCAACGTCACGGTCAAAGAGAGCGCGCGTCGGGTGGACCGCGTCCTGGAGCAGGAGTCGCGACTCGTCAGGGTGCAGAAGAGCATCGTGACCGGCCTGCCGCTGCTCCCGCTGCCGGCCGTCGCCACCAACGTGCCGTTCACCGGCGGCTCCGACAGCGTCGCCCTGACCTCGACGGAGCTCATCGGCAGCGAGGGGGACAAGACCGGCCTGTTCTCGCTGGAGAAGGCCGACCTGTTCAACCTGCTGTGCATCCCGCCCGACACCCGCGCCGGAGCCACGCCGGACACCGTCTACCAGGCGGCTTTCAAGTACTGCGAGAAGCGGCGGGCCATGCTGGTGGTCGACTCGGACGGGACGTGGAACTCGCCGTCCGCCGCGCTGGCGGGCGTCACGACGATGGGCCTCACCGGGCCGGCGGGCCGCAACGCCGCCATCTACTTCCCGCGCGTGGTCGAAGCGGATCCGCTGCGCGAGGGCCAGCCCGACACGTTCGTCCCGTGCGGCATCGTGGCCGGCGTCATGGCGGCGACCGACGCCACGCGGGGCGTCTGGAAGGCGCCGGCGGGGATCGACGCGGCGATGACCGGCGTGCAGCGCCTGTCGGTGGATCTGACCGACCTGGAGAACGGCACGCTGAACGACGAGGGCGTCAACTGCTTCCGCGCGTTCCCGGTCTTCGGGCGCGTGGTGTGGGGCGCGCGCACGATGCGAGGCGCCAACCAGCTGGCCGACGAGTACAAGTACGTCCCGGTGCGGCGGCTGGCGCTGTACATCGAGGAGAGCCTCTACCGCGGCCTGAAGTGGGTCGTGTTCGAGGGCAACGACGAGCCGCTCTGGGCGCAGATCCGGCTCAACGTCGGCGCCTTCATGCATACGCTCTTCCTGCAGGGCGCGTTCCAGGGGAAGTCGTCGCGCGACGCCTACCTGGTCAAGTGCGACAAAGAGACCACGACTCAGGACGACATCAACCGGGGCGTGGTCAACATTCTCGTGGGCTTCGCCCCGCTGAAGCCCGCGGAGTTCGTGATCCTCAAGCTGCAGCAGCTGGCCGGCCAGATCGCGGTCTAAGGAGGACCCATGGCTCAGTTCAGTGTCAACGCCACGCGTTTCGATCCCTACAAGAACTTCAAGTTCCGCCTCAAGTGGGACGGGCGCTACGTCGCCGGCATCAGCAAGGCGGGCGGGCTCAAGCGCACCACGGAGGTCGTCAAGCACCGCGAAGGCGGCGACCCGAGCACCACGCGCAAGTCACCCGGCCGCACGGAGTACGAGGCCCTCACGCTCGACCGCGGCGTCACGCACGACCTCGAGTTCGAGAGGTGGGCCAACAAGGTCTGGAACTTCGGGGCCGGGCTCGGCGCGGAGGTGTCGCTCAAGGACTTCCGCAAGGACCTGATCCTGGAGGTCTACAACGAGGCGGGCCAGCTGGTGCTGTCCTACAAGATCTTCCGGTGCTGGGTGTCCGAGTACCAGGCGCTGCCGGACCTCGACGCCAACGCCAACGCGGTGGCGATCCAGCACCTGAAGCTGGAGAACGAGGGCTGGGAGCGGGACGAGAGCGTCGTCGAGCCGCAGGAGCCCAGCTTCACCGTCCCGGCGTAGCGTGTCTTGAGCGGTTTAACGGGACACGTGCTGCTCCGCCTATGGGAGGCGGCGCGGGGAGGTCACGCGCTCGACCGAGCGGTGGCGCTACTGCAGCTGGCGGCGCCGGGCGTGGGCGGCGCGGCGGTGGCGGCGCTTCCGCTCGGCCGGCGCGACGCGGCGCTGCTGGCGCTGCGCCGGCGGCTCTTCGGAAACCGCGCCTCGTGCTTCGCGGCGTGCCCGGCCTGCGCAGCGGCGGTGGAGATCGACCTCGACCTCTCGGCCATGCTCGCGGCTCCGGCCGCGGAGGGTCCGTTCGAGCTGGAGCGCGACGGCTGGGTCGTCCGCTTCCGACTGCCCACCACCGAGGACCTCGTGGCCATCCGCAAGTGCGCCGGCGGCGAGACGGCGCGGGCGCTGTTGCTGTCACGCTGCGTGAGCTCGGCGGTGCGCGAGGGCCTGGAAATGGAAGCGGCGTCCATGCCGCCCGACGTGGCGGCAGCGCTCGACGCACGTATGGCGGAAGCCGATCCGCTCGCGGACGTCGAGGTGCGTGTGGCCTGCCCCGCGTGCCGGCACGAGTGGTTGGCGCCGTTCGACGTGGACACGTTCCTCGCCGAGGAGCTCGGGGCGCAGGGCCGGCGCCTGCTGCGCGAGGTCGACCGTCTGGCGCGCGCCTACGGCTGGAGCGAAGACGCCATCCTGAGTCTGAGCCCCCTGCGCCGCCAGGCGTATCTGGAGCTGGCGAGCGCATGAGCGACTTCCTCGGGCGGCTAGTGGCGCGTGCGCAGGCGACCACGGCCGGCAGACCGGGCTCCCTTCAGCCGCTCGTCGCGCCGCGCTTTGCGCCGGGGCCGGTCGCCGAGACCGCCGCGTCGGGCGGCGCGTGGGAGGCGGAGGAGCTGATCGAGCCGGCGGAGCAGGGGACCGACGCCGGCGCGCGGCCGGACGCCCGGGCCGTCCCCGGAACGCCGTCCGCGCCGTCCCCGCAGCGCGGACCCTCGGCTGAGTCCCTCGCGGGGGAAGCGCGGGGCCTGACCGCGCGGGACGCGCCGGCGGAGGCGGCGCAGAGGGCGGAGCCGGCCGCGGTACATGACGACGCGGCGGCGGTGGATCGGCAGGCGCCGGCGGACGTGCGCGCGTTCGCGGCGAAAGCAGGGCCCGCGCCGGGCGGGATGGCGCGCGCACTCCTCGGCTTCCCCGAACAGGCGGAGGAGAAAACGGGCGAGGCTGTCGACGGCGCCGCCCCGCCCTTGGCGCGGCCGGGCGTCTCTCCCGCGTCGCCCGGGGCCGAGCCGCCGCGAGCGGCGCACCGTACCGCCGTCTCTGCGGCCGGCCGAGAAAGCTTGGCGGCGCCGCTCGCGCACCAGACACCCACCGCCGCGGCGCCCGAAGGAACGCTTGCAGGCGAGGCCCGGCCGGAGCCACCGGCGTCCGCCGCGTCTCGACGCTCGGCAGCGCCGCCGCCGCCGCCCGCGCCGGCAGCCGCCGCCGCTCCGACCCGCGCCGCACCGGTGCGCGGGATCCGCGCGCTGCTGGACGAGATCGCCGAGTTCAACGCGAACGCCGCCGCCGCCGCGGCGCTCGACGACGACGCCGGCGCGCTCGGCGACCAAAGCGGCACGCTCCCCGAAGGGGGCTCGCGCCCGGACGGCTCCGTCCTGGAGCCGGCGGCCGAGGCACCGCCCGAGATCGTACGCACACCGCGCGGCGGCCGGACGCACCGGGTCGCCGAGCCCCGCGCCGCCACACGCGGGGACGTCACACCGCGCGGCGGCGAGAACGAGGCGCCGGTTCACGTCACGATCGGTCGCGTCGAGCTTCGCGCGCCCGCCGCGCCGCCAGTGCCGGCGTCGCGCCCCGCGCCGCCCGGCCCGCGCCTGTCGCTCGACGACTACCTCCGCCAGCGCGCAGGGCGCGGCTGATGAGCAACTCCCTCGCCATCGCCGCGGTCACCGCGACGCTCAAGAACCTATTGAACGGGGCCATCAGCGCGAACGTCGCCGATTCGGTCCCCAACGCCAAGGCCACGACGCTCCATCCGTCGTCCAAGCAGCTGCCGAACCCCGGCTTGAACGTCTTCCTCTTCCAGGTCACGCCGAACCCGGCGCTGCGCAACCTGGATGCGCCGACCCGGCGCAGCGACGGCACGCTGATCCAGCGCCCGCAGTCGGCGCTCGACCTGCACTACCTGTTCTCGTTCTACGGCGACGAGGCCAAGTGGGAGCCCCAGCGACTGGCGGCCATCACGGTGCGCACGCTGGACACGCAGGCCGTGCTCACGCCCGACATCATCCGGCAATCGATCACCACGCTGGCCGACAACGACAACCAATTCAACTTCCTGCGCAAGTCGGATCTCGCCGACTCGGTCGAGCGCGTCCGCGTCACGCCCGAGGCCGTGCCCGTCGAGGAGATGTCGAAGCTGTGGTCCGTTTTCTTCCAGACGCAGTACGCGCTGTCGGTCGCGTACCGGGCCAGCGTGGTCCTCATCGAGGCGCCGGAGTCGCCCTCGACGCCGCTGCCCGTGCGCGTGCGCGCCGTCTACGCCGTGGCTTCCGCCGCGCCCACGGTGACGAGCGTCGCCGCGTCGCCGGACGAGACCGCCCCGATCATCCCGCAGAGCCTCATCGCCGTGCACGGCTCGAATCTCTCCGGGGACGACGCGTTCGTGCTGGTGGGCAGCACGCAGATCCCGCTTGGCCCGGCATCCTTCGCCGGTGACACCGCCAGCGTGACGCTGCCGGCGGGGCTCTCCGCCGGGGTGCTCGGCGTGCAGGTCGTGCACCGCATCGCCATGGGCGACCCGCCGGTGCCGCATCGAGGCGCGGAGTCGAACGTCTACCCGATCGTCCTGCACCCGCTGGTCACGTCCGTGGCCAAGGCGAACGTGCAGCCCACGACGATCGCCGCCGTCGTCTATTACAGCGCCGACGTGACGATCGGCCTGACGCCGGGCGTGAAGACAGGGCAGCGCGTGGTGCTGCTGCTGAATGCGATCGCCCCGGCCCCCGCACCGCCCGCAGTCGCCTACACGTTCGCGGCGCCGCCTATCGCCGCCGATTCGGGCACGGTAGCGGTGAAGGTCCGCGGGGTCCGCGCCGGGACGTACCTCGTGCGCGCGCAGGTCGACGGCGCGCCGAGCGTGCCGCTCGCCGCCGACGGCGGTGCCTACAAGCAGGTGGTGTTCCCATGAGCCGGGCGCCCGACTGGACCACCGGCAACCAGCGCTGCCTCGCCGCGGCGATCGCCTGGGTGCGCGCGGCCCTCGACCGGCATGCCGCGCTGGCCGCCGGCGCGGCCCAGCCGCCGCTGCCGCCGCCGCCCGACGAGGCGTCGTTCGGGCTGCCGTCCCCGTCGGCCCTGGCGAGCCTGTGCAAGGCCTTCGCGCTTTCGTCGTTCGAGCGCAGCGTGCTGCTGCTGGCGGCGGGGATCGAGCTCGACTCGGGCTTCGGCGAGCGCTGCGCCGCGGCGCTCGGCAACCCGCGCCAGACCTACCCGACGTTCGGGCTCGCGCTGGCTGCCTTCCCCGATGCGCACTGGAGCGCCCTGCTGCCGAACGCGCCGCTGCGCCGCCACCGCCTCGTCGAGCTGTCGGGCGGCGACGGGTTGACCACAGCGCCGCTGCGCATCGACGAGCGCATCCTGCATCATCTAACGGGGCTCTCCTGCCTCGACGAGCGGCTCGCCCCGATCGTCGATCCGGTGACCGAGACTCGCCCGCTGCCGACGTCGCAGCGCTTGGTCGCCGATCGCGTGGCGCGCGCGCTGGCGCAGGGACGGCATGGCGTGCTGCAGCTCCACGGCACCGACGCCGCCGGCAAGCGGGCGGTCGCCGCGGCGGCCAGCGCGACCGCCCGGCTGCGCCTGCACGCCGTCCGCGCGGCCGACGTGCCGACCTCGGCGCACGACCGCATCAGCCTGGCGCGCCTGTGGGAGCGCGAGGCGACGCTCGCCGGCGCCCTGCTGCTGGTCGACGTGGAGGACGTAGACACGGCGGAGGCCACGCGCGCCGCCTCGGCGCTCCTGGACACGCTCGCCGTACCGGCGCTCGTGTCGGTGCGCGAGCCGCTGGCGGTGCTGCGCCGCCCTTCCCTGCGCATCGAGGTGCCGCGCCCCGGCCCCGGCGAGCAGCGCGCGCTCTGGCAGGTGGCGCTGGCGCCGCTGGCAGGCAAGCTCAACGGGCAGGTCGACGCCGTCGTCTCGCAGTTCAGCCTAGGGCCGGCGGCGATCCAGGACGCGGGCACCGCGGTGCTCGCCGACCTGCCGCCGGACGCGGGCGACGCGCCCGACGCCCCGGCGGAGGCTGCCCGGGCCGCGGCGGCGGGCCTGCTCTTGTGGAACGCCTGCCGCGCGCAGGCGCGCCCGCGCCTCGACGACCTGGCCCAGCGCATCGAGAGCGGCGCCACCTGGGGGGACATCGTGCTCCCGGCGCATCAGCTGGCGCTGCTGCGGGAGATCGCCGCGACCGTACGGCACCGCGCCCGGGTCTATGAAACGTGGGGGTTCGCGCGCGGCCGCGCGCGCGGCCTGGGTATCGGCGCGCTGTTCCATGGTCCCAGCGGCACCGGCAAGACGCTCGCCGCCGAAGTACTGGCGACCGAGCTGCGCCTCGACCTCTACCGCATCGACCTCAGCCAGGTCGTCAGCAAGTACATCGGCGAGACGGAGAAGAACCTGCGCCGCATCTTCGACGCCGCCGAGCAAGGTGGCGCGATCCTCCTTTTCGACGAGGCCGACGCGCTGTTCGGCAAGCGCAGCGAGGTGAAGGACAGCCACGATCGCTACGCCAACATCGAGGTGAGCTACCTGCTGCAGAAGATGGAGGCGTACCGCGGGCTGGCCATCCTCACGACCAACCTGCGCGACGCCATCGACCAAGCATTCCTGCGCCGACTACGCATCGCCGTGGAGTTCCCCTTCCCCAATGCCGAGCAGCGGGTCGACATCTGGCGCCTCGCCTTCCCACCGGCGGCGCCGACCGACGCGCTCGACGTGGCGAAGCTGGCCCGGCTCAACGTGGCGGGCGGAAGCATCCACAACATCGCCGTGCGTAGCGCCTTCCTCGCGGCCGAGGCGGGCGAGCCGGTGCGGATGGCGCACCTGCTGCGCGCCGCGCGCGGCGAGTACGCGAAACTGGAGCGGCCGCTTACGGACTCGGAGGTGGCGGGATGGCTATGAACGGCCGGCGTCGCATCGACGTGCGCATCGAGGAGCTGGTCCTGGAGGGCTTCGACGCCGGCGACGCGGGCGCGGTGGGCGAGGCGCTGCGCCTGGAGCTGGCGCGGGTGCTGAGCGCCGGCGTCCCGGCGCCGGCGCTACGCGCGACGGCCGGCGCCGCGCACGTCGACGGCGGCGAGATCGCCGCCGGCCCCGGCGCCGGCCCGCGGGCGGCCGGCGCCGCCGCTGGGCAGTCGCTGGGCGCAGCACTGAAGCGCGGGGGTGCGCGATGAGCGGATTCACCCGGAGCCCGCAGCTGCTCAAGGGCGCGATCATCGGCGTCGATCCCTTCAACCCGCTCGCCAGCATCATCGTGTTCCAGTACAACCCCGACTCGCTCGTCCGGACCATCACGCCCAACATCGCGCAGTCCAGCACGAGCAGCCCCGGCGAGGCGCTCCGGTTCGCCGGGCCGCCCGGCGAGACCATCTCGCTCGACATCGAGGTCGACGCCACCGACCAGCTCGAGCAGGCCAAGTCTCCGGCGACTTCCATGGGCGTGCACCCGACCCTCGCCTCGCTCGAGATGCTGCTCTATCCGAAGTCGGCGCTGGTCATCGCCAACGAGATTCTGGCGCCGCTGGGCATCACCGAAATCATCCCCGCCGAGGCGCCATTGACGCTCTTCATCTGGGGGATCAAGCGCGTCGTGCCGGTGAAGGTCACGAACCTGACGATCACCGAGGAAGCGTTCGACACGAGCCTCAACCCCATCCGGGCGAAGGCGCGCGTGGCCATGAAAATACTGACGTACCAGGACTTGGGCCTGCTCAGCGTCGGCGGCGCCCTTTTCATGGTTCATCAGATCATCAAGGAGACGATGGCGACGATCAACGGCGTCGGCAGCCTGGCGGCCGCCGCTTCCTTCTCCGTCAGCGTCGGGTGAGGCGACATGTTCGACCCCAAGAGCCGTTACGACGCGATCTCCAACGCCCAGCGCACCGTCACCGACGACGAGGGCCGCACGCGGCTCGTCGTCTACAAGCGCCGCCGTTTCCTGCCTGCGCCGGACAGCATGGTCACCCTGATCGAGCACCCCGTCGTGCAGGGCGACCGCCTGGACAACGTGGCGGCGCGCTACACCGGCGACCCGCTGCAGTTCTGGCGGATCTGCGACGCCAACCGCGTCTTGCGCCCCGACGACCTCACCGCGGACGTGGGCGGGACCATCCGCGTCGCCATGCCCGGGACGGGCGGGAGCTGAGCATGGCCGCAGGTGCACTGGGAGTCCGGCTCCTCATGTGGATGGGGGGGACCGTGCCGCTGCCTCCGCCCCCGGAGGTCACGGCGGCGGTGCGCAAGGTCGAGGTCACCAACGACGCGAAGCAGGGCGACGGCTTCCAGATCACGTTTGCGATCGCGAAAGGCACGAGCGAGTACGACCTCCTCGACGGCGGCACGCTCGACGCCTTCAACCGTGTCGTCATCGGCGTGGTGATGGGCGTGGTGCCGGAGGTCCTCATCGACGGGGTCATCACGCACCACCAGATCACGCCCAGCAACGAGCCCGGCTCTTCGACGTTCACGGTCACCGGCAAGGACGTGAGCCTGATGCTCGACCTGGAGGAGAAGAACGCCGAGTTCCCCAACCAGCCCGATTTCCTGATCGTCAGCCAGATCCTCGCGTCGTATGCCCAGTACGGGCTCGTGCCCATGACGATGCCCACGACCGACGTGCCGATCATGCTGCAGCGCGTGCCGCGCCAGGCGGAGACCGACCTCCGCTTCGTACAGAAGCTCGCCGAGCGGAACGGCTTCGTCTTCTACGTCGAGCCCATGACCGTCGGGGTCAACAACGCCTACTTCGGCCCCGAGACGCACGTGGGCGCCCCGCAGCCGGCGCTGTCGCTGAACATGGGCCCGAGCACCAACGTCGAGAGCCTCGACTTCTCGCTGGACGCGATGGCCCCGGTCAGCAGCGCCGGAAGCATGCTCGACCCCACCAGCATGTCGGCGGTCCCCATCCCGTCGGTGCCTTCCCTGCGCGTGCCGCCGCTGTCCTCCAGCCCGACGGAGGCGCGGCGCACGGTGCTGCTGCGGCAGTCGGCGAACGAGAGCGCCTCGCGCGCGTCGGCGTCGGCCGCCGCCGTCGTGTCCAACGCGCCGGACTCCGTGACGGGCAACGGCAAGCTCGACGCAGCCCGCTACGGCAGCGTGCTGCGCGCGCGCAAGCTCGTGGGCGTGCGCGGGGCCGGCGCCTCCTACGACGGCATGTACTACGTGCGGCGCGTCACGCATCAGATCGAGCCCCAGCGCAGCAGCTACAAGCAGAGCTTCACGCTCTCGCGAGAGGGCACGGGCTCGCTCGTGCCGATGGTGATGCCATGAGCGGTCCGTTCTGGGGGAAGTACCGGGGCAAGGTGACCGACACCCAGGACCCCATGATGCTGGGCCGCGTGAAGGCGGAGGTGCCCGACGTGCTCGGCGACGTCGAGAGCGGCTGGGCCACGCCCTGCGCCCCGTTCGGCGGCAGCGGGATGGGTTTCTTCGCGCTGCCCAAAGAGGGCGCCGGCGTGTGGATCGAGTTCGAGCACGGCGACCCCGAGTACCCCGTCTGGGTGGGCTGCTGGTTCGGCTCGGCGGCCGACGTGCCGTCCGAGGTGAACTCTCCGCCCTACAAGAAGGTGCTGCTCAAGACCGAGGGCGGTCACAAGATCACGCTCGACGACACGTCGGGCGTGGGCGGCATCACGTTCGAGACCTCCGGCGGCCAGAAGATCAGCATCACCTCGCAGAGCATCGAGATCGACAACGGCTCGGGCGGGAAGATCAAGCTCAGCGGCGCACAGGTGTCCGTGAACGACGGCGCCCTCGAGGTGATGTGATGGGCGTGGAGCTGTTGCACCAGGGGGCCACGGTGCAGTGCGCGCACGGCGGGCAGGCGCAGCCGACCGCGACGAACCCCAAAGTGAAGGTCGCCAGCCAGGAGACGGTGACGCAGAGCGGCCCCTACACGGTGTCGGGGTGCTCGCTGCCGCCGCAGGCCGGGGGCCCCTGCGTCACGGCGCAATGGGTCATGGGCGCGGTGCGCGTGAAGTCGAACGGCCAGGCGCTGCTGCTGAAGAGCAGCACGTCGGTCTGCACGCCCACCGGCACGCCGCTCACCGTCGTGAACACCCAGATGAGGGTGAAGGGGACGTGATGCAGATCGATCATCCCTACCACTTCGACGGCAGCGGGCGGACGGCCTCGACCAGCGAGGACGACCACATCCGTGACCTCGTCGAGGAGGTCCTGCTCACTTCGCCGGGGGAGCGCGTGAACCGGCCCACGTTCGGCTGCGGCCTGCTGCGGCTGGTCTTCGCCCCCAACAGCGACGCTCTCGCCGCTGCCACCCAGCTGACGGCGCAGGGCGCGCTGCAGCAATGGCTGGGTGACCTGATCCTCGTCGAAGACGTCTCGGTGGAGAACGCCGACGAGGTGCTGCGCGTGACCGTACGCTACGTGATCCGCCGCTCGCAGGAACGCAAGGTCGCGGAGTTCACCCGGAGCGCCGCGTGAAACGCTACCTCTGCTGCGACGAGCGCCGGCGCAACCAGGTGCTGGCGAGCGCCCTCAACGGGATCGACTTCCTGGAGGTGCTCGACCTCCCGTCGATGCCGACCGCCCAGCGGCAGAAGACGCTGCACGTCCATTTCCTGAAGGCACTGGCGGCGGGGGCGATCAAGACCGAGAACGTCAGTCTGGAGGGCGGGGAGCGCATCCGCGAGATCGGCGTCACTTCCGCGCAGCGCCTCGGCGCCACGGGGGACGACGCGCAGGTGCTGGTCGTGCACCTCGACGACCGCGGCGACTTCTCGCCCTACGCCTTCGTGCTCACCGCCACCGCGGCCAGCCCGCTCGACTGGCTCGACCCCATCCTGTCGTCGGTGTCGTTCTCCTTCAAGGTGGATTGCGAAAGCGACTTCGACTGCGCACCGCGCCGCGTCTGCCCCGACGACTCCACGCCGCCGCTGGAGATCGACTACCTCGCCAAGGACTACGCCAGCTTCCGGCGGCTGGTCCTCGATCGCCTCGCCACGACCGCCCCCGGCTGGAAGGAGCGCAACCCTGCAGACGTCGGCGTCACGCTGGTGGAGCTGCTCGCCTACCTGGGCGACCGCCTGAGCTACCAGCAGGACGCCGTGGCGACGGAGGCGTACCTCTTCACCGCGCGCCGCCGCGTCTCGGTGCGCCGGCACGTGCGCCTGGTCGACTACTTCATGCACGAGGGCTGCAACGCCCGCGTCTTCCTGGCGTTCCGCGTCGCCACCGACGGCGTGCTGTTGCCGAAGGGGACGCCGGCCTTGACGTGGGTGAAGGACACGCCGTCACGCCTGCCGCCCGACTCGCCGCTGCTGCAGCGCGCCCTACAGCAGGGCGCCGAGACGTTCGAGACCATGCACGACGCCACGCTCTACACGGCGCACAACCGGATCAGCTTCTACGAGTGGGGCGACTCCGAGTGCTGCCTGCCGCGCGGCGCGACGCGCGCCACGCTGAGCGGACACCTGCCGAGCTTGCGCGGCAGCGACGACGGGCGCAACGACGCCGGCGACGTGCTGATCTTCGAGGAGATCGTCGGCCCGGAGTCGGGCCAGCCGGGTGATGCCGACCCGGCACATCGCCACGCCGTCCGCCTTACGAGCGTCAGCGCCTTCCGCGGCGCCGACCCGCTGACCGACCCCGTGACCGGTGCGCTCGTCACCGAAATCGCCTGGGCGGCCGAGGACGCCCTCCCCTTCCCGCTGACCCTTTCGTCGGCCGCCGCCGCCTCGGAGGTCAGCGTCGCCTGGGGCAACGTCGTGCTCGCCGACCACGGACGCACCGTCGTCGAGTACGCGAGGCCGATGGACGCGCCGTCGACCGCTTCGTGGGTCGCCCCTACGCCGTCGGACGAGCTGGGGCCCGTGCCCGACCGCGACGCGCGGCTGGCGGCCCCGCGCGAGGCGACCGAGCGCTGCAGCCCGCCCGACCCCGACCCCGGCGTCGCCCGCTTCCGCCCGCGCTTGCGCTACCGGCCGGTCACGCACGCCGCGACGACGACGCGCACCGAGCGACTCGACGACGCGCGGCGACGCCTCGCTTTCGATCCCAGCGCCGCGGCGGCCACGGTGTTCGAGTGGGACATGCGCAAGGTCGTCCCGGCGGTGAAGCTGCGCGACGATCTCGGCGGGACGTGGCTCCCGCAGCGCGATCTGCTCTCCAGCGACGACGGCCAGCGCGACTTCGTCGTGGAGGTCGACGACGACGGCACGCCCAGCCTCCGTTTCGGGGACGACGCCAACGGCCAGGCGCCAGGCCCCGGCCGCACGTTCGTCGCCACGTATCGGGTGGGGAACGGCGTCCGGGGCAACGTCGGCGGCGCGGGGACCGCGCCGGCGGAGCCCCCGGCCGAGCCGCCGGGCAGCGACGGCCGCCGCTGTACGATCGCGCACGTGGTCAGCGCCGACACGGGCATGACAGGCGTGCGCAATGCGATGGGCGCGCGCGGCGGTATCGACCCCGAGAGCGTCGAACGGGTGCGGCAGCTCGCCCCCAACGCGTTCCGCGTGCAGGAGCGCGCCGTCACCCCCGACGACTACGCGGAGGTCACGATGCGCCACCCTCAGATACAGCGCGCCGCCGCCACGATGCGCTGGACGGGCAGCTGGCACACCATGTTCCTCACCATCGACCGGCTGGGCGGACTTCCGGTGGACGCGCCGTTCGAGGGTCGCATCCGCAACCACGTGGAGCGTTACCGCATGGCCGGCCAGGACGTCGAGGTCGACGCTCCGCAGTTCGTCGCGCTGGAGGTCGACCTGCACGTGTGCGTGCAGGCGGACTACTTCCGCAGCCACGTGAAGCAAGCGCTGCTCGAGGTCCTCGGCAGCACCACCACGCCTGACGGCCGACGCGGGCTCTTCCATCCGGACCGCTTCACCTTCGGACAGCCGGTCTACGTGAGCCGGCTGTATTCGGCCGCACAGGCCATCGAAGGCGTCGCCTCGGTCGAGGTCAGGCGTTTCCAGCGGCTGGGCCAGGCGCCTACCGACGCCGCGGAGAGCGGCGTCCTGCCGCTGGGGAGGCTGGAGATCGCGCGCCTGGACAACGACCCCAGTTTCCCCGAGCACGGTGTGCTGCGCATCGACCTGGCGGGAGGACGATGAGCGACCTGCGCGACGTCATGCCCCTTGCGGGGCTGCAGGACTGCGGCTGCGGCGAGGGCACCGCCCGCGCCACGCCACAACCAGTGGCCAATCGCCCTGGGCTGTCGGCCATTGCCTACCGCGCCGGCACGCACGGCACGTTCTTGAAGAGCATGCTGGCGGCACTTTCGCAGTCGGGGCAACCAGCGCTCGCCGGACTGGGGACACGCGACGCCGACGATCCGTCGATTGCTCTGCTCGACGGCTGGGCGGTCATCGCCGACGTCCTGGCGTTCTACAACGAGCGGATCGCGAACGAGCACTACCTTCGCACCGCCACCGAGCGCTCGTCGGTGCTGGAGCTGGCGCGCCTCATCGGCTACCGCGCGCGCCCCGGCGTGGCGGCCTCGACGTGGCTGGCGTTCACTCTGGACGACGCGAAAGGGGCGCCGCGCGCGGTGCAGTTGGACTCGGGCGTCCAGGTGCAGAGCGTCCCCGGCCCCGACGAGACGCCACAGACGTTCGAGACGGTGGAGGCGATCGACGCGCGCGCCGAGTGGAATGCGCTACGCGCGCGCACCCGCCGCAAGGTCATTCCCACGTACGGCAGCCGCCACGTCGTCCTGCAAGGGACCGGCACCGGGCTCAAGCCCGGCGACGCCGTGCTGTTCATCGGCCAGGAGCAGCTCGCCCGCCCCCAAGACGAGCGCTGGGACTTCCGCCGCGTCACGGCGGTGGAGAAGGACCTCGTCCACGACCTCACGCGCGTGACCTGGGAAGAGGGGCTCGGCTGGAGCCTGTTCAGCCGCAAGGTCCTGCCGGCGGCGGAGAACCTCAAGGTCTACGCCTTCCGCACGCGCGCCTCGCTGTTCGGGTTCAACGCCGCCGACTGGCGGCTCATGTCGGACGCGGTGCGCCTGCAGTTCGACCCGAACAAGGCCAACAACACCAGCGAGTGGACAGGGCTGCAGATCTCGCTCATCGACGCGACGCCGGCGACGGTGCACCTCGACGCGCCCTATCCCCAGGTCGTCGAGGGGAGCTGGGTCGTGCTGTCGCGCCCGCACTACCAGGAGGTCTATCTGGTCGACAAGGCGTTCGAGGACGCGCGCAAGGGCTTCGGGTTGACCTCCAAGACGACGCGCCTGCTGCTCAAGGGTGAAAACCTCAAGGCCAAGTTCGACAAGGCGGTGCGCGAGACCGTCGTCTTCTGCCAGAGCGAAGAGCTGCCGCTGGCCGAGGAGCCCATCTGCGAGCCGGTGGAGGGTGACACCGTTACGCTGGATCAGCGGGTCGACGGACTGCTGAAGGACCGTACGGTGCTGTTGACCGGCAAGCGCCCGCGGCTGCGGGTGTCGGACTCCGTGACCAAGCTGCCGCTGCAGGGCACGACCGCCCAGCTAATCCCCGGTGACGAGGTGGTGCAGCTCGGCCCGCGGGTTCTGTCCGGGCTGCGCTTCCGCTACCCCGTGCGCGACGCCGCACGCCGTGAAGGCGTTCTGTCGGCGCGCCCGCGCGACCTCCTGCCCATCACACCGCTGGAGTCGCAGGACACGCTGACCGAGCTGCTCACGCTCGCCGAGGACGCCACGGTCGTGGAAGGCACGCTCACGCGCCTACGCTTCACCACGGCGCTGGCCAACGTCTACGACGCGGAGAGCGTGCGCATCTTCGCCAACGTCGCCGCCGCCACGCACGGAGAGACGACCAGCGACGTCCTGGGCGCCGGGGACGCCAGCCTCGCCCACCAGCGCTTCACCCTCAAGCAGACGCCTCTGACGTACCTGGCTTCGACCACCGGGCCCGACCCCACTTCGACGCTGGAGGTCCGCGTCGACGGCGTGCTCTGGAACGAGACGTCCACGCTGTTCGGGCGGACGCCGCGCGAGCGCGTCTACGTCACCTTCACCGACGACGACGGCAAGACGTCCGTCCAGTTCGGCGACGGCTCGAACGGCGCGCGCTTGCCGACCGGCCCGGAGAACGTCGCGGCGCGCTACCGGAAGGGCATCGGGCGGGCCGGGCAGGTGAAGGCGGAGCAGCTCTCGCTGCTGAAGAAGCGGCCGCTTGGCGTCAAGAGCGTCGTCAACCCGCTGCCCGCGCGCGGCGCCGCCGACCGGCAGCCGCTCGCGTCGGCACGCGAAGGCGCGCCTGTCACGGTGCTGACGCTCGGGCGCATCGTGTCGCTGCGCGACTACGAGGACTTCGCGCGCTCCGTGGAGGGCATCGCCAAGGCGCTGGCGACGTGGACGTGGAACGGACAAGAGCGCGGCGTGCTGGTCACCGTGGCGGGATTGGACGGCGATGCGGTGCCGCCGAACGAGACGCTGGCGACGAGCCTCGTCGCCGCCATGCTCGCGTCGGGCGACCCGCGGGTGCCGGTGCAGGTCGCCAGCTATCGGCCCGCCTCCTTCCGCCTGGCCGCGGCCCTGCGCGTGGATGCCGCCTATGTGGCCACCGACGTGTTCGCTGCGGCGCAGGCCGCTCTGAAGGCGGACTTCATGTTCGCGGCGCGCTCGTTCGGACAGGCGGTGACGCTCAGCGAGGTCGTGGCCACGCTGCAGGCCGTGCGCGGCGTCGTGGGTGTCCGGCTCGATGAGCTCTATCGCGTCGAAGTCGGCCGCGACCGCAAGACGCTGCTGCGCGCCGAAGTGCCGCAGCCGGGCACCGACGCTCGCACCGTACGGGGCGCCGAGATCCTCGTCCTGGACGGCACCGCGCCGCCCACGATCACCGAGTGGACGCCATGAGATACGACGCCGCGTCGATCTACGCGCTGCTGCCGGCCATCCACCGGCTGCGCGACGCCGAGCAGCACGGTCCGCTGCGTGCGCTGCTGTCGGTCGTCGCCGACGAGCTGGCAATACTGGAAGAGAGCCTCGCGCAGCTCCATGACGACCAGTTCGTCGAGACCTGCGCGCCATGGGCAGTGCCGTACCTCGGCGACCTCCTGGGGGTCCGCGGCCTCGACGTCAGCAGCATGCAGGCGCTGAGCGCGCGCGCCGAAGTGGGCAACACCGTCGGTTACCGGCGCCGGAAGGGAACCGCGTCGATCCTCGAGCAGCTCGCGCACGACGTGACCGGCTGGCAGGCGCGTGCGGTCGAGTACTTCCAGCTGCTCGCCACCACGCAGTACCTCAACCACCTGCGTCCGGAGAACGTGAGCTTCCTGAACGTACGCGACGCCGACCGCCTGAGCTGGCTCGGCAGCCCGTTCGAGCGGCTGCCGGGAAGCGTCGATCTCACGCATACGGTCGACGTGCGCCGCATCGGCTCCGGGCGCGGCCGCTACAACATTCCCAACGTCGGCATTTTCCTGTGGCGTCTCGACGCCCAGTCGCAAACCGAGTCGCCGGCGGTGCCCGCCGCGGCCGCCGACGCACGACGCTTCTTCTTCAGCCCGCTGGCGATCGACACGCCGCTCTTCAACCTTCCCCAGACCGAGGACGAGTTCACGCACCTCGCCGAGCCCATCAACGTTCCCCTGCCGATCCGCCGGCGGATGCTCGCGCTGGCGCCCGACGACTACTACGGCAGCGAGCGAAGCCTGTTGGTCGAGATCGACACGGGCAGCGGTTTCGAAGCGCTCGAGGCGAAGGACATCGAGGCGTGCAACCTGGAGGGCTGGGTGCACGAGCCGCCTGCCGGCAAGGCGGTCTCCCTCGACCCGGAGCTCGGGCGCCTGTCGTTCGCCGCGAACCAGACAGCCGTGCGTGTGACGTTCAACACGGGATTCAGCGCCAACGTCGGCGGTGGCGAGTACGATCGCCGTGGCGCACCCCCGACCGCGGCGGCGGTGCTGGTGCCGGCGGACCAGGCGACCGTCACCGCGGCGCTGGCGCAGCTCGCCGGCGGCGGCGGCGAGGTCGTCGTCACCGACGCGGGCCGCTACCTGGAGGCGCCCGTCGTCGACGGCTCGGGCGGCAACGTGGTGCTGCGTTCGGCGAACAAGCGCCGCCCGCTGCTCGTGCTCGGGGATCCCACGACCCCCGGCGAGCTGTTGGTGGGCGCGACGGTCGAGTCGTCAGTGATCATCGAAGGGCTTCTGATCGCCGGCGGCACCGTTCGCGTGCCGGCGACTTGGAACGGCGCGCCCAACCTGCTGCGCCGCCTGGATCTGCGCGACTGCGCGCTCGTCCCCGGGCTCGGTTTCGCGGTGGACGGCCAGCTCGAAGAGCGCGACGCGCCGAGCGTCGTCGTAGAGGCGCCCGACCTCGAGCTGCGCATCGACCGCAGCATCGTCGGCGCGCTGCGCGTCGTGGAAGGCGCCTCCGCCCGCGTCGCCGGCAGTATCGTCGACGCCACGGCCGACACCGGCGTCGCCTATGCCGCGCTCGACGGCGACGGGGCGGCCGGCGCGCTGCGCGTGGAAAACAGCACGGTGATCGGCCGCGTGCACGCGACCATGCTGACGCTGGCCAGCAACACGATCTTCGCCGCCCGCTTGCCGGACGGCGTTGACGCGGCGCTGTGGCCGGCGGCAGTGCAGGTAAAGCGACGGCAGGAGGGGTGCGTGCGCTTCTCGCACGTGCCGCTCGGCGCGATCGTACCGCGCCGGTTCCACTGCCAGCCCGCGCACGCGGCCGACGCCGCGCGGATGTACCCGCTGTTCGAGTCGATGCAGTACGGCGAGCCCGCCTACTGCCAGCTCGCCGCCCTTTGCGCCAAGGAGATCCGGCAGGGCGCAGACGACGAGTCGGAGATGGGCGTGTTCCACGATCTGATGCAGCCGCAACGTGAGGCGCGCCTGCGCGCGCGCCTCGAAGAATTCCTGAGATTTGGTCTGGAGGTCGGCGTGTTCAACGCGACCTGACCGCACGGTCACCGAGCGTTTCAACCAGTACCCGCCGGCTCCTGGAGGCAACGATGAAGGGCGATTTCAGCCGCCGTACTTTCGAACCGAAGAAGCACTATTCGGGCGTCCGTATGCAGCAAGGGCGGGTGCAGCTCGACGCCGACTGGAACGAGCAGGCCGACATCGTCGGCCACCGCCACCAGACGACGACGCTCGATCTGGTCGGCGGCTGCGGCGGGCCGATGCACGACGCGGCCTTCGAGATCGTGCGCGACGCCGCGACGCTCACCACGGATGAGCAGGATTGGCTGAACGCCCACGACCCGAAGCTGTTGCCGCTGAGCGCCGGGGACTTCGTCCTACGCGCCGGGCGCTACTACGCGGGCGGGATCCTCTGTGAGAACGAGAACGCGATTCCCTACACCGCGCAGCCTGACCTGCCCAGGGCGACGCCCGTCACCGGCGCGGCCGCGCTCTACGTCGTCTACCTCGACGTCTGGCCGCGGCATCTCACGGCGCTCGACGACACGCTCATTCGCGAGGTCGCGCTCGGTGGGCCGGACACGGCGACGCGCACTAAGACGATCTGGCAGGTGAAGCTGTGGAAGGCGCCGGGGGCGACCGGCACCTGCGCGGATGCCTTCCCCGACTTCACGGCGCTGACCGCGCCTTCCAGCGGAAGGCTCAGCGCGCAGGCGAAAGCCGCCGCGCCTGACGAGGAGCCCTGCAGCGTGCCGCCGGCCTCGGGCTACCGCGGGCTCGAGAACCAGCTGTACCGCGTGGAGGTCCATCAGGGCGGCACGTCGGGGACCGCCACGTTCAAATGGTCGCGGGACAACGGCTCGGTCGTCACGGCCATCGAGAAGATCGACACCACGAAGCGCGAAGTCACCGTCACCAGCCTCGGGCGGGACGAGGTGCTCGGATTCGCCGCCGACCAGTGGGTCGAGATCAGCGACGACTCGTCGGAGCTGAACGGCCTCCCTGGCCAGTTGCACCAGATCGAGCGCGTCGACCCCGCGAACCGCATCGTCACGCTCAAGACGACGCCGGCGGCGCTCTCGCTGGACGCGGACGGCGCGGCGCTGTTCTTTCCCAAGCTGCGCCGCTGGGACCAGACCGGCACCGGGGCGACCAGCACCGGCGTGAAGACCACGACCAGCTTCGTCGAGCTCGAGCAGGGCGTGCAGGTCCGCTTCTTCGCGCCGGACGGCACGCCCGGCGACGGGATCTACCGCACCGGCGACTATTGGCTCATTCCGGCGCGCACGGCCACGACGGAGCACACGGCGGCCGGGATCGAATGGCCGCCCGACGAGCTGGGCAACCTCGACAAGCTGCCGCTGGGCATCGGCCATCAGTACTGCCGCCTCGGGATGCTGCACTGGGACGGCGCCAAGTTCGACACCTTGCAGGACTGCCGCCAGCTGTTCCCGCCGGTGACCGAGCTGACGAGCTTCTTCTACCTCGGCGGCGACGGCCAGGAGGTGATGCCGACGCTGACGGATCCCGACAGCGCCGAGGACCTGCCGCTGCCTGCATTGCTCCAGACCGGGGTCGCCAACGGCCAGTGGCCAGTCGAGGGCGCCTACGTCCGCTTCACAGTCACGCGGGGGAAGGCGACTCTCGTTGGCGGCACCCCGTCACCGGGAACCACGGTAACAGCGATCACCGACGTCAAGGGAGTCGCCCAAGTGCAGTGGGTGATCGGGCGCACGCTCCCCAATCCGCCCGACAACGTGTACCAGGTCGTCGCCGAGCTGCTCGACCAGTGGGGCAACGTCGCGAACCCGCCGCGCCACTTGCCGATCACCTTCACCGCCAATCGCAGCGTGGGCTATGACGTGGCCTACGATCCGGGCGAATGCGACTTCATCGCCACGAAGACGACTGTCCAGGACATCGTCGACCACGTCGTTCACGAGCCTGACTTCGTCGCCGTCGACGGCGACGGTCAGGACGCGATGCCCGGCGAGTGGCTGCCCATGCCCCTCTCCGTGCAGGTCCGAAACCTGTGCGACCCGTACGAAACCGTTACGGTCGAGTTCAGCACCGATCAGAAGTTGCTGGGCGCCATGCTGTCGGCGACGTCGGGGGGCCCCGGATCGAACATTCTGACGTTGACGGTGGCCCCCGACGCGAGCGGCGTCGTCTACTGCTACTGGCTGCCTGACCCCTTCGGGCCGCCCGTGCAATGGGTACGCGCCAAGCTCGTGACCCCCGCCCCCAACGGGGTCGATCGGGTCCTCGGCTTCACGGCCAACCTGAGCATCGCCACCGAGGTCGCCTACACGCCCGGGGACGCCTGTACCAAGCTGGCGGGCGTCGAGACCGTCGCAGAGGCGCTGGACCAGCTCTGCGCGATCACCAACGTCGGCTGCGGCGAGATGGTCGTGCCCACGGACGCGGTGCAGGACCTGCAGGCGTTCTTCGATACCGTGACGAAGAGCGCGCACGTCTGCGTCCCGCCCGGAGACTTCCTGGCGAAGGACATCATCCGCATCAGACCTAGCGCCGACGCGGCCGAGGACAGCCATCTCACGGTGACCGGAGCCGGCGAAGCGTCGCGCATTATCGGCGAGAGCAAGGCGGTCGTTCTGTCTTTCGAGGGGTGGCAAAGCGTCGATGTACGCGATCTCAGCATTGTCGCCGAGGGTGAAGGCCCGGCCGAGGCGCTGCTACCCGGGCTGCGAGGCGAATACTACGATGAGGTGAAGGCGCCGGGTACCACCCCACCAGGGCCAGCCGAGACGTTCACGGAGCTGAAGCTCGTGCGCACGGACCCTCAGGTGGCGTTCAACTGGGGGATTGGCTCACCCGATCCGCTCGTCGGCCCCGACACGTTCTCGGTGCGCTGGACCGGCTTCGTCACTCCTCCACAGACCGGCGACTACCGTTTCTTCGTGGTGCACGACGACGGTGTAAGGCTGTGGATCGACGACCAGCTGGTGATCGACTCGTGGGTACTAACGCCTCCCCTCGAGAACCAGAGCACGCTGGTCGTGCTCTCGACCGCGCAACCCTCGAAGATCCGGCTCGAGTTCTTCGAGAATGGCGGCGGCGCAACGGTTACGCTGTCGTGGAGCGGTCCAGGCGTCACGAAACAGATCGTTCCGCCGGGCGCCCTGTCCCACCTGGAGAACCCAAACCACTTGTACGCCGTCCAAGGTGCGCTGCGCTTCGTTGATTGCGCACGAGTGAACGTGGAGCGCGTGCGAGTTGACTGCAACACTGGGACGGACCTATCGGCGGGCTGCCTCAGCTACAACTTGACCAAAGCGAGGGCCGAGACCTCCGCCCGCGTCCGCGGCTGCGACTTTCGAGTGGGACAGGGGCAAGTCGGCGTAATCATCCTCGACGCGTTCCGCGCGGACATCGAAGACAACAGCGTGTTCATGGGCGCGAGCAAGTTGCCGCCGTTCAGCAAGCTCATCGCGGCCGCCTTCCACGGGATTGTCGTTGGCGGCACCTTCCTCCCTGACACCCACGTGGTCCGCAACACTCTGATGTCGGTGGCCCGCCCGATCTCGGTACGACCGCCGGATGAATCGTTCGACGGCACCGGAGCGGTGATCGAGAGAGATCTCGTGCCGGGCAGCCTGTCCTTCGCGAGCCGCGCGTTGATAAGTGGAAACACGCTTGCCGCGACGCTTGGAACGGTCTTCCCCGCCGAGTACCGCGGCATCTTCGTCGGCCGCTGTTTCAACACGCTCGTCGACGGCAACGTCGTGCGTTTCACCCCGCAAGGGGGCATCGGAGAGGAGCCTCCGGGCGTCGGCATCCAAGCGCGTGGCGATTTCGGCGCGTATTTCGTCGTCCGTGACAACGCCATCGAATCCTGCCAGGACGGCATTCGAGTGGCGGCGGCGAATCCGAAACCGCAGGGCGCGATCTGGCGGGTGTACGACAATGGCCTCGGCGTCCGGAGCGACTTGTCGTTGCCGACGGTGACCACCACCCCGATCATGACCTGACGTCAGCGGGCGGTGCGGGAGGCGGTGGGCGTGGCGTGGCTGACGGTGAGGCTGGAGGCGCGCGGGGCGGAGGTGGAGGCGCTGAGCGACGCGCTGCTGGCGGCGGGCGCGTTGTCGGTCAGCGTGGCCGACGCGCGCGCCGAGGCGCCCGACGAGGCGCCCCTGTTCGGCGAGCCGGGGCTTCCCGCGACGCCGCGCTTCTGGGAGGCGTGCGTGGTGAGCGCGCTCCTGCCTGAAGACGCCGACCCCGCGGCGCTCGTGGCCGCCGCCGCCGCTGCCGCCGGGGTCCCTGCGCCGCCGCGTTTCGCCGTCGAACGTCTGGAGCACCGCGACTGGGTGCGCGAGACGCAGCGGCTCAACGCCCCGCTGCGCATCACGCCGCGGCTGTGGGTCGTGCACTCCTGGCACGAGCCGCCTGACCCCACCGCGCTCAACCTGCGGCTCGACCCTGGCCTGGCGTTCGGCACCGGCGCGCACGCCACCACGCGGCTTTGCCTGGCGTGGCTCGAAGCCACCATCCGCGGCGGCGAAACGGTGCTCGACTACGGGACGGGCTCGGGCATCCTTGCCATCGCCGCGCTCCGCCTGGGCGCCGCGCGCGCCGCAGGCGTCGACCTGGACCCGCAGGCGCTGTCCGCGGCCGCCGAGAACGCCGAGCGCAACGGCGTCCGCATCGCGCTTTCCGACGACGACGGTCTGCCCCCGGCGTTCTCCGCCGACGTGGTGGTCGCGAACATCCTCGCCGGCCCACTCGTCGCCCTAGCGCCGCGCCTCGCCGCCCTCGCCCGCCCCGGCGCCCACCTCGCGCTCTCGGGCTTGCTGGCCGACCAGGCCCGCGACATCGGCGCCGCCTACGCCGCCGCGTTCTCCCTGGAGCCTCCGCAGTTCGACGACGGCTGGGCGCTACTCGCCGGCACGCGCCGCGGCTGACTTCACGTCCGCTTCCGTCGCGGGCCGCAACCGGTCCCTAGCCCGGGTGACTCGTCACGCGCGTGTCCTGCTATGGTCGCCACCGAGAGCCGCCCTTGGCTGGCGACCCAAAGGAGAAACGCGGTGCGCATTTCCTATGCGATGGTCTTCGTGAGCGACATGGCTCGCTCGGTGACGTTCTATCGGGACGTCGTAGGTCTCCCGCTCAAGTTCGAATCGCCGTACTGGACGGAGTTCGCCACGGAGGGCACGACGCTGGCACTCCATCCGACGACGATGACGGCGCCGGCACCGCCCGCCGGCGACGGCGAGCCCGCCGGCACGTGCCGCATCGGCTTCAGCGTGGCGGACCTCGACGCGCTGCACGCAAAGCTCGTCGCGGCCGGCGTGACGTGCGTGCAACCGCCGCGCGAGCAGTCCGGTGCGCGCATTTCGACGTATCGCGACCCGGACGGTCTGACGTTCGCCGCGAGTCAGGACCCGCGATAGGGCGAGGTCGAGCGCGCAGCGCTGCTGTTGGGGGCCGCGCGCGGCGGGCGTAGGATGCCGCCATGGCACGGGGCGGCTCGGAGGACGGAAGCGTCACGGCGCATCTGCGCCTGCTCGAGACACGCCGTAACGAGGATCTCGTCCTCGCGGAGAGCTCGCTGGCCGGCGAGCGGCGCGTTTCGTGGGTGCGCCTCGCCACCGTGGCGCTTTTCGCGCTGACCCAGGGCGTCCTCGCCCCCGCGTTCGGCCACGCCGACCCGCCGGACCGGCTGCGCCAGGTGACCGTCGTGATCTACGTGCTTTTCGCGATCGCGCTCCTGGTGCAACTGCGCCGCCTGCGCGAGCCCAACCCGCGCCTGGCGCGCTACGCGCCGCTCGCCACGGCCGTCATCGACTATGCCTTCATGACGTTCATGGGTGCGCGCGACCTCGCCGCCTTCGGGCGCGTCTATCCGGAGATGGGCGTGGCCGCGTTCGGCATCGTCCTTTCGTTCTCGGTCGCGCGCTACCACTGGCTGCACGTGCTCTGGTCGACCGTCCTCGCTTGCGCCAGCTACGTCCTGCTGGGCGTGCTGGGCCACGCCCTCTCGCCGATCTCTACGCCGTTCGTGTGCGGCGGGTTCGCCGCGCTAGGTTTGCTCGTGGGGCTCACGAACGGGTCCATCCGGCGTCTTTTCCGCGACCTGCGTCGCCGCGACAACCTCTCCCGCCTACTCCCCGCGGCGATCGTGGACCGCGTCATTTCCTACGGCGCCGGGGCGCTTCTCCCGGTGCAGCGCGAGGTGACCGTGCTCTTCAGCGACATCCGCGGCTTCACCGCCATCGCCGAGACGCTGGCGCCGCGCGACGTCCTCGCCCTGCTCGACGAGTACTTCGGCCACATGGCGCAGGTGGTGAAAGGACGCGACGGCATGGTCAACAAGTTCCTGGGCGACGGCCTGCTGGCGGTGTGGGGCGTCCCCGATCGCACCACCGACCACGCCGAGCGCGCGGTCCGCGCCGCCCTCGACATGCGCACCGCGCTGGCCGAGCTGAACTGCGCCCGCGTCGCCCGCGGCGAGCCCGCCATCGAGATCGGCATCGGCCTGCACACGGGCACCGTCGCCGCCGGAATGCTGGGCGGCGCCGACCAGGGCGAGTACACCGTCATCGGCGACGCCGTGAACGTGGCCTCGCGCATCGAAGGCCTCACCAAGGCGCTGCACGTCGAGGTACTGGCCAGCGAGAGCACCTGGCGGCTCGTGTCCGGGCGCTTCCGTGGCGAGCGCGTCGCCGAGGAGAAGGTCAAGGGCCGCGCCGAGCCGGTCGTCGTCTACGCCGTCCGAAGCGAGCCCGACCCATGACACGGACTGACCTCTCTGTTTTCCTCAAAGACGACTGCGGTCCGGCGCCGAAGTCGGGCGCGGCCCGCGCCGACTAGGGTCGCTCGACGACGAGGGCGACGGCTTCGCCGCCGCCGATGCAGAGCGAGGCGAGGCCGCGCTTCTTGCCGAGCGCGGACATCTGGTGGAGTAGCGTCACCAGGACGCGCGCGCCGGAGGCGCCGATCGGGTGGCCGAGCGCCACGGCGCCGCCCCAGATGTTCACGCGGTCCGGGTCCAGCCCGAGCTTGCGGTTGTTGATGATGGACACGACCGCGAAGGCTTCGTTGATTTCGTAGAGGTCGACGTCCTTGGTGGTCAAGGACAGGCGCGCGAGCGTCGCTTCGATGGCGGCGGCCGGGGCGGTCGTGAACCACTCCGGCGCCTGCGCCGCACTGCCGTGGCCGACGATGCGCGCCAGGATGGGATGGCCGTACTTCTCGGCACGGGCGCGCGACATGACCACCAGCGCGGCGGCGCCGTCGTTGATGCTCGATGCGTTGCCGGCGGTCACGGTGCCGGTCTTCTCGAACGCCGGCTTGAGCGTAGCGAGCTTCGCCACGTCGCCGCGGCCGGGCTCCTCGTCGGTATCGACGCGGACGGTGCCCTTGCGGCCGGCCACCTCCACGGCGACGATCTCCGGCTTGAACTGGCCGGCGCCGATGGCGGCCTGCGCGCGGCGGTAGCTCTCGGCGGCGAACGCGTCCTGGGCGTCGCGTGGCACGTCGCACTCGCGCGCGCACAGCTCCGCGGCATTGCCCATGTGGAAGTCGTTGTACACGTCCCAGAGCCCGTCCTTGACCAGACCGTCGAGCACCTGCCCGTGGCCGAGGCGGTACCCGTCGCGCGCCTTCGGCAGGTAGTAGGGCGCCTGCGACATGTTCTCCATGCCGCCGGCCACCACCACCTCGGCGTCGCCGGCGCGGATCGCGCGATCGGCCAGCATGACGGCGTACAGGCCCGAGCCGCAGACCTTGTTGACGGTGACGCAAGGGGTGGTGTTGGGCAGGCCGGCGGCAAGGGCGGCCTGACGCGCCGGCGCCTGCCCGGTGCCGGCGGGGAGCACGCAGCCCATGTAGACTTCGTCGACGCGCGCGGCGCCGTCGCCGGTGACGCGCACTTTGGCGCGCTCCAGCGCGGCACGGATGGCGGTGGCCCCGAGCTGGGGCGCCGCCACGGACGCGAGCGCCCCCTGGAACGAGCCGATGGGCGTGCGCGCCGCGCCGACGATGACCGCTTCGCGAGAATTCGCCGCCATGAACGCCTCCGCGTTGTGCCTTCCAGCAACATAGCCGCGGCGTGCGCTGCGATCAACCGAGCGGGAACGGCGCGCGGCGGTTGTGATAAGTTGGCCGCGGAAGGAGGCGCATGCACGATTGGGCGTGCTCGGCGCGTCGAGACGACGACGAAGACCTTCACGAGGGGGGAGACGGCGACAACGGCGAGGCCGACGATCTGGACGACGAAGACGACGGGTTCGTCGAGGACGGCGACGCCGGCGCGGAGAGGCCGCGCGACGAAGACGACGACGAGGGCGGATCAGAGGAAGGCGGCCCCGACGACGACTACGACTACGGCGTTCCGGGCGTGGACGAGGACGACGACGAAGCCCTCGAAGACGACGAGGACGAGGACGACGACGACGAGGACGACGACGTGGATGGGGACGTGAGCCCCTTCGACGAGCCGGACGACGGGGCCCTAAACCGGCCCGCCGGGTGAGGCAGCCCATGGAGGCGGGCGTCGAGATCGTGGGCCTGGGCCACGCCAACATCGATTTCCTTGGCGTGGTGGACCGCTACCCGGAAGTGGACCAGAAGGTCGACCTCGGTACCTTCTCCATACAGGGCGGGGGACCGGTGGCGACGGCGCTGGTGACGGCGGCGACACTGGGGCGGCGGACGGCGTTCATCGGCAAGGTGGGCGACGACTACTTCGGCGACTTCATCGCCGCGGGATTGCGCGACGCGGGCGTGGACGTGTCGGGGCTGGTGCGCGAGCCCGACGTCGTATCGCCGTTCTCGTTCATCGCCGTGGAGGCGCGCACGGGACGGCGCAACGTCTTCTCCACGGGAGGATCCGTGGGCGCCCTGCGGCCGGCGGAGGTGCCGCCGGGGCTGCTGATGGGCGCGCGCATGCTCCACCTGGACGGGCACCATCCCGAGGCGGCGGTGGCGGCGGCCGAAACCGCGCGGCGCCGCGGGATGAAGGTGGTGCTCGACTCCGGGTCGAGCCGCAAGGGGATGGGCGACCTCATCGCGCTGTGCGACGTGCTCGTGGCGTCGGAGCGGTTCGCCAACGAGATGGCTCCGCGCGGCGAGCTGCCGGAACAGGTGGCCTCGCTGCGGGCGATGGGGCCGCCCATCGTGGTCATCACGCTGGGGGCCTACGGGGCGGTGGGCGGCGACGGCGGCGCGCGACTCGTGTCCATGGGCGCGATGCCGGTGCAGGCGGCGGACACGACGGGTGCAGGGGACGTCTATCACGGGGCGTTCCTGCACGCGATGCTGGAAGGGTGGGACCTGGCGCGGGCGATGCGCTTCGCGGCCGCGGCGGCGGGGCTGAGCTGCCGCGGCCTGGGCGGGCGCGGGGCCATCCCCACCCGCGCCGACATCGACCAGGCGCTGGCGTCGTGGGAAGGCGACCGTTGAGCACGCACTGCCCCGCCCGAGCTCGCGAAGCGCCGCTTGTGCCGTTGTTGCTAGCGCTCTCGCTGGCGCTCGTCGCGGGGTGCCGGTGCGGCGGCGGGCGCGATGCGGGGCCGGGCGCGACCGACGCGGGCGACGCGGGCGCGGCGGGGGACGGGGCGGTGCCATGCGTGGGCGGTCCGGCGCCGTTCGTGCCGCTGGCGGCGCCGGCCGGGGAGACCCGCTTCGCGCTGAGCGTCTTCCATTTCAACCTGCAGTATGTCGCGGGCGGCCTGGAGGGGTATCCGCTCTACGAGGTCTCGGAGTCCGACCTCGAAGACGCCATCATCGTGCAGAGCTTCGAGCCGATCCTCGACCTCTTCGCCGCGCACCCCGCGTGGGGCACGAGCCTGGAGATGCAAGGGCTGATGCTCGACGCGATGGCCGCGCGGCATCCCGGCGTGCTGGCCAAGCTGCGCGCGCTCGTCGAAGCCGGGCAAGTCGAGCTGCAATCGGCGCATTGGTCCGACGAGCTGGTGGTCGCCTGGCCGCGCCGCGACCTGGAATGGTCGATCGCGGCCACGAACGCTTCGGCGGCCGCGGCGTGCGTCGCCGTGGGCCCGACGGCCTTCCTGCAGGAGGGGCAGTTCGGCGAGGGCGTGGCCGACGCGCTGGCGCAGGCCGGCTACGGTGGGCTGGTATGGGCGCGCAATCTTCATTCGTACCTTCATGCCGCGGAGCCGCGCCCACCGCGCTACACGCTGCGCGGGCTGGACCTGGTGGTCAGCGGCGCGGTCGACGACGCCGCGTCCGGTGTGCAGACGACGTGGGTCTTCTTCAACGACGGCGAGCTGGCCGCCACGGGCGGGCTCAACCCGTACGCCGGGCCGGCGTTCGTCACGGACCCCGCCGCGGTGACGGCGCTGGAGGGCGAGTTCCAGGCCGCGGCCGACGCGGGCTTCGCGGTCGTGTCGGTCGCCGCTTACGTCGCGGCGCTCGATGCGCTGAGCGTGGCTGCGGTCGCCGCGCCGGCGGTGCTCGACGGGACGTGGCAGCCGGACGACACGCAGAACCTTTGGCGATGGATGGGCGGCGCCGGCATCTCGCGGCCCTCGGAGCGCGACAACGGCGTGCTCACCGCAGTGCGCGCGGCGCGCGACGACGTGCTGGCGGCCGAGGTGCTCGTGGCCGCCGCAGCCGGCGCGGGGGAAGGCGCGGCGGACGACGGCGCGAGGCGCGACGCGGCGATCCGCGAGCTGCTGAAGGCCGAGGTCAGCGACACGACGGGGTGGAACCCGTGGCTGGGCGAGGTGGAATACGGATTCGAGCACGCCGCGGCGGCGGCGGGCGGCGCGCAGGCGCTGGTGACGGACCTGCTGGCGCGGCTCGGCTGGGCGTACGCGGAGATCGACACTGCGACGGGGACCGCGACGGAAGCAGTCGCGCCTCCGCCGCCGGAGATGCTGTCGCCGGCCGCGCCACTGTTCACGGTGGTCGTCGCGGCCGGACTGCGCGCGGTGACGGCCGACTGGTACACCGACGAGGCGGGCGACCCGCTGGTGGAGATCACCGTGGCGCCGTCAAGCGGCGGCAGCGCGACGGTGGAGATGCGCTTTCCGCGCGGGGGGACCGCCATCGCCACGCCGCCGGCCGGCCTGGAAGGCGAGATGGTGCGCGCCGACGAGTCGGCCTTCTCGTTCACGCAGACTTTCCTGCCCGTCGCCTCGGGCGTGATCGAGCTGGGCCCCGGCCGGTTCCTGGTGAAAGACACTCGGACCGTTCATCTGGCCGCCGGGATCGGCGCTGGCTCGGCGGAGCTGATTTTCCGCGACGAGACCCTGCCGTTGGACGAAGCGGCGACCTATCGTTTCTACGTGATCGACGGGAGCGACGCCTACGCGCTCGCCAAGGCCGACGCCGTGAACGTTCACCCGCTGCTCTGGCGGTAAAAAGGCGAGCGTCCGCGGGGATTCTTGCGGAGCGCCGGGGCCGGTGATAGGCCGGCGCCATGCGGCCATGGGTGCGCGCGCTGCCGGTGGCGGGAACGATCGCGGCAATCGGGCTGGCGGTGGCGGAGTGGACCGTCGCGCCGCGCGGCGGGGGCGCCGTGCTGGGCCTGGCACTGCTGGGGCTGTTCGCCCCGGCGGGGCTCCTGGCGGGGGGCGTCGTGGCGGCGGCGCTCGGCGGCGCCGCACGCATGCTGCCGGAGCTCGGGCCGAACCTCGTGGCTCTCTGGCGGCGCACGGGCGCGCACCCGCCCGACATCGAAGCCGACCGCCGCGCCGCCGGCTGGGTGTTGGGCGCGGCGGCGGCGCTGACGCTGCCGGGCGCGGCGGTCGCCGTCGTACACCTCGCCGTCTCGCAGTACTTCGCGGTGCAGGCGTTCGCGGCGATGCTTCTCGGGCTGGTGGCTGTCGTGGCCGGCGCCTCGGCCGTGGCGGCGGCGCCCGCCCTCGCCTTCGCCGCACGCGAGGCGGTGCGTCTGTTCCCGCCAGGCTGGGCGCTGCGCGGAGCCCTGGGCTTGCTCGGCGCGGGCGTGGCGGCGGCGGCCGCGCTGCTCGTCGCGCGCGTAGGGCTGGGCGCCCGGATCCTGGCTGCGCCGGGCGAGGGGCTGGCGTTCGCGGCGCTCGCGGGCGCGCTCGCCTGGGCGCTGGGCCGCTCCCGCGCGCAAGGCGGTCGGGCGGGGACGGCACTGCTGGCCGCCGCTGCGGCGCTGGCGCTCGGCGCCCACGTCGGCGCGGCCTACGCGCTGCCCCGCGCGCCCGGCGCGCGGCTGGCCCTTACCGGCGGCGCCCCCGCCGGCGCCAAGCTGCTGGCCCTGACGAACCGCCTCTACGACCGGGACGGCGACGGCTACGCCTCGCTTTGGCTCGGGGGCGACTGCGGCGAAGGCAACCCGGCCGTCCACCCGGGCGCCAGCGAGGTTGCCTGCAACGGCGTCGACGAGAACTGCATGGGCGGGGATCTGTGCAAGGCAGAGGGCGCCGGAAGGGCCGGTACCGCGGGTCCGGGCACGGGCACTCCGAGCGCCGGCCCGGGGACGGGGCTCGGCTCCGCACCCGCCGGCCCCGCCCCTGCAGTCGACGCGCGCGCCGGTCTCCCGGCCGGCTTTCCCGCGCACCCGAACTTCCTGCTCGTCACCATCGACACCTTGCGCGCCGACCACGTCGGCTACGCGGGGTACGCGCGTCCCACGACACCGCGCATCGACGCCTTCGCCGCCTCGGCGGCGCGCTTCATGCGCGCTTACGCCCAGGCGCCCAACACGCCGCGGTCGTTCCCCTCGTTCCTGTGCGGGCGGATGCCGGGCGGCATCGCCTGGCAAGAGGGCGCCTTGAACTTCCCCGCCGTATTGCCGGAAAATCAGACCGTTTTCGAAGTACTCGCCGCGGCCGGGTACTACAACACCGGCGCCTTCCAACACTACTACTTCACGCGCGATCGCGGCTTCGCGAAGGGCTTCGCCGCGTGGGACGACGAAGGCGCGCTCGACCTCAAGGACTCGAACACCGACTCGCCTGCCCCGTCGGTGGCGGCAAAGGTCACGCGCGCGCTCGAGAGCCTGCGCGGGCGCCGCGAGCCGTGGGTCGTGTGGACGCATTTCTTCGAGCCGCACGGAAAGTACATGGACCACGACGGCTCGCCCAGCTTCGGCACGAGCTGGCTGGACAAGTACGACGGCGAGATTGCGTATGCGGACCGCTACGTGGGTACGGTGCTCGATGCGCTGGAAAAGTCGGGCTTGGCGGGGAACACGGTGGTCGTGCTCTTCAGCGACCACGGCGAAGGGTTCCTGGAGCACGGGTTCAGCTTCCACGGGCAGTCGCTGTACGAGGAAGTGCTGCGCGTGCCGCTGCTGGTGCGCGTGCCAGGACTGGCGGCGCGCGCAGTGGACGAGCCGGTGCGGCTGATTGACGTGGCGCCGACGTTACTGGAGCTGGCCAGCACGCCGCCGCTGGATCGCGCGCAGGGCCGGAGCCTGGTCCCGTTGCTGGTAGGGCGGCCGGACGCTGCGCGCACCGTGCCCGCGGAGATGTTGCCGGCGCCGGCGTGGCCGCATGCGGCCAAGGCGCTCATCGTCGGCGGCTGGAAAGTCATCCACCACGTCGACGAAGGCGCGTGGGAGCTGTACGACCTGGGGACGGATCCCGGCGAGAAGACCAACGTGTTCGACGCCCGGCCCGCCGAGGCGGCGAAGATGCGCGCGCTGATGGAAGACTGGCTGGAGACGGGCGAGCCACCTCTGGTGCCTTGACGGGGGCGGGCCGGGCTTCGTAGCGTTCGGCCATGGCGCTGGAAGTCGACCGCCTGCGCGCGGACATCGCGGTGATTGAGCGCCGGCTGGAGCGCGCCGAGAAGACGGCGGCGCTTTCGTCGGAGATGGCGTCGTCGCTGCGGCGGCGTATGGACGAGGCGGCGAGCGGCGCGGGCGGAGGCGAGTCGGGTGGGGGCCGCGGCGGCGCGGCGGCAGCGGCGTCGGGTGCGATGAAGATCCCCGACGAGGTGCTGGCGGACGTCGCGGGCGCCAAAGACGAGGCGCGCGCGGCGCGCAAGGAGCTGCAGGCGCTGGGCGAGCGTGCCGGACGCATCGAGGATGCGCAACGATCGGCGGCCGTAGCGCTCCAGCGGGTGGACGCGGCCATCGCGGCGCTGCAACGCGACATCGCCGCCGTGCAGACCCAAGTGGCCGCGGGGCTGGCGGCCCGTCGGGACGACACCGATCGTCAGACCATCACCGCGGGCGTCGCCGCCGTCGCCGGTGGCCCCCACGGGGCGGGCGTCTCTGCAGGCGCACCGGCCCCATCCCCGGCGCCCTCGGCGGACGGGCCGACGTCCGCGCGCCCGCCGGCGGTCGCGCCCCCGACCGGCCGGCCCTCCCCGTCCCGGTCCACACTCCAGCCGCAGCCCGCGTCTGTCGCCCAAGCCGCGCCGGCGGCGACGCCGCTCCCGTACGACGACCGGGCCGCGGCCGGCCCCGCCGCCGAGGACGACGCCGACTCCGAGCCCGACGCCGACACCGACATGCCGGAGATGGCCACGCTCCCCCACATCGCCATGCCCTCCCCGCCCATGCGCCGCGTCGACCGCCGGCCCCTCGAGAACGCGCGGTGGGACGGGGACGAGATCCTCGTCGACCGCCCGATCGCACTGCTGTGCGACGCCCCCGGCCACCCCGACGGCGCGCTGGTGGAGGTCGAGGTGCTGGACGCTGCGGGGTCGCGCGTCGCTGCGCTCGACGGCGAGGTCTCGGACCAGCAGATCCGCGTCGTCTGGCGCTACCGCTACGAGGACGACCCGGCCACCGACAAGCGCCAGCCGGAGCTCTGCTTCGTCGTCCGAGCCTCGAACCTCGAGGACGAGAGCGGCTTCGTTCCCATCCGCGACTTCAGCCCGCCGCCCAAGCGCCGCGGCTTCTCCGATCTGCTACGCGGCAAGAAGTAGCGCGGGTCCGATCCAGCCGGCGGCCGTAGCGCGCCCCCCCCGCCCGACGAGGCGCGGGTCATCGCTACTGGCGCCGCGGCCGCGCTTTTCGTTTGGACCTCCAAGGATCCCTGGTACGCTGATTCCATGGGCCGCAGTTGGTCCTCCTGCGTGCCGGGCCGCGCTGCCCTTTGCCTCGCCGTCGCCGCCTCCGCGGGGGGCACCGCAGCCCACGCCGGGGGCGTCGCCGGGAGCGGCGCCACCTCGCCGGTCGACGTAGGCGCGTTCGAGCCGCCAGCGGCCTTCCCGGAGCTGCCCGCCGACGCCGCCGCGACGCCAGGGTCGTTTGCCGGCGGCCCCTTCGTCTTTCACTGGCCGCTCGACCGCATCGTCATCACGAGCCACTTCGGAAAGCGCCCCAAGCCCTTCAAGAAGCGCGGCAAGGTGCGAGGCTTCCACGGCGCGTTGGACCTCGACGGCGACCTAGGCGAGGAAGTGCACGCCGCCGGCCCGGGCCGTGTCGCTCACGCCGGCTGGTTCTACGGCTACGGCAACCTCGTTGTGTTGAACCACGACGGGGGCTTCCAGACGCTATACGGACACCTCTCGGAGGTGCACGTGTTCATCGGGGAGCTGGTGCGCGCCGGCGCCACCCTGGGGCTCGTCGGCTCCACCGGAACGTCGACCGGCACGCACCTCCATTTCGCGGTTGCCTACAAGGGCAAGCCCATCGATCCCGCCAAGCTCATCGGCACCTGGTCCAGCGATTACGTCGACCGCGGCGACGACGACGACGAGGCTGAGACACCGGCGCCGGCCGCGGCGGCCAAGGGCAAGACGGCGACGAAGAGGGATGCCCGCGCACCCGCGGCGAAAGGGAAGCCCACCGTCCGGCCAAAGGCGGTGCCGGCCGCCGGCGCCGCCACCACCACTGCTACCCGCATACTCCCCGCGCCGACACCGGCAGCCGCCGGCGCGAAGGCAAAGGCTCCATGAGCCCCGAGGGCCCGCCGCACCTCGACGCCGCGCAACGCCGGCGCTTGCTCGCGATCGCCCGCGACAGCGTGCGGCGCCGGTTCGACGGCGACGAGTCGGCCGACCCACCGCCCGACGCCCTCGACCAGACGTTCCCGCCCGCGTCGGGGACGTTCGTCTCGCTGCACCGCGACGACGATCTGCGCGGCTGCGTGGGCACGCTCACCGGCGACGGCCCGCTCCCGCAGCAAATTTGGCGTATCGCCCGTTCCGCCGCTTTTCACGATCCGCGCTTCCCGCCGCTGCAGCCCGACGAGCTGCCCGACTGCGAGATAGAGATCAGCGTGCTGACGCCGTTGCGTCGCTGCGCGCCCGACGAGGTAGTCGTGGGGCGCGACGGGCTGTGCATCTCCAGCGGCCATCAGCGCGGTGTTCTGCTGCCGCAGGTCCCCACCCAGGCGGGCTGGGACCGCGAGCAGTTCCTGGCGGCGACCTGCCGCAAGGCCCGCTTGCCCGAGGATGCCTGGCGCGATCCCGCCGTCCTGCTGCAGCGGTTCGAGGCGGAGGTGTTCAGCGAGCACGAGCCCACGGCGCCCGCCGGCGAAGTCGGACACTCGGGCCCGACCCGGAGCTCCTGACCCAACCGCGGCTGGGATGGCGGCGGGATGCTCCCTAGCGAGGCCCCGCCGTCCCGACGACGTGCACGACGCGCTGCGGGAAAGGGATGTCGATGCCGACTTGCGCGAAGGTCTGGAGGATGCGCTGGCGTAGCTCGTCCTCGGTGCCGGTCACGTCGGAGTAGTCGGCGCAGAGAAAGCCGAGCTTCAGCGTGACGGCGCTCTCGGCGAGCGCCACGATCACCGCCGCGGGCGCGGGCTCGCGCAGCACCTCCGGGAGAGCCTGCGCTGCCTCCACCATCAGCGCCTTGGCCTTCTCCAGGTCGGTGCCGTAGGCGACGCCCACCTCGACGACCCCGCGCGCCGAGCGGTTCGGGTAGGCGAAGTTCACCACCGGCGAGCTGACGAACTCGGCGTTGGGGACGATGAGCACGTTGCCGTCGGCGAGCTTGAGCTGCGTGGCGCGGATGCCGATGTCGATCACGTCGCCGACCTGGCCGTTGGCCGTGCGAATGCGGTCTCCGGGGCGAAACGGGCGGTCGAGCAGAATGACGAACCCGGCGAACGTGTTCTCCAGCACCGCGCGCGCTGCAAAGCCCACCGCGAGCGAGCCCACGCCGAGCAGTCCCAGCAGCGCGGTCGGGTCTTGCCCGAAGTGCTTCAGCACCGAGGCCACCGCGGCCAGGACCACCACCGCCGTGGCGGTCTTGCGCAGCAACGGCAGGAAGTCGCGCGCCAGGCGCGCGTCGGCGCGGTCGCGCGTGCGCTCGGTGTATTCGGCGAGCGCAATCGACAGCGCGCCGAGCAGGAGCTGCACCGCCACCAGCGCACCCAGCGCGTAGAGCGCGCCTTGAACCACCTTGTGCGCTCCCTCCGGCAGCGGGAGGAGCCCGACAGTGAGGTACAGGCCCAGCAGACCCAGGGCACGCCCCGCCGGGGTCCGCGCCTGCTCCAACAGCTTGTCGTCGATCTCCGTCTTGGTGCGGCCGACGAGCCGTTGCAACAGTCGGTACAGGTAGCGGCGCGCCACCCACACCGTGACCAGCGTCCCCACCAGCGCCAGCGCCGCCTGCACGACGTGCAGCGGCCAGCCGAGCGGCATCCACGAAGGCCACGGCGCCGCCAGGTGCTTCTGCGCCAGCCAGTCGTACACCGTCACCAGCACTTGCATGACTGCCTCCTCGCTCGTCTCGGTCCCAAGACCTTCCTCCGGTGCTCCGCCCCACACCCCGCAGCCGGAGCCTTGGGACCGGTTCTCGCCGCGCCTGCTACCGCGGGACCTCGCCGTCGCCGTCGCCGTCGCCGTCACCGCTGCCGGCACCGCCCGTCAGGCGCGCGAGGTCGTCGAGCAGCTCCCGCGCGCGCGCGCGCCAGCGTGCGCCGATCCGCGCCCACTCCCCCGCCGGCGGGGCGGCCATCACCGTGTCGATCTCGGCGCGTGCGCGCTCGTACTCCCCCGCCTCGATGAGCCCCTCTGCGTACAGCAGGTGGTTCAGCGGAAAGGTCGGATCGCGCTTCACAGCGAGCGCGAGGTTGTCCAGCCCCAGCGCGATGTCGCCGATGGACGCGGGTGCGGGCGGGGCGCGTACCAGCAGCATTCCCAGAACCCGATAGCCGCCACCGTGGTCGTAAGCGGGGTCGAGCGCGACGACCTTGCGCGCCGCCGCGGCGACCGCCGGGACGGTGGCCAGGCCCCCCACGCCGCCCGCGGCGGCGAGGGCCTGCGCGCGCAGCCCGAGGTTGATGGCGAGGTAGTAGTGCCCGGCGACGAGGTCGGGGGCCCGGGCCAGCGCCGCGCGCGCGTGGTCGACGCCACGACCCGCCAGGCGCGACTTGCGCGCGCGTGAGGCGTCGGGGTCGTCGGCCATGAACGCGCAGACGCGGGCGGCGCGCCACGCCAGCTCCACGTCGTCCGGGTGGCTGGCGCGGCCGTGCTCCAAGGCGAACAGCGCGTTCTCCAGGGAGGTGGGGTCGCCCCGGGCGTAGAGCTCGTCCGCCAGCGCGGCCAGCGCACGCGGGTCGGCGGGCAGGTCCGCCGCCCGCAGCGTGGGGCCGGACGGGGTGCCCGAGGGGCAACCGACGAGGGCGCTCGCCACGAGCGCCACCCCCGCCGTCGCAAGGAGGGCGCGCAAGCGCGCACTAGGTACCACAGACGCGCCCGCGATGCGAAGCGGGCCGCCGCCGCGCGAGCGGGTGGATTTCGTTCCCTATGTGGGAGGCGACGCCGGCGGCGTGCCGCTCAGGGCTTGACGAGCTTCGCGGCGACCGCGTCGTACATGGCGTCCGTGGCGGCGACGAAGCCGGAGATGTGGAACTCGTCGCAGATGCCCTTGCCGCCCTTGGCGGTGTCGCCGCACATGCCAACCAGGGCGTCGCGCACCGCCGCCACGTCGGCCGTGGAGGCCGCGGCCAGCGAGACGACGGGCGGATTTGGGACGATGGGCGCGTTCCACACGACCACGAGCTTGTCACCACCCGGCAGCTTGCGCGCGGCGCCGAGGTCGGCGGTCGCCAGCAGCGCCAGGTCGGCGGTGCCGTCGATGACGGCGCGAGCGGCCGCCACCGGCTGCAGGACCGTCTGGAGCGTGAACGTCTCGAGCGGCGTGCCGGCCAGAATGACCTTCGATACGAAGGCGGGGTCGTCGAAGGCGGTCCAGGCGACGCGCTTACCGGCGAGCGGGGCGAGGCTGGTCACGGCGGCCGCGGGGGCGCGCCCGACGAGGTGGTAGCCGCTGTCGAGCTTGCCCTCCACCTCGATGCGCACGAGCGCGTGCATGGCGAGCGCGGCGCGATGCTTGAGGTAGAGGCCCACGGTCGGCATGGCGAAGCCAGGCTTCTTCTCGAGCAGCGCCTTCTCGCCCTTGACGAGATCCGCGAAGTAGAACGCTTTGAAGCTGGCCGCCGGAACGCCGGCACGCCCCTCGATGTAACCGAGGAACGAGTTGATGTACGGGCCAACAGTCTTTAGATCTTTGGGGCCGGCAGGCTGCACGACCACGAACGAGCGACCAGGCGCCGTCGCCGGGGTCGCCGTCGCCGCCGTTGCCGCCGTCAAGACGAGGGCCGCGCTGCCCAGCGCCGCCATCCCCGCCGCCAACGCCACTGCGACCCCGCGAAACGTGCTCATGCACCTCCAGCTCCGCGCTCATGGTTGGACCGCGCACAGGGCGCGCCTATTCTGACACGGACCCACGTCCATCCCCACGCCGGGGCAGCCCCAGGGCCACCGCGGCTACGCGCGCCGGCTCAGAACGTGGCCGTGGCCTTGAGGAACACGTTGCTACGACCGGCGGTGGCGTTGCCGAACTTCGTGTCTTCCTTGCCCAAGTTCAGGAACGCCCCCACCGTCAGCTCCAACCCCTCGAACGTGTAGATGAGGACCTGAGGGAAGATGACCCCGGTGGGCTCGGGAATCTGCCAGACGCCGAACAGGCGCAGGACGTAGAGCCCGTCCTTGAAGCGCACGTCCGTGCCACCCACGAGATAGTGCTGCATGTTGCCGGCGCCGAACTCGTCGATGAAGCCGTACACGTACTGCAGGTTGAAATAGAGCCACTTCACAGGCGTATGGTCGATGCCGACGGTAGCCTTGAAGAACGGGACCGCGCGAACGATGGTGACGCGCGGCGCGGGCGACGGGATGGTGCCGAGCACGTCGGAGGTGACGTCCTCGATGGTGAGCGTGAAACGCTGCGGCAGGAAGACGGCGCCCTCCGCCCAAAAGCCCATGTCGGCGAAGAACGGAAGGTTGCCAGCGACGTCGAGTCCGGCGGCGCCGTAGCGCGGGTAGCGCATTTCCACCGTGGACGTGACGCGCTGTAGGCCCCCCTCGCTCGCCATCGTGGTGGTCACATCGTACGGTAGCGGCAGGTCGTCGAAGCCGTAGTACCCGGAGAGCGAGACGTCCATGTCCAGGATCTTCCAGGCGAGCTTGCCGCCGACCTGCATGTTGTCGAGGCGCGTGGGCGGGACGACGGGGCGCGGCAAGACGTCGAGCGAGCCGCTCTCGCCGTTGGGGCCGATGAACGTGTCCAACAGGTCGAGGAGCGGCGTGAGGCCTTCGCGGATGGAGCGCAGCGGCGAGGTGCGCGGGTCCTTGAGGCCGAGGAGGGCGGAGGGCGGGAGGAGCGCGGGGCGGAAGATGGGCACGAGCACGAACGTGAGGACGTATTCGTCGAAGGCGTAGTCGGCGCGAATCATTTGGTTCGCCATGTTCTCGCCGAACATGAGCGGATCCTCGAGGTCGTCGGCGTTCAGCCAGTCGGTGGGGTTGAACTTGTCGGCGGTGCCCCAGCTGACGATCTGGCGGCCGAGCTTCAGGTCGAAGCCTTTGAGCCCGCCGACGTCGCTAATGGAGACGTAGAGCGCGTCCATCTCCACGCGAAAGGGATCGACGACCTCGCGCAGGGTGAGATCCTCGAGCGTGTGGAGCCGCGAGAAGCCGTAGTAGGACAACTCGACGTCGGCGACGGCGCGGACACGGTCCTCGAGCGAGGCGTCGACGCGGAGCTTGAGGGTCGACTCGTCGCGGATGAATGCGAAATCGTTCGCGCCGGTCTCGGGGTTCGCGTCGAGGGCGAAGCGGAGGTCGCTCCAGGCCTTGCCGGAGAAGGCGACGTCGGCGGCGCGCGCCTCGCGCGGCGAGGCGGCCGCGCTGCCCGCCAGCGCCAGCAGCACCAGCGCTGCGCGGAGCGGCCGCGCCGCGGCAGAAGCGAGCGGGTCCATACGACCGGAAGACTACCGCATCAGGGTACGCGGCTTGAAGAAGTCGTCTTCCAGCCCCTTGTCGACGTCCATCGCCTTGATGTGCAGCTCCGTGCGATGGCCGGTGCGGAAGTTCGTCATCGTGATCAGCGTGAAGACGGTGCGGCCGCCGATGGGCTTGGGGTCGGTGCGCGTCTGCGACTTGGCGGGCTTGGCGGCGTCCTTGGCGTCGAAGTAGTCACAGCGGTCGACGTTGAGCGTGGCGATATCGATGGTGAGGACGAGCTTCGTCCATTCGACCTTGGCGGTCGACCTGGGGACGAGCTCCAGGGTCGCCTTGGCGGCGTCCTCCTTGACGAGCTTGGGGTCGTAGTCGTCGGCAAAGTTGATGGCGGCCATGTCGTCATTACTGAAGTCGCTGCCCTGGAAGGAGGCGGTGGCGGCGTGCATGCCGAGGCGGCGGACCTTGTCCTCGCCGGGGAGGTAGACGTACATCGTGTGGCGGTCCTCGACGAGAACGCCCATTCC